>NZ_JBIAQV010000168.1:0-1034 GCF_042889305.1 Streptomyces sp. NPDC002619 | reverse complement strand
TGCTCTACGTAGAGCTTCGTGGCCTTCCAGGCTCCGGTCTCGCCGCCCTTTTGCTCCACGTCTCGCGCCCAGATTCCGTCTGGTCTATGGACTTCATAGAAACGCCCTAAAGGTCAAGTACCGCACTCAGCGGCGCCGTTCGGCTAAGAGCCCCTTCGTGAGCCAGCGGAAGCCGTACCCCAGCGACCTGTCCGACGCCCGATGGGCATTGATCGAACCGACCTTATCCGCCTGGAGGAAAGCCCGACTCGACCGCAGGCCCACCGGCCAGCCGGCCCAGGTGGAACTGCGCGACGTCTTCAACGCACTCCTGTACGTCAACCGCACGGGAATCCCGTGGAAATACCTCCCGCACGACTTCCCGAACCACGGCACCGTCTATGCCTACTACGCCGCCTGGCGCGACGAAGGAATCCTCGCCCAACTCAACTACGACCTCACCGGCCTGGCCCGCGTCAAGGAAGGCCGCAAACCCGAGCCGACCGCATCCGTGATCGACACCCAGAGCGTGAAGACCTCCGCCAACGTGCCCCTGACCAGCCAGGGAACGGACGCCGGGAAGAAAATCGTCGGCAGGAAGCGGGGCATCATCACCGACACGCTCGGCCTGCTCCTCGCCGTGACCGTCACCGCCGCAAGCCTGTCGGAAAACGTCGTAGGAATGCGACTGCTCGACCAGGCCAAGAAGACCTACCCCACTATCTCCAAGAGCTGGGTCGACACCGGCTTCAAGAACGCCATGATCGAGCACGGCGCCAACCTCGGAATCGACGTCGAAGTCGTCAACAGAAACCCCGACATCCGCGGCTTTCACGTCGTCAAAAGGCGCTGGGTCGTCGAGCGAAGTCTGGGATGGATCATGCTTCGCCGACGTCTGGCCCGCGACTACGAGACCCTCCCCGCCAGCTCCGAAGCCATGATCTACATCGCCTCGATCGACAACCTCGCCAAGCGCATAACGGACGAGACCACACCCACCTGGCGAGGCACCTACTAGGGCATACAGGGCAATCTACCTAAATCAAATGCCCTCT
>NZ_JBIAQV010000167.1:0-1034 GCF_042889305.1 Streptomyces sp. NPDC002619 | reverse complement strand
CTAGATGATCAATTCCAAGGGATGCCTGCGGAGGGTGTGGGGTGGGCGGCGGCCGAAGCCACCGCGAGACGGTCACGCGGCGGGCTGCCGGCCCTGGTTGTCGAGGTGGCAGCGGGCGGTCAGGCGTCAGGGTCGACTTCGGGGTGCGTGAACCGCACGGGCTTGCCCAGCGACCGGGCGTAGGCGATTTCGGCTCGGGTGCTGTCTCCGATGTAGTCGCCGACTACGAGCACCTCATCAGCGAGCCGGATCTTCGCCCGGTGCAGATCGTCGAGTCGAACCTTCAGCGCCTCGGCCTCGACAGGATCGGACCAAAGTTCGTGCGGCGACTTCATGTCACAGCCCGGTTTGACGACAATCTTTCCGGCTTTGGTCTTCCGCAGATCGGCCTCGTTCATCTCGGTCATGAAGCGGGTGGAGCCGCAGATCACGACGATACGCGGGAGGCTCAACAGCTTCTTCGCGTCGGCGAGCTTCTCCTCGGGGGTGAGCAGTTGCGGGTATGACACTGGTTCCTCCTGGTGGTGTGGTCCAAGGGGTGCCTGCGGAGACGAGAACGAGGGTGTCCAAGATCGTTTTGTGACGAACGACGTGGACACCCTCGCGACAGCACTCTATGCGACGACCGACGACATGCTGAAGGAGCATCCCGACCTGGCGCCGTGGCGCCCGCCGGTCGGCATTACGCCCCGCCTGAGCGATGCCGAACTGGTCACCCTCGCCACGATGCAGGCCATACTCGGCTACACCTCCGAGGCCAAATGGCTCCGCCATGCCCGTGCCCACCTGCGCCACCTCTTCCCCTACCTGCCCCAGCAGCCCGGCTACAACAAGCGGCTGCGCAAGGCCGCCGGTCTGATGCGAAGCGTCAACCGGATCCTGGCCACCACCACCTCGGTGTGGAGCGACGACGTATGGGTCGTGGACTCCACCCCGGTGGAATGCGGCCGCTCCCGCGAGACCGTCAAACGCTCCGACCTGGCAGGTTGGGCCGAATACGGCTACTGCGCCAGCCACAGCCGCTTCTTCTGGGG
>NZ_JBIAQV010000166.1:0-1060 GCF_042889305.1 Streptomyces sp. NPDC002619 | reverse complement strand
CCCACGGCTCCGGCCGGGCGGCATAGAAGCTGACGTGCAGCAGCGCGTACAGGATCCCGTAGGAATCCCAGTTGTTGGTGGGCTTGCCGGTGTCGGCGACGTCGTCGAGCGCCCGGGCCAGGAGCCGGTAGGCGGCATCGACATCGCCCTCATTGTTGGTGAGGAGGTGGGCGGTGGCGGCGAAGACCAGCCCGGTCGGGGTGTCCGGTGCCTGCCTCGCGTCGGCCAACAACCGGGGCACCTGGTCGAGTTGACCGGTGATGTTGGCGAGGTAGGCGGCATCGACCAGCCGCCGGGACCGGTCGTTCGGGTGCGGGCTGAGTTCACCGGCCCGCACGAGTGCGGTCACCGCGGCCAACGCACCGACGCGTCGCCGGTCGCCGACGGCCGCCTCGTCCAATGCCCGCTCCCCGGCGGCGGACGGGTCGCCGCGCCGCCAGGTGGACAGGGCTGCCTCCTCCAGCGCCCCGGCCACCGCCTCGTCCGGTCCGGTCGCGGCGTCGGCCAGGTGCAACGCCCGCCGGTACGGGTCGCCGGTCAGGGCCGCGGCCAGGGCCTGGTGCGCGGCCCGGCGTTCACCCGGCGGTGTCAGGTGCACGATCGCCGCGCGGATCAGCGGATGACGAAACGCCACGCCACCGACGGCCGCATCGGCATGGACCAGGCCCGCCTGTCGCGCCACGACCAGGTCGTCGAGGTCCGCGCAGCCCTGCGCGGCCGTCCGGATCGTGGCCAGGTCGGCATCAGGCTCCAGCGCGGCCAGCAACAGCAGCTTTCGGGTCGGTGCGGGCAGCCTTTCGATGGCGGCGGCGAAGGTCTCCTCCAGTCGCCCGGAAAGGGGCAGGAGCGCGGGCAGCGGGTCCTGGCCGCGGCGCTGCCGGTCGGTCAGCGCCGTCGGTAACAGCCGCAGGACGAGCGGGTTGCCGTCGGCCTCGGCCAGCAGCCGCCGCCGCACCGTCCGCGCCAGCCCCGGCCACCAGGTGTCCAGCAGCTTGGCCGCCGGCTTCTCGGCCAGCGGTCCGACCACGTATTCGGGCAGCCGGATGTGGCGGACGAAGCC
>NZ_JBIAQV010000165.1:0-1070 GCF_042889305.1 Streptomyces sp. NPDC002619 | reverse complement strand
CGGGATGGCCTGGGCACCGTCCCGGCCGGGCATCCGGACAAAGACCGGGTTGGCCGAGATCGCCGAGGACTCCATGCGGTCGGCCTCATCGGACGTGCCGTCGGTGCGCAGTGCCCGGATCAGGTCGTGCAGGACTATCGCCTCATTCCACTCGTAAGCCCCGTCCCGGTAGATGGCCAGCGCCGCCTGCAGGTCGCTGCGCGCCTCATCGAGCTGTCTCAGTTCGCGGTGGGCGACCCCCCGCAGGTGCCTGGCCATGGCCTGCGCGTACGCGTCGCCTGCCCGCCGTGTCACGTCGATCGCCTCGGTGAGGGGTGCCACCGCCTCGCCCGGGCGGCCCTGTCTCAGATGCAGCCAGCCAACGTCCCGCTGCGTGTGGGCGTACCACATCTCGTTCGCTAGCTGCCGGAACAGGTCGAGGGCCGCCCGTGCCGAGACCCAGGCGTCGTCGAACCGTTCCATACCGGCGTACACGCGGATTCGTGCGTTGTCGATGCGGCCGATCCACAGCCGCTCGCCCATGGGACCGAAAATATCCTCGGCCTTGTCATAGGCCTCCAGCGCGTCCTCACGGCGAGCGAGCAGCCGGTAGATCTTGCCTAGCGCGTAGAGGCTCGCGCCTTCCCAGATCCTGTCGTTCAGGAGCCGGAAGTCGCGGACGGCCTGCTCCAGGAGCGGGGCGGCCTCCTCGGGCCTGCGCAAGTATCCGAACGTCTCGGCCAGGGTGCGCCGCAGGCGCGCCTGCGCCCTCCTGTCCCCGAACTCCTCGGCCAGGCGCAGCGCCTCCCGTTGGCTCTCCTCCGCCTTCTCGGGCTGCCCGCGCCACCTCTGGAACTCGCCCAGTTTCTCCAGCGAGGACAGCACGTGCCAGCGGTCGTTATCCGCACGCAGTTCCTGCACAGCCGTGGTCATGTGGTCCAGCGCCGTTGGGTATTGACTTCCTCCCCCTCGTGAGCGAGGGGGATTCCCTTATGGGGGGGTTCGGCCGGTCGCCCGGCTTACGGGTTCCTGTTTCACGGACCGGCTGATGCCGAGGTCTCCGCAGGCTGACACGAGCTGTCCGCCCGCGT
>NZ_JBIAQV010000164.1:0-1101 GCF_042889305.1 Streptomyces sp. NPDC002619 | reverse complement strand
CGGAAGATTTCAAGTCCAGTGAGACGGTCGTG
This sequence comes from Streptomyces sp. NPDC002619, assembly GCF_042889305.1. Lineage (NCBI taxonomy): Bacteria > Bacillati > Actinomycetota > Actinomycetes > Kitasatosporales > Streptomycetaceae > Streptomyces > Streptomyces sp. NPDC002619. The sequence continues at coordinate 1,069 of NZ_JBIAQV010000164.1, read as the reverse complement.
ACGCTATGAGGTTTGTGGTGCGGGTTCGCGGCGCTTGGCTGGGTCGTTGATCCAGGCGGTCTGGGGTATCTCGGGTGGTCGGGGGCGGCGGCCGAAGCGTTCGGGGTGGCGGGCGTATGCCTCGGCGAGGGTGACGGCCCGCTGGTCGCGGACCTCCTCGGCGGTCCCGAAGTGGACGGAGGCGGGTGTGTGCCAGCCGATGCCCGAGTGCCGGTGCTCATGGTTGTAGTACGCGATGAACGCGTCGAACCACTCGCGGGCGTGGGCCAGCGAGTCGAAGCGTTCGGGATAGTCCGACATGTATTTCGTGGTCTTGAACTGGGCCTCGCTGTAGGGGTTGTCGTTGGAGACCTTCGGCCGCGAGTGCGACCTTGTCACCCCGAGATCGATCAGCAGCTGGGAGACCTTCTTGCTCGTCATCGAGGTGCCGCGGTCCGCGTGCACCGTCTCGGGCACGATCCCGTTGCGGTCGATGGTCTCGCGGATCAACTCCTCGGCCCGCTCGGCCGATTCGGCGAGTTCAACGGTGTGGCCGACGATGTAGCGGCTGAAGATGTCGATGATGACGTAGGCGTGATACCAGATGCCCCTGGCCGGTCCGGCCGCCTTGGTGATGTCCCAGGTGAACACCTGCGACGGGGCGGTGGCCACCAGTTCGGGCACCGTCTTGGCGGGGTGGGTGGCCTGCCTTCGGCGCTCCCCGGACTGGCCCTTCTCGCGCAGGATCCGGTACATCGTGGAGATGGAGCAGTGGTAGCGCCCGGCATCCAGCTCGCGGGCCCAGATCTGGGCGGGCGGGAGTTCGGCGTATTCGTCGCAGTTCATCAACTCCAGTACCGTGGCTCGCTCTTCGGCCGTCAGAGCCGAGGGCTGGACGTGCGGTTTCCTGGCTTTTCGCTCCGTTGGGGGCCGCAGCCTGCGGTAGTGGGTGGCCCGCGAGCGGCCGGTCAGCCGGCACGCGGCGGTGATGCCCAGTGCGCGCTCGACGCCGGCAAAGGCATCGTCCACGACCGGGTCGGCAGCGCGCGTCAGTCCGCGCCCTCGGAGATCATTTCCAAGAGCGCGGAAG
>NZ_JBIAQV010000163.1:0-1166 GCF_042889305.1 Streptomyces sp. NPDC002619 | reverse complement strand
CAACCTCGCCAAGCGCATAACGGACGAGACCACACCCACCTGGCGAGGCACCTACTAGGGCATACAGGGCAATCTACCTAAATCAAATGCCCTCTCAGAGGCGGACGATCGCCGGGTACTTCTTCCCCCAGACCTCGGCGAACTCCAGGAACCGTGTCGTGGCCGCGTCCTCGCTCGGCGCGGTGTAGACCGGCTTGAGCGCCTTCGCGATCTTGTCCCAGTCCTGACGGGCGGCGTAGCGGAACGACGCCCGCCGAAGGTGAACGACACATGTGTGCACAACGGTACGGGGCCAGACCTCGCCGACCGCGTCCGGCAGCCCCTTCAGCCCGTCGCATACGAGCATGAGGACATCTTCAACTCCGCGGTTCCCCAGTTCCGACAGCACCCGCAACCAGTGCCTCGCGCCTTCTCCGCCGTCACCGGCCCACAGTCCGAGAATGTCGCGGTGGCCTTCGGCGGTGACCGCCAACGCCACATAGATCGGCCTGTTCGCTACTTGGCCATCGCGAATCTTGACGTTGACAGCGTCCATGAAGACAACCGGGTAGACGCGGTCGAGCGGCCGGTTGGCCCACTCGGCCATGCCGTCCATCACTTTGTCGGTGATCGTGGTGATGGTCGTCATGGACACGTTCGCGCCGTAGACCTCGGCCAGGTGCGCGGAGATCTCGCCGTGCGTGAGGCCCTTCGCGGACAGCGAGAGGACCATCTCGTCGACGCCGGTCAGCCGACGCTGCCGCTTCTTGACGATGGCCGGCTCGAAGGAGCCCTCCCGGTCACGGGGGACGTCGATCCCGACCGGGCCGATGTCCGTCAGCACGGTCTTCGCACGGGTGCCGTTACGGGAGTTGCCGCCGTCCTTGCCCGCCGTGTCGTGCTTGTCATAGCCGAGATGGTCGGTGATCTCGCCCTCCAGGGCGGACTCCAGCGAGCCACCGAGGGTCGCCGGCCGAGCAGGTCGTCGTCCAGCCGGTACAGCTGGCTGCTCCCGATGTTCAGCGAGAGGTTCGCGACATCGACCTGCGCAAGTCCCGGAGCCTGCCGCGAACATCGGCTTCCGCCGTCGGAGAGGGGTTCGAACTGCTCCATTATTCATCAGTGAGTATCAGCCTTTCTCAGCGTGTATCGTGATCTCGTGAAGCTTTCCGAGTGGGCGGCACGCA
>NZ_JBIAQV010000162.1:0-1292 GCF_042889305.1 Streptomyces sp. NPDC002619 | reverse complement strand
CTAGTGCTCTGACCGGGAAGGTTCGCCGGATTGGCGGTTGCGGCGGTTGGATGTGTGGTGACATGCGATCCGACTGTCGGGGGGTGTGGTGGCTGACCCTGTCCGTGTGCGCAGGTTGACCGACCAGGAAGGGCAGAAGCTGCAGCAGATCGTGCGCCGGGGCAGCACCAGTTCGGTGCGTTACCGGCGCGCGATGATGCTGCTGGCCTCGGCCGGCGGGAACCGGGTCCCGGTGATCGCGAAGCTGGTGCAGGCCGACGAGGACACCGTCCGGGACGTGATCCACCGGTTCAACGAGATCGGCCTGGCCTGCCTGGACCCTCGGTGGGCGGGAGGCCGTCCCCGCCTGCTCAGTCCTGACGACGAGGACTTCGTCGTCCAGACGGCCACCACCCGCCCGACCAAGCTCGGCCAGCCCTTCACCCACTGGTCCGTCCGCAAACTCGCCGCTTACCTGCGGAAAGTTCACGGCCGCGTGATCCGGATCGGCCGCGAGGCGTTACGTGGCCTGCTCGCCCGCCGCGGCATCACCTTCCAGCGCACCAAGACCTGGAAGGAGTCCCCGGACCCCGAGCGCGACGTCAAGCTCGACCGCATCGAGCACGTGCTGGAGCACTTCCCGGATCGTGTCTTCGCATTCGACGAGTTCGGCCCGCTCGGCATCCGGCCCACCGCCGGATCGTGCTGGGCCGAGCAGGGACGTCCCGAGCGGAACCCCGCGACCTACCACCGCACCCACGGCGTGCGCTACTTCCACGGCTGCTATTCGATCGGAGACGACACCCTGTGGGGCGTCAACCGTCGCAAGAAGGGCACCGGGAACACCCTCGCCGCGCTGAGGTCGATCCGCGCGGCCCGCCCGGACGGCGCCCCCATCTACGTCATTCTGGACAACCTCTCGGCCCACAAGGGCGAGACGATCCGACGCTGGGCGAGGAAGAACCGGGTCGAGCTGTGCTTCACCCCGACCTACGCGTCCTGGGCCAACCCGATCGAGGCCCACTTCGGGCCGCTGCGGCAGTTCACCGTCGCCAACTCCAACCACCGCAACCACACCGTCCAGACCCGGGCCCTGCACGCCTACCTGCGCTGGCGCAACACCAACGCTCGGCACCCCGATGTGCTGGCTGCCCAACGCCGCGAGCGAGCCCGCATCCGCAGCGAGAAGGGCCTCCGCTGGGGCGGACGACCGGCGAAAGTCGCGTGACCCTGCCAACGGCATCGGCCACACTGACGCCATGACCGTTGATCGTCAGGCGCTTCAGACTAGTTGGAACCGCACCCGGGCCCCC
>NZ_JBIAQV010000161.1:0-1331 GCF_042889305.1 Streptomyces sp. NPDC002619 | reverse complement strand
GGGGAGGAATCGGACTCCTGCGGGGCAGGGCAGGGAAAGACGGATCGCCGCCAGGGCGATCCGGCGTCCGCTCCCGACGACCCGTCAGGCAGTCACAAGCCGACATGATAGTTTGTGAGCCATGACCACTCACGTGAAGCGGGCGTTCAAGTACCGCTTCCATCCGACGGATGCGCAGGCAGCTGAGTTGTCGCGCACCTTCGGGTGCGTGCGGAAGGTCTACAACATGGCGCTCGCGGCCCGCTCCGAGGCGTGGGTGATGCGTCAGGAGCGGGTCAACTACAACGCGACGTCGGCGATGCTGACGGCATGGAAGAAGACCGAGGAGCTGGCGTTCCTCAACGACGTCTCTTCGGTGCCGCTCCAGCAGTGTCTGCGCCACTTGCAGACGGCGTTCACGAACTTCTTCGGCAAGCGGGCCAAGTACCCGCGGTTCAAGTCGCGGAAGAAGTCCCGGAAGTCCGCCGAGTACACGACCAGCGGGTTCCGGTTTTGGGACGGCAAGCTGACACTGGCGAAGATGGCGCAGCCGCTGGACATCGTGTGGTCCCGGCCCCTGCCGCAGGGAGCGACGCCGTCGACAGTGACCGTCTCTCAGGACGCGGCTGGACGCTGGTTCGTGTCCCTGCTGGTCGACGACCCCGGCGTGAAGCCGCTTCCCATGACAGACACGGCGGTCGGTATCGATGCCGGACTTCACCACCTGCTCACCCTCTCCACCGGGGAGAAGATCACCAACCCCAGGCACGAACGGCGCGACCGCGCCCGGCTGGCGAAGGCCCAGCGGGAGTTGTCCCACAAGGCCGGGGGGGCCGGAGCCAACCGGGCCAAGGCCCGCCGCAAGGTTGCCCGCATCCACGCCCGCATTGCTGACCGGCGGCGCGACGGTCTGCACCAGCTGACCACTCGTCTCGTTCGTGAGAACCAAACGATCGTGATCGAGGACCTGACCGTACGCAACATGCTCAAGAACCACTCCCTGGCCCGCGCCATCAGTGATGCCGCGTGGTCGCAGTTCCGGAGCATGCTGGAGTACAAAGCCCAGTGGTACGGCCGTGAGGTGATCGCCGTCGACCGGTGGTTCCCTTCGTCCAAACTGTGCTCGAACTGCGGCGCCTTGCAGAGCAAGATGCCCTTGCATGTCCGCACGTGGACGTGCGACTGCGGCACAACCCATGACCGGGACGTGAACGCGGCAAAGAACCTCCTGGCGGCCGGACGGGCCGTGACAGCCTGTGGAGACGGTGTAAGACCTCAACGGAACACTCCGGGCGGGCAGTCGTCGGTGAAGCAGGAAACCCCAGCCCGCAAAGGCTAGGAATCCCCCTCGT
>NZ_JBIAQV010000160.1:0-1347 GCF_042889305.1 Streptomyces sp. NPDC002619 | reverse complement strand
GGGCCTTCCCCCGTGAAGGTGGGCACGCGGTTATTGATCACGCGGCGAGCGTGAGTTTAGCGGTGTGGTGTCGGTGTTCGTATTCGTTGGGGCTGAGGTGGCCGTTGGCGGAGTGCCGGCGGCGGCTGTTGTAGCGGGTCAGCCAGGCGAAGACGGTCCTGCGGCAGGTGTCGGAGTCGCCGTAGTCGTGGGCGCCCTGGAGGGTCTCGCGTTTCAGGGAGGCGTGGAAGCTTTCGCAGGCCGCGTTGTCGGCGCTGGTGCCGACCGCGCCCATCGACCGTGTGACCCCGAGTTGGTCGCAGAGGCCGGCGAAGGCCCGGGATCCGTATTGCGCTCCGTGGTCGGAGTGGAACACGGCGCCGTCCAGGCGGCCACGGGTCGTGGCTGCCATCCGCAGTGCGTCGGCGACCAGGCCGGTGCGCATGTGGTCGGCGATGGACCAGCCGACGACCTTGCGGCTGAAGCAGTCCAGCACGGTCGCGAGATAGAGGAACTCCCCGCCTGCGAGCGGGAGATACGTGATGTCGCCCATGTATTTGCGCCCCGGCTCGGTAGCGGTGAAGTCCCGCTGGAACAGGTCCGGGACCGGTGAGGCTGCCGGGTCCGGGACGGTGGTGCGCACGCGTCTGCGCAGGCGGATGCCGGTGATGGAGAACGTCCGCATGATCCGGGCGATCCGCTTCTCGTTGACCCGCCGCCCTTTCTCGCGGAGCTCGGCCGTCACTCGCGGGGAGCCGTAAGCGCCGCCGGACTCGCCGTGGACCTCGCGGATCTCCTCGGCCAGGATCCGGTCCTCCCGCTGCCGGGTGGCCCGGGCCTCGGCGCCGGCGAGCCACTTGTAGTAGCTGGACCGGTTCACGTCCAGGACTTGGCAGAGCCGCTTCACCTCGTAGGTGTTCCGATGGTCGTCAACGAACTGGAAGCGGCTCCTCACCAGTTCGTCTCTCCGGCGAAATACTTGGCCGCCTTGCGGAGGATGTCCCGCTCGGTGGCGAGCTTGCGCTCACTTGCCTCGAGCTCGGCCACCCGGGCCTCCAACTGCCGCACCCGCTCGTCCGGATCAGCGGACGGCACCGCCTCCCGAGGCTGGGCACCCGGCTTCGCAATCGCGGCGGTGATGCCACGGCGTTCGCGGTCCCGCAGCACCCACTCACGCAGGGTCGCCCGGTTGACGCCCAGGTCAGCAGCGATGCTCTTGTAGATCGCCCCGGGTGTGGACTCGTACAGGGCCACGGCATCGGCCTTGAACTCGTCCGAGTAGTCCTTCATCGCCATCGGCGGTCTTCTCGCTTCCTCCGGATCAAGCAGATCCAGTATCAGCGTGTCCACCACTCAGGGGGAGGCCCC
>NZ_JBIAQV010000159.1:0-1370 GCF_042889305.1 Streptomyces sp. NPDC002619 | reverse complement strand
CTAGAAGACTGCTGAAAATCTCGGGTTCTGGCCCCGGCTCGGTGGAGTTGGGGCCAGTCTTGTGGGCATGCAGGGGGAATGGGCCGGGGAGATGGTCGGGCCGGATGTGTGGGAGACCTGCCGGGAGTTGATCCCGGCAGGGAGTGTGTTCGCGTTCCTGGCCGAACATCGCGAGGCGCTGTTCCCGCCGTCGATGTTCGCGGACATGTATCCCTCGTCCAACGGCCGTCCGAGTCTGCCGCCGCAGGTGCTGGCCGCGACGGTGGTGTTGCAGAGCCTGCAGGGGCTGTCGGACTTCGAGACGGTCCAGGAACTGCGGTGTGACCTGCGGTGGAAGGCCGCTTGCGGGCTCGGGCTGTACGACATGGCGTTCGATCCGTCGCTGCTGACGTACTTCCGGCGTCGGCTGCGTCATTCGGCCGATCCGATGCGGATCTTCACCAAGGTCAAAGAGGTCGTGGCCGCGACCGGTGTGCTCAAGGGCAAGCAGCGGCGCGCTTTGGACTCCACTGTGCTCGATGACGCGGTGGCCACCCAGGACACCGTCACCCAGATCATCTCCGCGATCCGCCGGGTGATCCGCGAGGTCCCCGGTGCCCCGGAGGTGGCCGCGGGGCACTGCCGGGCGCACGACTACACCGACCCGGGCAAGCCGAGGATCGCCTGGGACGACGAGTCGGCCCGCGCCGCGCTGGTCGACGCGCTGGTCACCGACGCCCTCAACCTGCTCGGGCGCCTGCCCGAGCAGAACCTGGGCGAGAAGGCGGCGAACGCGGTCGGCCTGCTGGCCCTGGTCGCCGGCCAGGACGTGGAACCCGCCGAGGACTCCGACGGGCGCGATGGCCGCTGGCGTATCGCGAAGCGCACGGTGGCGGACCGGGCGGTGTCCACCGTCGACCCCGACACACGGCACATCCACAAAAACCGCACCCGTCACCAGGACGGCTTTAAAGGGCATGCGTCTTTCGAGCCGGAGACCGGCCTGTTCACGGCCGTCGCCCTGACCAGCGGCTACGGTCCCGACAATCACGAGGCCGCCGTCGCCTGCGATCTTCTGGAGGGGGAGGACGGCGAGTTAACCGTGCTCGGCGACTCTGCCTACGGCACCGGCGACCTGCGCGCACAACTGCAGGCCGACGGCCACACCCTGGTGATCAAGCCGCCGCCGCTGCGGCAGGCCGTCCCCGGCGGCTTCACCATCGACGACTTCCGTATCGACCAGGCCGCCGGCGCCGCAACCTGCCCGGCCGGACACACCGCCAACCTCGGCCAGAACAAGGCAGACGGCGCCCGCACCGCCCAGTTCAAGCGCGCGTGCACCGGCTGTCCCCTGCGAGAACGCTGCACCACCTCCAAGACCGGACGCACCC
>NZ_JBIAQV010000158.1:0-1407 GCF_042889305.1 Streptomyces sp. NPDC002619 | reverse complement strand
GAGGGCTTCCTCGCGGTGTATCTGTGGGACCGCCGCCTGGGAGGGGTCCAGTTGGAGCGCCCGGAGCCCCGCGAGGAACGAGCGGGGCGAGGACGAACGAACTGGAGGCCGACGAGCGGCGGTCGACAATGGGGACGCCGAGGAAGCGTCACGGCTGCTCGCAGATACGGTCGTTGTCATCCCCGGTGCCGGCTGTGGTCGGCGGAGTCGTCTCACACACACCCATTCGGCGTCTGACCGCCTTGGTCGGCGCCATGACCGTGGTGCGGGGATCCGGGTTGCTCAGTCAGGTCATCGGGCGCGGCCGCTAGGCCGTCCCATGCGGTTTTGCGAGCTCGCCCGGGGTCTGCGACCGCCTGTGGCGGTTGTCGTCGGCTGCTGTCATCGCACCCCCCGGTGGTCCTGCTGGGCCTGGACGGCGCGCAGCAGGTGGTAGGCACGGGTGAGCAGTCTGCGGGCGATGGCGGTGGTGGCGATCTTCTTGCCGCGGCGGTGGGCGAGGCGCTGGTAGCTGACGGAGAACTCCGGCGACCGCTTCGCGGTCTGGGCGGCCTCGCACAGGATCCACCGTAGCCAGTGCGAGCCCTGTTTGGAGATGTGCCCGTGCCTGATGGTGAGATCCGATCCACGGACGGTAGGCGTCAGTCCGGCCCAGGCGGCGAGCTTGCGCGCGGAGGGGAAGCGGGTGACGTCGCCGATCTCGGCGACCATGACCAGGGCGGTGAGCGTGCCCACCCCCGGCAGCTGGGTGAGCGCTTTGACCCTGGGCTCGCCCCGCGCCTGTGCGATCAGCTGCGCGTCCAGGGCGTCGATGGGCTCTTTGAGGGCGTCCATCAGGTTGAGGAGGTCGTCGACTACGTGCCGTGAGGCGTCCGGCAGGTCCAGGCCCTCCAGCCAGGCCCGGCCCGGAGCGGTGAAGTAGCTGCCGGGCCGGTCGCAGCCGTGATCCGCCAGGACGGCGTGGACGCGGTTGCGCAGCAGGGTGCGCAACCGCACCAGCTGGCAGCGATGCCGCACCAGGGCCCGCTGCTGGCGCACGTCCACGGGGGCGATCCACGCCTCCGGCAGCAGATCCGCGCGCAGCAGCTGGGCCAGGGTGGCCGCGTCGACCTTGTCGTTCTTCAATCGCGCGGAGGCGATCGCCTTGCATCGCAGCGGATGCACCAGATGCGGTTCGAAGCCGTAGTCCTCCAGCAGCTCCACCAGCCAGCCCCAGCCGTAGGCGGCCTCGAAGGCGACCGGCGCCCCGATCGGAAGATCACCGATCACCGAAAGCACCGGCTCCACCCCGTTGGGGACGTTCCGGTTCACCCGCACCGCGCCGCCGTCCTCGACCACCGCGATCTGCGACCGCTTGCGGTGTACGTCGATACCGACGTAAACAGACATTGAGGGCCTCCTTCCCGA
>NZ_JBIAQV010000157.1:0-1436 GCF_042889305.1 Streptomyces sp. NPDC002619 | reverse complement strand
CAATGCCGTTGCTTGAGGATGGCAAGCAGTTCCCCGTGACGCCGGGGCAGTGCGGTCGTTGGACCCGGTATGCATCCGTGGGTGGGGTTATCCGATCATGTGCGACTGGGGGCGGTGACCCGGTGGGTGACTCCGGAGCTCATCGCTGCGGCGCTGGACAAGTGCGGGGTCCGGGACAAGAAGCCCGGCGCACTGCCGGCCGGGTTCATGGTCTACTTCACCCTCGCCCTGGCCTTGTTTCAGCAGGACTCCTACGACGACGTGGCCGAGCAACTGGTCGGCGGTATCCCTGAGTTGAGTGGGAGCATCCCGAACAAGTCCTCGTTCACGCGGGCCCGGCGGCGGCTGGGGCCGCAGGTTCTGGAGACGGTGTTCCGCGAGCTGGCGGGCCCGTTGGCCCCGGCTGGCCTGGAAGGCTCGTTCTACCAGGGGATGCGTCTGGCGGCGGTGGACGGCTTCGTCCTGGACGCGCCGGAGACAGAGGCGAACCGGCGCCAGCTCGGCGGCATGAAGGACGCGCGCGGTCAGGATGCCGGGTTCCCCCAGGTGAGAGTGGTGACGCTGACCGAGACCGGAACCCATGCGCAGATCGACGCCGCGGTGGGCGGGCACTGCCACGGCGAGCCGGAACTCGCGATCCGGCTCGCCGCATCGGCCGACGGCATGCTTGTCATCATGGACCGGGGCTTCCCCGGGGTGGCGCTGTGGCGTGCCTACACCGACGCGGGCGCCCACCTGCTGATCCGGGCGCGCTCATGCGTGGCCGCCCGGCCGATCGAGTACCTGAGCGACGGGACGTATCTGGCCAGGATGAACCTGGCCGGGCAGAAGCGGGCGGCACCCGGCCACGTCGTGCTGCGCGTGGTGGAGTACCGAGTTGACGGCGGCGAGGTGATCCGGCTCCTGACCGACCTGCTCGACCCCGGGCAATACCCGGCGGCCGAACTCGCAGCCCTGTATAGCGACAGGTGGGAAGCGGAATCCTCATATCGCCAGGTCAAGACCTTCCAGCGCGGCCCGCAACAGGTTCTGCGCTCGGCAGACCCGGACCTGGCGTTCCAGGAGGCCTGGGCGCATCTGGTGGTCCACCACTGCCTGATCCGGATCATCGTGGAGTTGGCCGACGGCGGGAACATCGACCCGGACCGGGTCTCCTTCCTCAAGGTGCTCAAGCACGTGCGCCGCAGCGTGACGAGCCAGACCGCGAACACCGCGGCGAAGATCGGCAAGTTCATGGCCATGCTCGCCTCGAAACTCCGTCGGAAGCTCGACAGCGGACCCCGACGCAGACGCGAGACCGACCGCCACATCAAGCGCCCCGACTCCAAGTACTCGTTCCGCGCAAAAGGCCAGGTCCGTCAGCCCACCCGCAAGACCACGGCGAAGGTCATCACCTTGCACCCGGCAGTACTTCACTGACTCAAGCAACGGCATTG
>NZ_JBIAQV010000156.1:0-1497 GCF_042889305.1 Streptomyces sp. NPDC002619 | reverse complement strand
CTTTTGTGATCACTTTCGGTCCCCGGCTGACGGGGCGTCCTCGCCGGTGTGACGATCGGCGGCCATGGGCGACGTGATCGTGGAAAACGTGCTGTTCCCGGACCTGGACGGCCTGCTGGTGCAGGACGTCGAACTCGTCGGAGGTGAAGTGCGGGTGGTGGCACGGGCCTGCGCGACCGGAGCAGGGTGTCCGGTCTGTGGCGCACTGTCACTACGGGTCCACAGCGGCTACGAGCGTCAGCTTACGGACACGGCGGTGGGTGGTCGCCTTGTCGTCCTGCGGCTGCGGGTCCGGCGGTTCCGCTGTGCGACGGTCCGGTGCCCGCGCACGACCTTCGTCGAGCAGGTCGACGGCCTGACTTTCCGCTACGGTCGCCGAAGTACCCGCCTGCACGCGAACCTGCAGGCCATCGCGCTGATGCTCGCGGGCAGGGCCGGGGCCCGGCTGGCCGAAGCACTTGACACCTCGGTCAGCCGCTCCACCCTGCTGCGACTGATCCGGGCATTGCCCGACCCACAGCTATCCACACCCCGCGTGCTGGGAGTCGACGACTTCGCCCTGCGCAAGGGGCATGTCTACGGCACGATCCTGATCGATGTCGAGACCCGCAGACCCGTGGACATGCTCCCGGACCGGGAAGCGGCCACCTTGACCCGGTGGCTGGTCGAGCATCCTGGCGTGGAGGTCATCTGCCGTGACCGCGCCAGTGCCTACGCCGAGGGGTCCCGGCTCGGAGCACCCGCCGCGGTCCAGGTCGCTGACAGGTGGCACCTGTGGCACAACCTCTGCGAAGCCGTCGACAAATGCGTCACCCGCCACTCCTCCCACCTGCGCGAACCCACTCAAGTCCCCACGGAGGCGGCTTCAGCGGCGGCGGTCGCCGAACTGGAGAAGACCGCTGAGGCCGGCAAGGCGATGCGGTCGGCCTACCGATGCGCGGACCGCACCCGTGATCGCCACCGGGCAGTCCACGACCTGCTCGACCAGGGACGAAGTCAGCGGGCGATCGCCCAGGAGCTGGGCCTGGCCCGCAACACCGTGCGAAGGTTCGCCCACGCAGCCACCGCCGAGGAGCTCAGCACGGGCAAGTGGCAGGGGCGCTCCAGCGTCCTGGACCCCTTCAAGCCCTACCTGCATCAGCGCTGGCAGGAGGGCTGCACCAATGCCCGGACACTGTTCGAGGAGATCAAGTCCGCCGGATTCCGAGGCCAGTGCACGATTGTCCGCGAGTACCTGCGCCCACTTCGATCCGGGCTCGATCCGGCCGGCCGCGCGTCCAAGCCGCCCTCGCTGCGCGACGTGACCGGCTGGATCACCAAGCACCCCGACAGCCTGACCTCGGAGGATGATCTCAAGATCAAGAGCATCCTCGCCCGGTGTCCCCAGCTCAGCACTGCCGCCGAACACGTACGCTCCTTCGCGGAGATGATGCGTGACCGTGCCGGCCACCACCTGGCCGAGTGGCTCAATGGGGCCGACGCCACCGACCTGCCGGA
>NZ_JBIAQV010000155.1:0-1576 GCF_042889305.1 Streptomyces sp. NPDC002619 | reverse complement strand
AGCTTGGCGTTTATCCTCGGCGGGTTTGGTGTTCCTTGATCGACTCGGCGCGTTTGACCGTCTTGCCGACGTCGTGGCGCTTGGCTCGGTGCTTGTTCTTCGAGCCGGGAGGCCGTCCCGGGCCCGGCTTGGACGGTTTCGGTGCGGCCGCCGGACGGGCCGCCGTCGCGCGGACGTTGCGAAACCCCCGGCGCACGCGGGCGGGAGTGAGGCGGCGCGGCTCGGCGGGTCGCTCCCAGGGACGGCGCAGGTCCTCGGCGAGGGGGCGGGCGAGGCGGAGCTGGGTGTGGGCGGCGATGATGAGCCAGGTCCACAGGTCGGCGCTGTCGGCGTGGCGGACCTTCGGGGTCGTCCAGCCGAGCGTCTGCTTCAGGAGCCTGAAGGTGTGCTCAAGATCGAATCTGCGGAGGAACGACTGCCACCAGCGGTCCACGTCCACCGGCGTCGCGGCGGTGGCTGAGCACCACAGCCAGACCGGTTTCGGGTCGCGGTCGCCCGGCAGGCGCTCGACCTGCAGCCGTACCAACGTGCCGTGCAGGACGGGCAGTTCCTCCTCGGCTTGGTCCAGCCACGGGCCGCGGTGGGTGAGCCTGGGGTGCATCCGGTCCCAGGCCATCGCCTCGGCCTTGCCATAGCGGGTGGTATCCGTGCTGGTGGTGACGTCGGGCTGGTGCCAGCTGTCGGGCTTGGCGAAGGTGAGGACGCCGCCGTGCCGACGGGGCCGCCCGCCCTTCGGGCCGGAACGCGCGGGGCCTGCGTCGCGGAGCATGACCCGGTCCGAGCGCAGGCGCCCGACCAGCACGACCGGCAGGTCGGCCAGGGCGTGGGAGAGGTAGGTGACGTCGTAGCCGGCGTCCATCACGATCAGGATCTCCAGGTCGCCCGGCCGCCAGTGCCCGGCTTGCGTCAACCGCTCGACGACGTCGCGCAGTTGGGCAGCGGTGACGAGCGTCGCGTCGTCGGCGGGCCCCAGGCGCACGGCGTCCAGCAGCGCGACCCAGGAGGTGCGGCCGGACTCCAGCGCGGCAACGAAGGAGTACGGCCAGCCCGGCACGAACTGGTCCGTCTTGCGGTCGCCACGTCCGTAGACGTGGCAGAACAGCCGATCGTCGCTGGTCGGGGCATCGGGGCGGAGCCAGTTGCTCACGTCCACGGCCAGCACGATCCGCCCGTCGGCCGCCTTCGGCAGCGGCAGGCCGGCCAGCGTGCGGCGCACCCGCGTCGGCTCCAGCCAACCGCGGTCCAACGCCGCGTACAGAGCGCCGTGCCCGCGCCGGTGCTCGACCGCCAGCGACAGCTCGACCAGGGTCTTCACCGGCCCGTCCACGCACAACACCGCGTCCGTGAGCTCGAAGAGCGCGTCCTGGCGGGCGTAGAGGCATTCGTAGAACTCGACCCGAAAGCGGGACAGGATGCCCAATGCGTCACCTGCGGGCGCGTCGACGGGGAAACTCATGGGCAGCGGCCGTTCTCTCGTGCTTCGTTACTCGACATCTCGAAGCGTGGAGAACGGCCGCCTCTGCTGTCCCGGGAAGAACCGCAGATCAGCAGGTCGGGTGACCTGCGAGGATAAACG
>NZ_JBIAQV010000154.1:0-1582 GCF_042889305.1 Streptomyces sp. NPDC002619 | reverse complement strand
GACGCGTCGTAGACCTGGCCGAGGTAGACCGGCACCTTGTGGCTGTTGAAGTAGTCCCGCAGGGCGCCGGGGGTGTACTGCTTCATGTCGCTCAGTGCGGTGTAAGCCGTCATCGCGAACGAGAAGCCCTGCTCCGACACCCCGCCTATGCCGGCGCCGAACCCGGCCTTCTCCATCTGGTCGCGGTAGGTCACGGCCTGCGAGGCCGAGGAGTTGTACAGGTCCACGCCGGAGTACGCCACCACACCTTCGGCCGCCGACCCGGCCGGCTGGACGAAGTTCTTCTCGTCGATCGCGACATTCGACACCGCGAACTGCGCCTGCACGCCGGCCGCCTGCGCGTTCTGGAGTGTCTGCGCCATCTGAGCCGGGCCGAGTGACATCGTGACGGTGTCAACGCCCTGGCTCGCTTTGAGCACCTCCGGCGTGAAGTCGGTGGCGGTCGGGTCGACGACGACCATACGGACGAACTCAACCCCGCCCTTCCGCGCGGCCGGCGGGAGAATCCCCCGGAACAGCGAGATGGTCTCCGGGATGTTGGTCATGATCGAGCCGACGCTTTTCTTGCCTTGCTTCTTCAGGTGGGAGAAGGCGGCGGCGTATCCGCTTTCGGTGTCGGCATGCAGGATGATCGCGTATTTGCTCTGGTCCTCGGACAGGGCCGAGCCGGGAGTGAACGTGCTGATGCCGGCGGCCGCGGCTATCGGCAGGCTCGCGGTGCCGAAGGCGCTGCCGTAGTTCAAGATCGCGGTGACGTTGTCGGCTACGAATTTGTGCACGCAGGCGGTGTTCTTCGACGGGTCCTGGCCCTGGTCGTCGCAGTACTCCATCTGCAGCGGGTGGCCCTTGACGCCGCCGAGCTGGTTATTGACGTAGGCGGCGGCGGCCTTGACGCCTTGCTGGAAGGCGGGAACGGCGCTGACCCCGGTCACCGGCGACACCACGCCGAACTTGATCGGCGTGCCCGACGCAACCTTGCCGCCCGCAGTGGACGCGGCCCTCGACGCCGCCGTCGAGTCTCCGCCGCCGCTCGAGCACCCGGCGAGGAGCACCACAGCCGAGGCCAGCGCGGCGAGACTGGCTACAAAGCCTCTACCCATCCTCAGTCCCATCTTTGATATCTGATAACTGATCGAAGATTAAGGGTGGGTGACATCCTCGTCAAGGAGTCGTTTCCGAACCCGTCCCTGGTCGTCCGGGCCGGGAGTGAACGCGCGATGCCGGCCGCTGCGGCTATCGACAGGCTCGCGGTGCCCAAGGCGCTGCCTGAGTTCAGCAACTCCCGGCCACTGTCCGCCCACTCAGCCTGTCTCGCCGGCCGGCCCGCGCCAGGCGTGGCGCAGACTCTTCTCAATCGATCTGCGCGGGTGGCCGGTGTCCGCCGTCGCCGCCCCTCCCCTTCGCTGCCGCCGGCATCGACAGCACCGGCCTGTGCGGCGGCCACCCAGCCAGTCCGGCGATAGCAGAGCCCAGCACCCAGTTGATCGCGGCGATCCGTTCGGGTGACCGGCCGATCAGCGTCAGGCCCTTCTCCGTCTCGGCCGCAGCCCGGGTGTAGATGCCGAACCGGGTCTTGCTGAAC
>NZ_JBIAQV010000153.1:0-1612 GCF_042889305.1 Streptomyces sp. NPDC002619 | reverse complement strand
CTAGTGCCGCATCAGACAACCTTCGCCCTGTTGTGACGCGCCCGCCCTGGTGATCGCCGGCTCGGTGCCGGTCCGTCAAGCTATGCGGGTGGCAGAGCGAGTACGGGTTCGTGAGATCGATGACGATGAGGGCCGGCGTCTGCTGCGGATCATCCGCAGGGGCACCGGCTCGGTGGTGACATGGCGGCGCGCGCAGATGGTGCTGCTGTCCGCCCAGGGCATGCCCGTGGCGAAGATCGGCGAGGTGACATTCACCAGCCCGGACCGGGTCCGCGACGTGATCCACGACTTCAACACCGACGGCTTCGAGGCGCTCTACCCCAAGTACAAGGGCGGACGCCCGAGGACCTTCACCCTGCCCGAGCGTCGGGAGATCAAGAAGATTGCCAAGTCCAAGCCGGCTGAGCACGGCCTGCCGTTCTCGACCTGGAGCCTGGTCAAGCTGGCCGACTTCCTGGTCGCCGAGGGGGTGGTCGACGACATCAGCCACGAGGGCCTTCGGGTCCTGCTCCGCGAGGAGGGCGTCTCGTTTCAACGCGTGAAGACCTGGAAGGCCTCGAAGGACCCCGACTACGAGGCCAAGAAGGCCCGGGTTGAGCACCTCTACGCCATCGCCGACGGCGAGGTCATACCCGAGCCTGGTGAACCCGAAGTCGTTTTCTGCATGGACGAGTTCGGCCCGCTCAACCTCCAGCCCCATCCCGGGCGGCAATGGGCCGAACTCGGCGGCAAGCACAAGGACCCCGACCGGGAGCCCAGGCCGAGGCGGCGGGCGACCTACACCCGACCACACGGAGTACGGCACCTGTTCGCCGCCTACGACCTGGGCAGGGACAAGCTCTACGGCCACATCAAGAAGACCAAGAACCGCTCGAAGTTCCTGGAGTTCTGCCGCTACCTGCGCAGCCTCCACCCGGCGGACATACGCATCGCGATCGTTTGCGACAACTTCTCCCCGCACCTGACCACCAGGCGCTGCCGCCGGGTCGCGGACTGGGCCGAGGCCAACAACGTCGAGATCGCCTACACCCCGACCAACAGTTCCTGGCTCAACCGCATCGAGGCCCAGTTCACCGCCCTGCGCTACTTCACCCTCGACGGCACCGACCACGCCAGCCACAAAGAGCAGGGCAGCATGATCCGCCGCTACATCATCTGGCGGAACAAGAACGCCGCCAATGAGCGCCTGCGCAAGGTGGTCGCCCGGGCAAATGTTGCCTGACCAGCGTCTACCCGAACGAGTCGTCCTCGCGGACGGCGAAGCACTCGCAGCCGTCGTGCTCGAACCGGACCCGTCCGTCGAACGGTGAGACTGGGTTGGTGCAGGCCCCGTAGTCCTGGCCGAGCTGCCCGCTCAACGCGATCCAGAAGCGGCACCCACCGCACTGGGCGTCGTACCACTCGTCCCGGTAGTCAGGTTGATCGGTAGCGCGATTGAAGGACGCACGCCAACGGGCATGGCACCGATCGTTGTGATCCCGATCGTCGCCCGTCCAGGGTTCACCAGTGGCCATACTCGGCGCCTCACTCCCCGATCCAGGGCTGCCAGCCCCGATGACTGCCGTGATCATCTCATCAGGAACAGGGCGAACGTTGGCTGATGCGGCACTAG
>NZ_JBIAQV010000152.1:0-1683 GCF_042889305.1 Streptomyces sp. NPDC002619 | reverse complement strand
CTAGCCTCGATCGTTCATGAGTCTCCGTGGGTTCACTGACGGGGACTCAGTATTTGTGTGGTTCGGTCGTTTCGGCGCCGGGACAGGTTGAGGGCCCGGCTGTCGTGCCGGGTGGGCGCCGGGTTCCACTTCTCCGGTGTGGTGGTGCGGGTTGTCGGGACGGGTGAAGTGGCTGGTCAGCCGGGGTTCGGCAGGGCGCGGAGCCGGTCGATTGAGTGGGTGATGACGTCGGTCCAGGGCCATCGGGCGGGCAGGCGGAGCCAGTGGCGGCGGCCGGTGCGCACGAGTTGGGCGACGGCGGAGAACAGCCGCAGGCGGAGCTTCTTGGGTTCCCAGCGGCGGGTGTCGCCGGTCAGTGCGAGCATCGGCAGCCAGGCGAGGAGGTCGAGCGCGAGAGAGACGATCTCCAGCCAGATCTGGTTCTGGGCGGTGTCGTGCAGGGGCAGGTTACGCAGACCGGTGTCCCGGGCATTTCGGATGCGGTCCTCGCAGCGGGCCCGCCTTCGGTGGCGTAGTTCGAGGTCGGCGAGCTGGCCGCCTTTGGTGTTGGTGGCGAAGCAGGTGAGACGGTTGCCGTCGAGGTCGGTGAAGCGCAACTGGGCGCCGGGGTGCGGGCGTTCTTTGCGGACGATCAGTCGCATGCCTTTCGGCCAGGTGCTCAGGTCGGGCATGTCGGTGATCTCTGCGACCCAGGCACCGGGCCGCTCGGTGCCGCCCGCGTCGTAGGCCGGCGTCCACGCCTTCTTCGGGATCTTCAGCACGGCCTGGTGGATGGCGTCGGTGATGGTCATTCCGACGGAATACGACAGCCATCGTCCGCGCCTGGAGAGCCAGTCGAGGAAGGTGTGGGTGCCGCCGCCGGAGTCGGTGCGGATCAGTGTCTGTCGTCCCCGCCGCAGGTGCTTGGGCAGTTGGGCCAGGGCGAGTTGGGCGGTTTCGATGTGGTCGGCGGCGGTGTTGGAGCCCGCGTTGCCGGGCCGCAGCAGGGCGGCCACCGGCTCCCCAGACCCGGCTTGGCCGTGGTCGACGAACGCGACGAGCGGATGATGACCGAAGGTCTTCTTCCAGGTCGGGGTGGCGTCCTGCTTCTCGGAGTGTGCGAGCACCAGCACCCCGTCGATGTCCACGATCACGCTGCTGTCGGCAGCCGGACTGCTTGCCCCGGCCAACTCCCAGACCCGCTGACGCACTTCGGAACGTGCGCCCCGGATCGCCGCAAGAGCCTTCGGGCCGGACTCGGCGAGCGTGTCGACGAGACGGGAGACTGTCGGATCGGAGGCCACCAGGCCGAACACACTCGGCTCGGCCCGCAGCATGCCGACGTCGGCCAGACAGTCGCCGCCGAGCGCGACGGCCAGGGCCATATCCAGCAGGATCTTGCCCGGATCGTGCACGGTCCGCGGTTTGCGCCAGGATGCCAATGCCGCCGATATCGCGGTGTCCAGGCCGGACTTGCGGATCGTCTCGATCAGCAGGACCGAGCCGGCCTGGGCAACCACCCCGCGGCCCCTGCCCTCGACACGGACGCGCGGGTAGGACCCGCTACTCTTCTTCACCTGGGAAGTGCCTCTTTCGCTACCACGTACAGGACCCTCAGCAAGTCCTATCGTTGCAGCTCAGGGGCACTTTCTGCTTTCTCGACCACCTGCCGGACGGAACCCCTCATGAAAGCCCGAGGCTAGA
>NZ_JBIAQV010000151.1:0-1784 GCF_042889305.1 Streptomyces sp. NPDC002619 | reverse complement strand
GGACCGGCACCAGCCCACTGCCCGGGACCAAAAATGCACCCACCGTCCCCAGCTCCAGCAACGCGGACGTCATCGCATGACCCGGCGCACCGCAGATGTGCGCGATCTCGAGCTGGTACATGCGGAGGGAGGTGCACACGGACATCCCGCACGACTCCGACGGGGCGTGCCGGTCAGGATGGGCCCGTGCCCGGCACCGAGTGCCGCGTCGCGTGCGCACAACCTCCCGCACGATCAGCGCATCCGCCGTATCCATGACCCCGCATGCGCCGGGGCGGCGGCGAAAGGACCAGCGTGTGGGCTTGGTGCGGGAACAGGTGACTGCCGCGGGCTGGTGACGCAGAGCGGTGCGGCACCGCCACATTCAAGGAGTCCCTGTGGAGAGAATCGAATCGGCTGGCCTTGCCGCACAGCAGCCTGTGCGCGCCTTCAGTAGTGCGGCACGCTGGCTCACCGAGCAGGTCGGGCAGGAATTCCGACGCGCCACCGGCATGTGGCAGATCAACTACGAGATGCTTTCCTGGCTGTCGGAAGCCCCCCAGGGGCAGCTCGGCCTGACCAGGTTGGCTCGGCGGATGGAGATATCGACCAGCAGACTCTCCCATCTGGTGGACCGCGCACGGGAGCACGGCTGGGTGGAGCGCGTACCGGACCCAGTCGACCGCCGTATCGTCCTGGCCAGGCTGACCGGCGCAGGAAACGACGCCTTGCAGGCGGCAGCCCCCTTCCAACTCGCCTGTGTGCGCTCCCGCTTCCTCGACCGTCTCACCCCTGCCCAGGTGGAGCAGCTACGCGAAATCAGTGAGGCACTCCTAGGGCCGGTCGACCAGCAGGACGAAGGCGGCAGCACAGGACCGGAATCCGCGGGCAGGCCGGCCTGACGCTGCTTGCCTCGGCCTTGACTTCCGCTCCCCTCCCTTTAAAGGACTCCGCTGGGAAAGGGACGAGCTGCCGGCCGTGGTGGTCACTTTGGCTCACGGACCCGCAGGTCAAGTGATCCACTCCCAGCCAGAGTGCGAGCCGGGATGCCCGCCCTGTCCTTTTGCCAACGGAGTCATAAAGGGAGGAGATTCCCACCACGGTCGGCTGACCGTCTCGGTGGGTTCCCGCTTCACGGCGCTGTGCCGGAACAAGTCCCGGTCTTACCTGCGCTCCACACGCTGTCACCACCAGCCCGGCGGCCCGGCCGATGTTCACGGCCGCGTTGATGCCTCTGTCCAGGGAGATGTCGCAGACCCTGCACGTCCAGGTCCGGACTTGGAGGGGTTTGGGGCCGTCCTGACGCCGCAGGCCGAGCAGACCTGTAGGTGGGCTCGAAGGGGCCGATGCGGTGGAAGGTGCGCCCGTACCGGGCGGCCTTGTATTCCAGCATCGCGACCACCTGAGCCCATCCGGCGTCGTGTACGGACTTGGCCAGGCATTCGGGCGAGGCCCTTGACCGACAGGTCTTCCACCGCGACCGCTTGGTTTTCGCTGATCAGCTTGGTGGAGAGCTGGTGGTGGAACTCGCGTCGCGCATCGGCCACCCGTGCGTGCGCCACGGGCGCCACGAAGCCGGGCCTGTCCCTGGCGTTGCTGCCCTTCTCCTTGCGGCAGAGGGCTTGTCGTGCGCGCTTGAGGCGCTTCTCGGCCCGGCGCAGGAAGCGCGGTCTGTCGATCTTCGTGCCGTCGGAGAGAACGGCGAAGTGCCCTAGAAGGCTGCTGAAAATCTTGTTGTGGGGCTGTCCGGCCGGGAGGCCGGGCGGCCCTTTTCGCTATGCGGTGGCAGGGGCGAGGTGCCAGGT
>NZ_JBIAQV010000150.1:0-1831 GCF_042889305.1 Streptomyces sp. NPDC002619 | reverse complement strand
GGTCCGCATGCGTCACGACCCACGCACTCGTGACTACGTCGCACGACGCACTCTCGAAGGGCTCAAGACGAAGGACATCTTCAGATGCCTCAAGCGCTTCGTCGCGCGAGAGGTCTACCACCACGTCACGAGCGCATTCAGCAGCGCACCATCGACGTCCCCAGCGACTTGACGATCTATAGGAGTCGACCGTTCACCTGCGGTGACGCCCCGCGGGCGTGAAAATCGGTACAGGGGCTGTCTGCCGACGCCGCTTGATGTTTGGGCCGTGAGCCCGCATAGGAGTCTGGTGAGGGAGCCGTCCGAGGGGCCGCACACTGTCGCCTTGAGCACGCCGATCAGCTTCTCCGATCCCCTCAAGGCTCCCCGGACAGCCCCTGCCCGAACCAGCACAACAGGGGGCACGTCATGGAGGAGTTGAGAGAAGACCACGACGACGGAACGGTCGCGCGGGTCGCGGCGATCGACATCGCCAAGGCATCCGGGATGGTCTGCCTGCGCGTCCCGCACGACACCATCGAGGGCCGGCGCGTCCAGCAGGTCTGGACGGTCGCCTCGATGACCAACGCGATCCTGGAACTCGGCGACCGGCTGGTCTGCCAGGGCGTCGAGCGGGTCGTCATGGAAGCGACGGGATCGTACTGGCGCCCGTTCTTCTACCTGCTGGAGGCCCGCGGCCTGGACTGCTGGCTCGTCAACGCGCGCGATGTGAAGAACGTCCCCGGGCGCCCGAAGACCGACAAGCTCGACGCGGTCTGGCTGGCCAAGCTCGCCGAACGCGGCATGGTCCGGGCCTCGTTCGTCCCGCCGAAGCCCGTCCGGCAGCTACGGGATTTCACCCGCACCCGCACCGTGTTCGTCCAGGAACGCACTCGCCACAAGCACCGGGTGGACAAGGCCCTCCAGGACGCGCAGATCAAACTGTCCGGCGTCGTCTCGGACCTGTTCGGCATGTCGGGCCGGGCCATGCTCGATGCCCTGGTCGCCGGCGAACGCAACCCCCGCGCCCTCGCCGACCTCGCCAAGGGCAACCTGATCAAGAAGAAGGCCGCCCTCATCGAGGCCCTGACCGGGCAGTTCGAGGACCACCACGCCCGGCTGCTGCGAGTGCTGCTGGGCACCGTCGACCATCTCACCGCACAGATCCAGGAACTCGACCGGCTCATCGCCTGCACGCTGGAAGAGATCACCACCCCGCACGACGGCCCAGGAGCAGAACCGTCTGCCGGTGGCGTGAGCGCCCGCTCCTTGGCCGAGAAGCTGGACGCCATCCCCGGGATCGGTCCGGCCACCGCGCAGATCATCCTCGCCGAGATCGGCGCGGACATGAGCCGCTTCCCCACCCCCGAACACCTGGTGTCCTGGGCCAAGTTGTGCCCCCGCACGATCCAGTCCGGCGCGAAGAACACTGCAGGCCCGGCCGGGCAGGGCAACCCCTGGCTCAAGGGCGCCCTCGGCGAGGCCGCCAACGCCGCCGCCCGCACCGACACCTTCCTCGGCGCCCGCTACCGGCGCATCGTCAAACGCCGCGGCCACGCCAAAGCCCTGGTCGCCGTCGCCCGCTCGATACTCGTCATCAGCTGGCACCTGATCAACGAGCCGGACGCCTCCTACCAGGAACTCGGCTCCGACTGGCACCAGCGCCACCTCAACCCCGCCCGCAGAACCCGCGACCTCGTCCGCCAGCTCCAGGCCCTCGGCCACCAGGTCACCCTCGCCCCCACAACTGTCTGACCGACCCCCGTCCGATCCCGACATCCGGTCCGCAACTGAAGCGGCCCGGATGCTGCCGCCTGCCCACCAGGAGATCGATTTTCCGATCAGCTTCAGA
>NZ_JBIAQV010000149.1:0-1832 GCF_042889305.1 Streptomyces sp. NPDC002619 | reverse complement strand
CGCCTTCAGGCGGGGAGGGAATCCGATCCTGAGCAGTGCGGCGCGGAGCGCCGCAGCATCGCTCCGAAGTGCTCCACCAGCGGCCCGCACTTTGTCGGGCCGCTGGTGATTTTCGATGTAGTCCTTGACCACCTGGAGTGGTGTGCCGCCACAGGAGCCTGCGAAGTAGGAGCTGGACCGGAAGCGGCTGTGCGTGATCGCCCGGTTCACGCGGCCGGTGAACTCTCCCCCGGTCTTCGACCGGGAGGTACCCCCAGCCGCAGCCGGCGGGAGCTGACTTTCTTGAGTGAGTTGACCAGGTTTCGACAGGGCGGCCTTCGGCGGGTAGTGCACCAACAGGTGCACGTGATCTTCTTCGCCGTTGAACTCGATCAGGTGGGTCTCGAAGTCTTCGCAGACCTTGCGCATGATCTCTTCGCAGCGCGTGAGCATCGCGTCGTTGAAGACGTTCCGCCGGTACCTGGTGACGAACACCAAGTGAGCATGCAGGTTGGAGACAACGTGACGGCCACGCCGTACATCGGGGTTTGGTTCCCAGCGGGGTGACAGAAGCCAAGGTTATGATCTTGGCTTTCCTGCATCGAAGGGGGGTGGGCCGGATGATCCGTGCGTACAGGTTCCTCATGCGGCCCACCGTGGGCCAGCAAGCCGCGTTATCGGCGATGCTCCGTGATCACTGCGCTCTCTACAACGCCGCGTTACAGGAGCGCCGGGACGCCTTCCGGCACGCCTCGAAGACGACCGTGCGGTACGGACAGCAGTCCGCCCAGCTCAAGGACATCCGCGCCGTCGACCCGGACCAGGCCCGCTGGTCGTTCAGCTCTCAGCAGGCGACCTTGCGACGCCTGGACAAGGCGTTCGCCGCGTTCTTCCGCCGGATCAAGACCGGGGAGAGGCCTGGCTATCCGCGCTTCCGCCCGGGTAAGAGGTTCGACACCGTGGACTTCCCGAAGGACGGGGACGGCTGCCGCTGGGATGCCACCCCGCACGACCCCACCACCCGCGTACGACTGCAAGGTGTCGGGCACGTCAGGGTGCACCGGCACCGGCCGGTGGTCGGCAAGGTCAAGACGATCTCGGTCAAGCGCGAAGGCCGCCGCTGGTACGTCATCCTCACCGCCGAGCAGACCCAGCCCGAACCGATGGCCCCCACCGGCAGTGCGGTCGGCATCGACATGGGTATCGCCAACTTCCTTGCCGACTCAAACGGCGGGTTCGTTGAGAACCCCCGGCACGGAGCGCAGGCCGCCGCCAGGCTGGAAGAGGCCCAGCAGGCGCTCTCCCGGTGCAAGCGCGGCTCCAAACGGCGCCAAAAGGCCGTGGAAACAGTGGCCCGGCTGCACCGCAAGGTGCGCCGCCAGCGCCTGGACCACGCGCACAAGACCGCGCTGAACCTGGCGCGTGAGCACGACTTCATCACGCACGAAGACCTCACGATCCGCAACATGAGCATGGCCCCCGAGCCGAAACCGGACCCCGACAAGCCGGGCAACTTCCTGCCCAACGGGGCCGCTTCCAAGGCGGGGCTGAACCGCTCGATAGCTGATGTCGGATGGGGGGTGTTCCTCGCGATCTTGACCGCCAAGGCGGAAGGTGCCGGACGGGAAGTGATGGCGGTGGACCCCCGCAACACCTCCCGGCGGTGCCCCGAGTGCGGGCACACCGCCAAGGAGAACCGGCCCACACAGGAGAAGTTCCACTGCCTCTCGTGCGGCCACAACGCGCACGCCGACACGGTGGCCGCCCTGAATGTTCTACGGGCCGGGCTGGCCCGTCGCGAAGCCCAACCGGCATAGCGAGAAGCCACCCCGTTTACGGGGTGGAGGAGTCAC
>NZ_JBIAQV010000148.1:0-1835 GCF_042889305.1 Streptomyces sp. NPDC002619 | reverse complement strand
TGGGTGCTGCGGGTTGCCGCAGGAACAGGGTGAGCACGGCGGAGAGGAAGGCGATGCCGCCGGCCAGGTAGTACGCGCCGCTGTAGCCCCAGGCGTCGACCACCGAGGCAGCCAGACCACCGCCGCCCACACCGCCGACCAGCTTGGCGCTGTAGACCGCCCCGTAGTTCTGCGCGTTGTTGTTCTCACCGAAGTAGTCCGGCGTGAGCGAGGCGAACAGCGGGTAGAAGGCGCCACCGCCGAAGCCGTTGAGGAATGCGAAGAACAGGAAGAGGGGTTCGTTGTGCGCGTGGCCCGACCACAGGACACCGAACTGCGCCAAACCCGCCACCACCAGCACCAGCGTCAGTGTCAGCCGGCGGCCCAGGTAGTCGGACAGAAAGCCCATGGCCGCGCGGCCGACGCCGTTGACCACGGCGAGCACGCCCGCCGAGGAGGCGGCCACCAGCGGGCCGAAGCCCAGGCTCTTGGCGAACGGCACCTGGAAGTTGATGCCGAAGAGCGACACGCCGCCGATCAGCACCAAGGCGAGCCACATCAGCGGCAGCTGCCCGGTCTTGATCGCCTGCAGCGGGGTGAACTGGGCCTTGGCCGGCGGGTTCTTGGCCATACGCCTGGCGACCCGCTTGGCGTCCTCGCTCGTGCCCCGGTTCAGCGGGTCCACGTCCGCCGGCCACCAGCTCTTCGGCGGGTCCCTGAAGAACCACCCGCACCAGACCACGATGATCACCATGTCCACCGCGATCAGGTCGAGGATCAGCTTGTAGTTGCTCGGGTGGAACCAGTAGTTGAAGACGAAGATGAGCGGAAGGGTTCCGTAGGCGAAGCCGCCGTTGACGAACCCGGTGCGGCCGCCCTTGTTGTCCGGGTACCACTTGCCGACCGTGTTGATACAGGTCGCGTACACGAGACCGGCGCCTATCCCGCCCAGGCCCGAGTAGGTGACCATCACGAGGTAGGGGTTGCCGATGTACGAGAGTGACAAGATGCCCACGCCCGCGAGGACGCCACCAATAATCATGGCGCTCCTGGGCGACAGGATTCCCTTCTCCCGCAGGCGCCCCGCAGGGAAGGCCACGCCCGCCTGGAAGACCGCCCAGAAACCGGCGATCCAGAAGGTCTGCGTGAGCGTCCACCCGTGGGCGTTGCTAAGCACCTCCTCAGCGGAGCTGTAGCCGTACTCGTAGACGCTGACACCCATCATCGCGATCCATGGGAGCAAGACCATCCATTTCCGGGGCCTCCCAAGGATGGACCGGTCGGTCTCCCCGACCCGGTACACGCGGCCGTTCAAGTCGGTGACTTCGCTGTAGGGAACGGAAGCCCCTTGCTGTGTTGCTGACATCTCTGTCTTCCCTTGCGTGAAAAGAGCCTGGAGTGCGCCCCCTGGGCCTCTCTTCATGCCGTGGGGTGGAACGGATTCCCATCCCTGCGGCTGGGCCCGGCATGGCCGGGCCTGGTGGTACGCCGTCCGTGCAGCTGGGGTCCGGGGCGGCATCCCGGACCATGACAGCGCGCAGGCGGTGACACAGTGGTGGTGCGGAGCGGATCAAGCTGGTCGGTCAACTGCTGCGGCGCCTGGCCGTGCTCAGCACGCCGACGCCTGATCAGGTCGAGTCCGGCGTAAGCCGCCTCCACCAGCACGCCCGGCCGGTCGTCGGTGCTTGCGCGGCGGCGCACGCGGCCAACGCCGGTTGGATTGCGGGACGATCAGGGCGGCCCGACGCTGCATCACGTTTCCCAGGGCGTTGCTCGCGGCCACAAGCACGGCGCAGACCAGGGACACGGCGATCAGCACGACAACCTCCTCTCGGCGGATGGCGGATGGCGGATGG
>NZ_JBIAQV010000147.1:0-1901 GCF_042889305.1 Streptomyces sp. NPDC002619 | reverse complement strand
ACAAAGTGCGGGCCGCTGGTGGAGCACTTCGGAGCGATGCTGCGGCGCTCCGCGCCGCACTGCTCAGGATCGGATTCCCTCCCCGCCTGAAGGCGGGGATTCCCCCCGAAGAGAAGGGATGGCGATCGGGGAACTGTCGGACAACGCAACCGCCGCTGCGTTCGCGATGCGTACCGCGGCCAGCGGCGCGCCAACGAATTGCCCGGGTCACCTCCGCGGCGTCACCTCCGCCATGCGCGACCAGCCCTGCCCCTCGGTCTCGACGTGGATGAGGTCGGGCGTCTCGGCCACGACGTCCGGCATCCACGCCATGGCCGTCTTGAAGTGGTTGGAGTTGACGTGCGCGGCGCCCGCCTCGCTGGAGGCGAAGGCCTCCAGCAGGACGAAGCGGTGGGCGGCGGCGGTGTCGACGGACCACTCGAAGAAGAGGTTGCCGGGCTCGGGTCGCGGCGGTGAAGTCGGCGAGTGGAATGAGGCGATAGTCCTGCACGACCTGATCCGGGCACTGCGCACCGACGGCGCGTCCGATGAGGCCGACCGCATGGAGTCCTCGGCGATCTCGGCCAACCCGGTCTTTGTCCGGATGCCCGGCCGGGACGGTGCCCAGGCCATCCCGGACGAAGACTGACCTACCGGGTTCCCGCGCACACAGCTGAGGATAGTCGGCGTACCGCAGCTGCGCTGAGCCTGATGCGGCAAGCGGCCGGTGGACACCGCCAGCCGGACCGGTGTCACCGCCGCCCCCGCTGCTGCGGCAGTCTGCCCTCTGGTGGTCTTACTCGGCCTGGTCGGACAGCTGCCCGTCCTTGGCGTGTGAGGCCGTCTGCTCGGCCGTGTTGGGGGCGGTGTAGTAGACGGAGCTGCCCTGCTTGGTGCGCTGAGCCTGATTCTTGGCCACCAGGTTTTCGAGGGTGGTGCGCACGACGGTGGTCTTGATGCCGCGTTCGGGGTGGGCCGTGTCGAGTGCGCTGGCGACCTCCGCTGCGGAGCGCGGGTCGCTCTGCTCGGTGAGGTGGCTGCGGATGAGTTCGACCAGCGTGGGCCGGGTCGCCTTCACGGCTGTGATGTCGCCCGCAGGCTTCTTGCCGGCAGCCGTCTTCTTGGGCGCAGAGTTCTTGGCCGCCGCGCGGTCCTGCGTGTCGTCGGTCTTCTTCGCCCGCGTCCGCTTGCCGGCACCGTGCTCACCAGAGGTCTTCTTACGGGGGGCGGGCACGGTGGAGCTGTCCGGGGTGGCCGCAGGCTGAATGGATGTCGGCGAAACGCCACCAAGTACCTGCTGCACGTTGACCAGCACGGCGTGGTCGTGCTGCAGGGCGGCCAGCTGCTCCTGCAGTGCGGCGATGTCCGCGCTGATGCGTTCCTGCTCCTTGGCATTGTGCTCGAGGTCGCTGGTCACCTGGGCGGCGTACTGCGACGTCAGCCCGGTGGTTGCCGTTGTGCTCTCCGACATGGTGTTGCCTTTCTCGGTGTTCCTGGCCGGATGGGCCAGGTCTTTGGCGGCGGCGCAGAGCGCCACGCGTGTGGGCTCGGGCTGGTGTCTGAAGGCAGCGGCGGTCACTGCTGCAAATAGCCCAGCATAGAGATGGTACGTGTGAGTTAAGCCTGTTGTTTCACTTGAGTGATGTCTTTTGTTCGAGGTGAGGTTCAGGGGCGGCGCACGTGGTGATGTCTGGGGTGTACTGCAGAGTGCGTTGGTGGGAGCCTCGTGGGGGAGTTGCCATCCCTCTTCTTCGGGGGGAATCCCCGCCTTCGGGCGGGGAGGGAATCCGATCCTGAGTGCTGCGGCGCGGAGCGCCGCAGGATCGTTCTGGAATGCTCCGCCAACGGTCCGTACTCAGTCGGGCCGCTTCTGGTTCTCGATGTAGTCCTTGACCACCTGGAGCGGTGCGCCGCCGCATGAT
>NZ_JBIAQV010000146.1:0-1928 GCF_042889305.1 Streptomyces sp. NPDC002619 | reverse complement strand
GTCGGGTCGCCCGGGGGATTCTCACCCCCGGGCTCCCACGGAACCGTACGTGACAGTCTCCCGTCATACGGCTCTTGTCGTTCTGGGCCTCGCCCCTGCCGGGGACGCCCAGGTCCAGTGAGCGAAGTACTTCGGGCGCAACGCGTGACCTTGGGCCAGCCGTTGCAGGGCTTGTTTCATCCCGACCCGGTACTTCTTCTGGATCCACCGCAGCAAGTAGGTGTTGATGCGGTCGAGCAGCGGATACAGCGCTGAGCGGTAGAAGCGCCCGTAGTAGTTCATCCATCCCCTGACCACCGGATTGACCGTCCGTGCCAGATCGGATGACTCCTGCGCGGTGCGCCGGTGCAGTCTCCAGGACCGCACCGTCTTGCTCAGTCTCTTCAGGGCTTGGTTACTGATCGCGGGCAGGAACGCGGTGAACATGTCCCCGCGCTTGTCCTTGGCTCCCCGCGGCCGGAACGTGAACCCGAGGAACGTGAACTCGGTGACCGGAAACTGGCCCCGACGGTTGTCGTCCCTGCAGTACACGATCCTGGTCTTGTCCGGATGCAGTTCCAGACCGACCTCGGCCATCCTGGACCGCAGCGCGGCCAGGACCCGTTCCGCTTCCGCCAGGGTGCGGCAGTGCACCACCGCATCGTCGGCGTAACGCTCGAACGGGCACCCCGGGTACTCCCGGACCATCCACGCATCGAACGCATAGTGCAGAAACAGGTTCGCCAGGACGGGCGACACCGCAGAACCCTGTGGCGTGCCCTCCACCCTTTCCGCCGTGGACCCGTCGGGCAGGCGCAGCCCCGCGGCCAGCCACCGCTTGACATACAGCACCACCCAACGAGCGTCGGTGTGCGCCTCGACCGCGGCCACCACCTTGTCCCACGGGACGGTGTCGAAGAACTTCCGGATGTCGAACTCGACCACCCAGTCGAACCGCCAGCACCGCTCCCGGCAGGACGCGACGGCGTCCAGTGCCGACTTGCCCGGCCGATACCCGAAGGAGTCCGGGTGGAAGATCTGCTCCACCCGCTCCGACAGGTGACCGGCCACCACCGTCTGCGCGACCCTGTCAGCGACGGTGGGCACCGCCAACACCCTGGTGCCACCCCCGCTCTTGGGGATCGGCACCGCTTTGACGTCCGGTGGGAAGTACGTGCCCGAGGACATCCGGTTCCAGACCTTGTACAAGTTGTTCTTCAGGTCCTTCTCGAACGCCTCGATCGACACCCCGTCCACCCCGGACGAGCCCTTGTTTCCTCTCACCTTCACCCAGGCGTCCCACACCCCCCGCTTGGAGATGTCGAACGGCTTGGCCGACGCTTTCAACTCGCCCATCCCGCTCCTCCCGGAGAACCTCCGGTTGACCGAACAAACCAGTCACGAACGACCCGGCCCCTTCGCTCCACCCCGATTACCGGGGCTTCCCCACTACTACGAGCCGGTCCGCCGGCGCGCCGCGCAACGGTACTCAGCACCCGGCCGGAGCGCTTCCGCACCGGGCTCTCCCTGTCGCCCCGGCCGCTGAGCCAGGGCAGTGTCGCAACGCGCCTTCCCACGTTCCGCACGGAAGCCGCAGACCGGGCTCGCGCCGCCTTCATGCCGGACACCGCCTGGCCAATAAGCGGTCACCCGCCAGGCTTGTCCCGGGATCCTGTAGACACCCCGGTTTCGATGCCACCTACTACTTACGACACGTCATCAGCGGTTCACTCGCGTTCGCCTTCCCGGTCCCCACCTGACGCCTGACCGGCGCCTTTTCCCCGGACGCTCACCACGACGGTCTTCAACCAACGCAGCTCGGGGCGGTTTGACGCCTCCCACCGCAGGACGACGCCGAAGGGCCACAAAACCTTCATCATCCGCACAGCACCACATCAAGCAGGGTCTCTACCTACATCAACCTCACTCTCAGTGTTCGTGGCACACCT
>NZ_JBIAQV010000145.1:0-1956 GCF_042889305.1 Streptomyces sp. NPDC002619 | reverse complement strand
AAAAGGTGTGCCACGAACGCGGGAGGCTGCTTGCGGTAGTTGAGTAGCTGAACGCGGTGCTGCACGAGAGATGAAGGATTTTCGGCCCTTCGGAGTCGCCCTGCGGGGGGTGGCTTCAAACCGCCACATGCTGCGGGAGCGGTGACGTGACCGTGGTGAGCGACTGTGGAAAAGGCGTCCGCGAGGCGTCAGGTGGGGACCAGGGAGACGGAGCGCAGTCCCCTTGTAGGGGATCGCTGTTGACGCGTCGTTATTGATGAGAAGGCATCAGAACCGGGTGTTACTTTTTGGCCCGGGATGAGTCTGGCAGAAACCCGTTTACTGGCCAGGTGGTGCCCGGCGTGGAGGCGACGTGAATCTGGTCTGCTGCTTTCGTGCGGAACGTGGGAAGACACACTTCGATGCCTCAACCCTGCGTTCTTTGTGCAGTGTTGTGAAAGGGAGCCTTCCAAGCGGACAACCCGCGAGGAACTGAGTACCGATGCGGAGTGTGTTGGCGGACCGGTTCGTAGTAGCGGTGAACCTCCTGCTGGGCGCGGTGGGAGCGGAGCGAAGGGGCCGGATTGTCCGTGGTTCGTTTGTTCGGTCAACCAGGAGTTCCCTGGGAGGAGCTGCGTGAGCGAGCTGAAGTCACAGATCAAGTCGTTCGAGATATCGAAGATGGAGGTCTGGGAGGCGTACCTGAAGGTCAAGGCCAACCAGGGTGCTCCGGGGGTGGATGGCTGCACGATCGAGGAGTTCGAGAAGGATCTGAAGGGGAACCTCTATAAGATCTGGAATCGGATGGCCTCGGGAAGCTACTTTCCCCCTCCGGTGAGAGGTGTGGAAATCCCGAAGCCGCATGGCGGCGGGGTTCGTTTGCTCGGTGTGCCCACGGTCGCGGACAGAATCGCCCAGACGGTGGTGGCTGCTCATCTGGAGAAACGGGTGGAGCCGGTGTTCCACCCAGACTCCTACGGCTACCGGCCGAACAGGTCAGCTCTGAACGCGGTCGAAGTATGCCGGCGGCGGTGCTGGAAGAAGAAGTGGGCCGTCGATCTCGATGTCTCCAAATTCTTCGACAGCGTCCGCTGGGACCTCGTCATCAAGGCGGTGGAAACTCATACCGATGCCGCGTGGGTCGTGCTGTATGTGAAGCGGTGGCTTGCCGCTCCACTGCAACTTCCCGACGGCACCTTGCGGCAGAGAGTCCGCGGAACCCCACAAGGCTCAGCGGTTTCTCCCGTGTTGGCGAACCTGTTTCTGCACTACGCATTCGATCTTTGGCTCTCCCGGAACTTTCCGGATGTCCAGTTCGAACGTTACGCAGATGACGCAGTCGTGCACTGCGACTCCGAGCGCCGGGCCCGTGAGGTCCTGACGGCGATCGGGGACAGGATGGAAGAGGTCGGCCTGCAACTGCACCCGGCCAAGACCCGGATCGTGTACTGCGGAAGAGACGGGCGCCACGACGGTGTCGTGACAACGTCGTTCACCTTCCTCGGTTTCACGTTCCAGCGTCGCCCAGCGCGAGACCGGAACGGGAAGATCTTCACTTCATTCCTTCCGGCGCCCAGCAAGGACGCCCTGAAGAAGATGAGCATGGAGGTCCGCTCCTGGCGGCTCCACATGCACATCGGCTACACCCTCGGCGAGTTCGCACGATGGCTCAACCCCATCATCCGCGGCTGGATGCAGTACTACGGTGCCTTCTATCGCACTGAGTTGTATCCCCTCCTCAGGCGCATCAACTACTACCTGATGCGCTGGGTCCGCAAGAAATACCGACGGCTGAAGACCTTCAAGAATTTCCACCGGCGATGGAAGCAGGTCACCACCGCGTACCCGCTGTTCTTTGCCCATTGGAAATGGGTCCACTCGATCTGGTGACCAGGATGATAGGAGCCCGGTGACGGGAGACTGTCACGCCGGGATCTGTGGGAGCCCGGGGGTGAAATTCCCCCGGGCCACCCGACC
>NZ_JBIAQV010000144.1:0-1960 GCF_042889305.1 Streptomyces sp. NPDC002619 | reverse complement strand
TCAGCATCACCATGGACGTCTATACGCACGTCGTGCAGGACACGCAGCGCGAGGCCATCAGCCACATGGGCCGGCTGCTCAAGAGGCGCCCCGGCCGTGAGTGACCGCCCTCGTTGATGTCAACAACTTATGTCAAAGGCCCCGGACCATGATCGGTCCGGGGCCTTTTCCCTTGTGCCCCCAGCAGGATTCGAACCTGCGACACCCGCTTTAGAACTCCTAACAAAGTGGCCCTGGAATGTGGGTGGTTGTGGGGTTGTTGACCAGTACATGAGGAAGGGTCAGCAGCCGCCGTGGATCGTGCCGGATGAGCTGTGGGTACGGATCGAGCCGTTGCTGCCGGTCGTGCCGCGCCGGCCGGATCACCCGGGCCGCAAGCGTCTGGATGACAGGAAAGTCCTGTCCGGCATCCTGTTCGTGCTACACCGGCATTCCGTGGGAGTTCCTGCCCCAGGAACTGGGCTTCGGCTCGGGGATGACCTGCTGGCGACGCCTGCGCGACTGGAACGACGCGGGAGTCTGGCAACGTCTGCACGAGTCGCTGCTGGCCGAATTGCACGCCGCCGGCGCGCTGGACTGGTCCAGGGCGGTGATCGACGGCTCCCATGTCCGGGCCCTGAAGGGCGGCCCAAAACCGGACCGAGCCCGGTCGACCGTGCCCGAACAGGCTCGAAGCACCATCTGATCACCGAAGCGCACGGCATCCCGCTGGCGGTGTCACTGACCGGCGGAAACCGCAATGACGTCACCCAGCTCATGCCCTTGATCGAGGCCATTCCTCCGGTGCGAGGCCGACGCGGACGGCCCCGCCGACGGCCGGACACCATTTACGCCGACCGCGGATACGACCACGACAAATACCGCCGGCAGGTCCGGGCGGTCGGGATCACCCCGGTCATCGCCCGCCGCGGCACCGAACACGGCTCAGGACTGGGCGTCCACCGATGGGTGGTCGAGCAGAGCTTCGCGCTGCTGCACTGGTTCCGCCGGTTACGCATCCGCTGGGAGATCCGCGACGACATCCACGAAGCCTTCCTCAGCCTGGCCTGCAGCATCATCTGCTGGCGACGACTGAGGAACCTCTCACTTTGTTAGGAGTTCTTAGGAGCGAGGTTGGGCGGTTGGTGACGTGAGCTGCGAAGACGTGGCTTGGAGCAAGGCCCTGAGTCTGCACCGTTGTTGCCGCCGAGTCCCCGTGAGTCCCCACCCGTTCTGGCACGAGAGTGGCACGGCCTTGCGGTGGTGGTGAGGCAGCACCCGCGGGAAATGCTCCGGTTCTTCTCCCGAGCCGCGCCAGGCACGGGGTATCTCAGCCCAGCGGGACGCGGCGGCGCCAGCGGGCCGACGCCTTTTTGATCTGCCGGGTCCGCCACCATCCGCCGAACTCCGACCTCCACCCCCGCGTCTTCAGGACCAGGACGTTCTCCGGGTCGCCGGGGCGCTCTCCCAAGGTGTCCAGTGCGCCGAGGTGCAGAACACGTTCGAAGTCGTCGTTCGCTCCGACGAACGCCCAGAAGACGGGATAGCGGGCAGCCCTCTTCAGCGTGGCGATGACGGCGGCACCGTCGCCCGGTGCGGAGGTCAGCACGACGACGGCGAGCGTGTGGCCGGCCAGGTCACCCGTCGCCTCGATGATTGCCTCCAGTGTCGGGGCAAGCGTGAACCCCCCTGGTCCGAAAGCCTTGTTCTTCTTCACCAAACGCTCGGCCGCGTTGCCACGCCCCTCACCCCGCATGGCGTCGACCGGGTCGTCCCTGGCGAACCACTCGTCGGCCCATCGCGCCACTTCTTCCGGTCCGGGTACCGGAATCCGGACCGGCTTCCGCTGGAACACCCAGAACCCGGCGGGCGGCCCACCGAAACTCCTTAGCTTGACGTTTAACCTCGCACGTCACCCGACCTGCTGATCTGCGGTTCTTCCCGGGACAGCGGAGGCGGCCGTTCTCCACGCTTCGAGATG
>NZ_JBIAQV010000143.1:0-2077 GCF_042889305.1 Streptomyces sp. NPDC002619 | reverse complement strand
ATGCCTGGAAAGCGGGCCCGTCCGGTTCGGAGGGAGGCCGCGCGGAAAAGGACCAGCACACCTGGCACCTCGCCGCGCGGCCGACCCTACCCAGAGCTCCAAGGGGCTCGCGGGACTGGACGAGCACCAGGTGCGGCGCTGGGACTCCTGGCACCGCTGGGTCACCCTGGCCCTGCTCGCGCACGCCTTCCTCGCCATCACCGCCGCCCGCGAACGCCAGGGCCACACCCCCGCCGACGACGGCACCAGCCCCGACGGCCTGATCCCACTCACCTGCAACGAGATCCAGCGCCTGTTCATCACCCTCGTCGTCCAGCCCGTCCACGACACGGCCCACCGGCTCGGCTGGTCAACCTGGCGCCGACGACACCAGGCCCGCGCCCGCCACAGCCACTACCAGCGCCAGGCAGCCCTCCAACCATGAAGATCACGATCTACGGCTGGAGTACTAGGCCGCGTGTCGAGTCGTGATCAATTTGTGGGATTCGCCCTCACGGCGGGGTCTGGACCGGTAGATCTTCTTGCGTGACGCGAGTGCAACTGAGCGACGAGGAGTGGGAGTAGCACTGTCACGTTGGCGGATGGCGTAGGAGGATCCTCGGGTTGATCATGGTGGAGGGGGAGGATCGTCCGCGGGGAGCACGTCGCCGTTGTACAAGGGGCACCGGTACCCGGTCGAGGTGATCTCCCACTGCGTGCGGCTGTATTTCCGCTTCCCGCTGTCATTTCGTGAGGTGGAGGAGCTGATACTCGAGCGCGGTGTGATCGTCTCCTACGAGACGGTCCGGCGGTGGTGTGGGAAGTTCGGACAGGCCTACGCCGACGGACTGCGCTGCCGCCGGCCCCGGCCCGGGGATACAGGGCATCTGGACGAGGTCTTCATCAGGATCAACGGGGAGCGGAAGTACCTGTGGCGGGCCTCGACCAGGACGGCAACGTGCTCGACATCCTCGTGCAGAGCCGGCGGGACAAGGCCGCTGCCTGGCGCTTCTTCCGCCGCCTGATGAAGAAGACGTGTGCGGTGCCGCGGGTGGTCGTCATGGACAAGCTCCGCTCCTACAGTGCGGCCACCGCGAGGTCATGCCCTCGGTCGAACACCGCTCGCACAAGGGCCTGGACAACCGGGCCGAGAACAGTCACCAGCCCACCCGCCAGCGTCAACGCGCGATGAAGGGCTTCCGTAGTGTCGGCGCGGCCCAGCGGTTCCTGTCCGCGTTCAGCGGCATCTCACCCCGCCTGGCCCTGGCAGGACGCCTTCGAGGCGCTGTGGACAGCCGTCGGCTGCCGCCTGCGAACCTGACCCCTTGTCACCCTGCCAGCCCACGACCAGGACCTCGGAGACCCCGCCACCGGGACGGCCACCCGGCGATCGCCCACACCCATCAGCAGAAATCCGCCCCGAGATCACCTGAAAACGCTCACCGAAATCCGCGCGGTGGATCCAGGATCATGGCTCGACAAGTTCGGTGTTTCCAGGTTGCTGGGGTTGCCTCACCTGATCCGTCACCGGGTTCCTCCGAGGATGCCCCGGCCTTTAGGCCGGGGAGGAATCGGACTCCTGCGGAGTGGGGCAGGGGCGGCCGGATCGCCGTCAGGGCGGTCCGGCGTCCACCCTGTGACGGGGTGATGCCGTCCACAACGCTCAAGAACTCTCAACTGTCAGTCCTCCCGGGTAGGTTCGGGTGCATGACGACGGAAGCGACCACAGGGGAGACCGGGCATGCCCGGTACACCTTCCGTGTGCGCCTGTCGGCCACGGCCAGGCGCGCGCTCGAAGCTGAGTGGGATCGCTGCCGGTGGCTGTGGAACGAGTGCGTGGCCAAGTCGAAGCAGACGCACCAGCGAGCCAAGGCGAGCGGCGAGAAGCTGACGTGTGGCCCTGCGCAGTTGGACAAGATGCTGACCGAGGCCCGCGGGGTGACGCCGTGGCTGGCTGAGGGTGCGAGCGTGCCGCAGCAGCAGGTGATTCGCGACTTCGCCACGTCGAGGGCGAAGGCGCTGAAGGACATCAAGGACCGGCTTCCGCAGCACCGCCGGGCCGGGATGCCCCGCTGGAAGAAGAAGCGGGAGGCGCGGC
>NZ_JBIAQV010000142.1:0-2083 GCF_042889305.1 Streptomyces sp. NPDC002619 | reverse complement strand
GCGGAGCGACGCTGCGTCGCTCCGCAACGCAGGTCCAAGGACGGCATTCCCCACCCGGCTGAAGCCGGGCGTCCCCTGCCGAGAACAGGGATGGACGACGCGGGCGCGGCCTACGAGGTCCGCTACGGCTGGAACCGCCGTACGGTGACGTGGGCTTCGGTGTTCCTGTTCCTCGCCGTGTCCCCCCTGGCGCCGGGCGGCCCCGTGTGGGCGCAGGCCATACTCGGTGCGGCCGGGCTGGTGTGCCTGGCCCTCACGGCGCTGCTGGCCTTCAGCCGCCCGGTGGCCTTTCGTGCCGGCCCGGAGGGCGTGACGCTCGGGGGCACACCGTTCGGGCTCCGGGCCGAACGCTTCGGCTGGCCGGACGTGGCATCCGTGGAGTTGTGGACCGAGTCTGTCGGCCGGTTCGGCCGGATGCCGTACATCGGTGTGCGGCACCGGGCCGGGGCGGCCGCCCGGTGGGGACGCCCCGACTCACCTGCCGTCCGTCTCCTCGACGAGTACCTGGCTCGTCAGGTCGCACCGGAGTTCGTCCGGGCGTTCCGGGGGACCGTCCTCGCGCGCCGGGGTATGGGGCTGTGGCGGGTTGAGCGTTCCCGCGTGGAGTCGGCGGTCAGGGCATTCGCGCCGCACGTCTACGTCTTCGACAGCGACGGCTCGCCCCGACAATCCTGAGGAACGGCCTCCTTGTGACGACCTCGTGTCCGGCTCTTCCCGGGTGAGCTAGTGCTCGGACGGCCCTTCGGGGCCGGGATCACGTGCAGGGATCTCGCTGCGGCAGTCCTTGCATTCGACTTCTCCAGCCGATGTTGATCCAGCCCGGGCCACGCAGCCGGACAACATTGCGATCACCGTTGGTGGACCGTCGGTGAATCACACCCGGATTCCCGCATGGACCCGCGCCGTCGCCGCAACCCTCTCCGACCAGCTGCTTGACCTGACTGCGAGAAGTGTCACGTCTCCTGCTGTACAGGGAGGGCTGCGATGACGGCACTATGCCACTAGATTTGGTGTCATGACTGCCATCACGTTGCGAATCCCCGATGCTATGGACAAGCAGCTCCGCGACGCCGCGGCCGGCGCTCCGTCGCTGAACGACTACATCCTCAAAGCTGTGCGTCGGCAGATGACACTCGATGCCGGCCGCAAGCTGGCCACGAGCGAACCGCTCGACCTCGAGGGCGAGGGCGACGCCCTGTGACGATCCGCAAGGGCGATGTCTTCGACGTCGACACCGGCAAGGGCGTGCGTACCGTGCTCGTCGTCAGCCTCGACGGACTCGCGGAGGCGTATGGCGCGGTGGTCGCCCTGGTGCTACACGCCCCGGCCGCACACCCGGACACGGCAATGAGCGTGCGGCTGACCTCCCCGGTCGACGCCTCGGTGGTTGCCGTCAACCTGCTCCAGCTCTCCGCGGCCCGCTTCGAGGCCGCCACTCTGCACGGCAACATCGGCCTCGAGCAGCAGACGCTCATCGACAACGCGCTTCGCGCTGTTCTCGACCTGTAGGTCAAGTCGCTGCGCCGTCCTACAGCGCCGCCTGCGGGCGAACCCGGCCCGTGGTGACCAGCCCGCGCCATCGGTCGCGAGTGGCCGCCTCACCGCCGAGCCATCGAACCGGAGACGGCCGTTCAGCCTGGGTCGGCAGGTCAACCATGAACGACACGATGTCGGAGTAGCACGCGTAGCCGTCGCCACGGGTCAGCTCGTGCAGTCGCGTCAGGACGATCTCCACTTGGTCGCGCTCGTCGCGAACCGAGTGATGGAAACCGAGGGCGAGTTCGAGCATAGCCCGGGCGACCTGATGCCTGCGACATCGGCCTCGGCCCGCAGCACGCGGGCTCGGTCATCCACGTCCGCGTCGCCCCTCCCCGCATCGCGTACGAGGGTGGCGATCCGCGTGCTGAGGGTGATGGCCCGCAAGTCGAGCCCGGTCAGCAACGGCTGCGCGAGGGCAAGTTCGTCGTCGGCGATGGCGGGATCGGGCCGCGCTGTCCCGCACGATGAGCCGGCGGCGCTCGGCGGGGTTGGACGGGTCGACGGGGACGTAGGCCGCGCCGGCCCGCACGATCCCGAGGAACGC
>NZ_JBIAQV010000141.1:0-2098 GCF_042889305.1 Streptomyces sp. NPDC002619 | reverse complement strand
CCGAACCTACCCGGGAGGACTGACAGTTGAGAGTTCTTGAGCGTTGTGGGCGGCCTCACCCCGTCACAGGGTGGACGCCGAATCGCCCTGACGGCAGACGGCGATCCGGCTGCCCCTGCCCTGCTCCGCAGGAGTCCGATTCCTCCTTGGCCTAAAGGCCGGGGCATCCTCGGAGGAACCCGGTGATCAGATTTCGGACCAGCGCGGTGACCGCCCTGGCTCGCGGGGCCAGATCGCCGAGGTGTCAGAACGTGCGGGTTCGTGCCCAGGATGTTGACGTCTTCTTCGTCCCGGAGCCCTGTCGCCCAAGGACCAGGTTCGAGCGGGGCCAGACACAGTGAAGGCCCGGTATCCACCGGGCCTTCACGTTTGCGTAGCGGGGACAGGATTTGAACCTGCGACCTCTGGGTTATGAGCCCAGCGAGCTACCGAGCTGCTCCACCCCGCGTCGGTACGGTGAACTGTACGGTACCGACCCGGCTTGGCCGAATCGGCTTTCGCGTGCTGCCGGCAGGGCCGGGGCTTCTGCGAGCGATGCCAGCCGCTCAAATGAGCGCCATCCAATTCAGTGTGACCTTCAGCAAGGCCACCGACCAGTTGGCGCAGGCCCCAATTGCTCATGCCCAACCGACGCGCACAGTCGCGGCGTCCTCTGCCTCCCGTGCACAGCAAGCGACGCGACCCAGGCCCATGGCACGAGCTGCTGACCTAGGCTGTGGCCATGTTGCTGATCTACGACGGCGAGACCGCTGCCGACGCGCCCATTCCTCGCACTGGCGGTGTCCCGCTCGTCCCCGGGGGATTCGTCTGGCCGAAGTGCCGCGAATGCGGGGGACCTATGCAGTTTCTCGCCCATTTGCCCCTCGACATCGGTGCGGTCGGGGTGTTCTTCTGCCAGAACGACCCCGGCATGTGCGACGACTGGGACGCCGCCGCTGGCGCCAACCGCGCCTACCTCTTTTCCGGCGACCTCACCCCGGCCACCATCCCCGCCGAGGGCGAAACGCTCTTGGGCGTCGTCACCGCCCTGCGCCTCTATCCCACTGATACCCCCACCGAAGAGCCGATTCTTGGACGGATGGGCGGTGAGCCCGACTGGATCCAGGGCGACGAGACACCCGCGTGTCCCACCTGCGCCGCCCGGATGACGTTCACAGCCGAGCTGGAGGAAGGGCACGACTTCGCTACCTCAGCGAACTTCGGCGGTGGGGGCCGCGGTTACGTCTTCAGCTGCCAGCCCTGCGGTGAAGCCGCGTTCCTCTGGCAGCGCTGAACGCCGCCCCCAGGTAACGCGGTCGGTCAGATCTTCTGGAAGGACCTTCGGGTGGTCGCGCTCGACGAGGAGCGTCACCCGTTCCTCGGGCCGACCGCGCAATAGCTCGTGGCGGATCTGATGCGCCACGCCCGTACCGCGGAACTTCTCGACGACCATCAGCTCGGACAGGGCGAATGTGCGGGCGCCAGTCTCGACGATCGCACCGTCGGGCACCGGGGTGAGCAGTCCGTTCCACCATCGGGTGTCAGCGTGCAGCCGTAGGCGTAGGCGATCGGGGTGTCGTCGAGATAGCCGACGACCGCAGCGAAGCCGGGCACTTCCGTATTCCAGCCGAGCCGCTCGTCGAACCGCTCGATGCTGTGGAACTCCTCGCCGAGCCGGTCCGCGTAGATCTCCGCGTACACATCGAGGAGTTCGTGCCGAACATCAGCAAGGCCCGTCGCGTCCCTGCGTTCCAGCCGCAGCCCGTCCATGCTTCACGCTCCTGTCTGGCGTGTCTGCTCGAGGAAATCGGCCGCCGCGGCACGTGCGCGGGGTGGGCACCCGATGTCCAGGCCGTTGCCCCTGCGTTCGGTTCGCCAGGCGGTCAGGGTGGGCCCGATCAACTCCCAGCGGGCATCGGACAGATCGCTGGGATACGGGCGCTGTTGGTGCCCGGTGCGACGCGGGGGCACGCAATGCGTCATCAGTTTCTCGGAAGTGCCTTGCTGATTGTGCGTGCTGGAAGCGTCAACGACCCGGGACTGAAGGTCCCGGGCTTGCACAACGGGCATCACTGGCGGTGATGCTGCGTTTGCGTCCAGCCCTGTCCCGCTGGCGCGG
>NZ_JBIAQV010000140.1:0-2293 GCF_042889305.1 Streptomyces sp. NPDC002619 | reverse complement strand
GAAGTCCATAGACCAGACGGAATCTGGGCGCGAGACGTGGAGCAAAAGGGCGGCGAGACCGGAGCCTGGAAGGCCACGAAGCTCTACGTAGAGCATAAATCCTCCCAAAGATCGCCAACCGCAAGAGCGGCGTAACGCCACAAGCAATGTCTAAACGCCCACTCAGAGGGCGTTATGAGGCTCGGCGCCCGTCTTGATATCGCGCGGATGAGTGGAATTGAGGTGTTCATGCCGGTTGACGGGATTGGGCCTGCTGGGGTGGTGGGGTGAGTGAACGCAAGCCGTACCCGAGCGACTTGTCCGACGAACGCTGGGCGTTGACCGAGCCCGTGATCACCGCATGGAAGGCCGCGCACCCCTCGGTCACCGGCCACCAGGGCGTATACGAGATGAGGGAGATCATCAACGCGATCCTGTACCAGAACCGCCACGGCTGCCAGTGGGACTTCCTTCCGCACGACCTGCCGCCGAAAGGGGCGGCCTACTACTACTTCGCCGCCTGGCGAGACGACGGCACCGATCAGAAGATCCACGACCTGCTGCGCTGGTACACGCGCGAACAGAAGCGCCGATTAGCCGACCCCAGCCTCGTCGTGCTCGACACGCAGAGCAAGCGCGCAGCCGCCGGGGTGCCCGCGGCCACGACGGGCAAGGATGCGGCGAAGAGGGTGCCGGGCCGCAAGCTGGGGCTGGCCGTTGACGTGCTGGGACTGGTGGTCGCAGTGATGGTGGTCGCCGCCTCGGCCCACGAGAACACGGTCGGAATCCGCCTGCTGGACAAGGTCGCCGAGCAGACCGGCATGGTCACCAAGGCCCTGGTGGACCAGGGCTTCAAGACCGCGGTCGTCGAGCACGGAGCCCAACTGGGCATCGACGTCGAGATCGTCGAGCGCAACCCGGCCGACAAAGGCTTCACCCCGCAGGTCAAGCGGTGGATCGTGGAACGCGCCTACGGGATCTTGATGATGTACCGGCGCCTGGTACGCGAGTACGACCACCGCCCCCAGAGTGCGGAGTCCCGCGTGTACTGGGCGATGACCGACGTGATGACGCGCCGGCTGACCGGCACCACCACCCTGACCTGGCGGGGCGCATGAGCACCGACTCCGTGAAGCCGCTCCTGGAGGGGATCGACGAACGCGAGCAGGCCATGGCCGACCAGGCCGAACTGGTCCGGGCGCAGATCAACGAGCTCACCACACGGCTCGGTGAACTCGACGAGCACCTCGAACACCTACGGATCACCCACAAGACGATCCTCGCCCTTCGCTGACGAATCCGACACCGGGCAGACCAGGGGCAGTTCACCGGTCCCCGAGCTGCCGGAACACCCCGCCTACCAGCAGATCATGACCGCCTTCGCCGACAGCGACGACCCGCTGCGAGCCCGCGACCTGTGCCTCGCCCTCGACCTGCCGATCTTGCCAAAGCACACCGAGGGCATCCGCTCCAAGCTCAAACGCCTGGTCAGCCGCGGCATCCTCACGGAGATCGAGCCCGGCCTGTTCAGCCAGCCCCGTCCATATCCCGACACCGAACGCCCGGAACTACTGCGCCGGGGTGCTGCGCGAGTAGCGGCGGCGCAGTGCGCGCAGCTGGGCTAGCTGCGCCTCGAAGAGCTGCGTGCCGTCGGCGCCGAAGTACGGCACCGGCAGCCAGACGATGGCGCCGCTGCGCAGCTTGGTCACGACACGGAGGTTGGGGCGGGTGTGGAGGCGAGGGTCGCCGGGCAGTACCCGTAGGTCCTCGAAGCGGAGGATCTCGTCCCATGCCAGCCGGCGCCACCGCAGCACCGTGCGGAACCGCAGCCCGTCCGGGCCTGCCTCCACACGGCGCCTGAGCACCCCGAGAGCGTACGCCACGGTCATCACGCCGACGGTCGCGGAGAGGATCCCCCACTTGTCGGACTGCGGAACACCGAGGCCGGCCGCGCCCCCTGCCACAATCGCGACCAGCGCGCACAACGCGGTCACCAAGCGAGCGGACTTTCCTCCGGAGCGGAGGCACAGGTCACCATTGCCAGCCATCCTTGTGATCCTGCCACCCGCTTGCCGCCGCACGTAGGACGCCGATCACACCTGGCCGCGCTGCCCGCCGGGCGGCTCACGAGCCCGTCCGAGGGCGTCCGCTCCAAGCTCAAGCGCCTCGTCAGCCGGACGTGCAGGCCAGCGGACGAACCACCGACCGCCGGGCTCCCTCGCTGGTGCTGGCCTCGGTGGTGCTGTATCCGGCGCTGAGCGTCAATCTGAACGAGCGCCGCGACGCCGAGTTGGTGTCGGCCGCGAACCAAGCG
>NZ_JBIAQV010000139.1:0-2318 GCF_042889305.1 Streptomyces sp. NPDC002619 | reverse complement strand
CCAGCGGGGCAGGTGGCGTTGAAGCGTCTACCCCGCATCGATACCTCCCGGTATTGAGTGAGGCGGGGACCTTCACCCAGCAATGGGCGAATCACTGAGATTCATTGAAACTCGGTGAACGGCATCTCGGTGGAGAGAGCTCCGTTGCGCGAGGGCGGTGACTCAGACGGCGGCGACCGAGGGCCAGCCGATGTCGTCGGTGCCGTTGACGGAGGCGTTGGTGGCGGAGGGCCAGCCGATGTTGTCCGTGCCGTTGACGGAGGCGTTGGTGGCGGAGGGCCAGCCGATGTCGTCGGTGCCGGCGGCGGAGGCGTTGGTGGCGGAGGGCCAGCCGATGTCGTCGGTGCCGGCGGCGGAGACGGTCGTGACGGAGGGCCAGCCGATGTCGTCGGTGCCCGCGGCGGAGACGGTCGTGACGGAGGGCCAGCCGATCGAGTCGGAGGCGGTCGCCGACTTCGCCGTGGCCGGCCAGCCGATGGTGTCCGCGGTCGCGGCGCTGATGCCGACGGTGGCGAAGGCGGTGGCGGCGACGGCGGCGGTGGTGGCGGCGATCCGGGCGATGCGGTTCATGGCTGGCTCCTCTGTGACAACTTCGTGTTCGTTGCTTGGCAACCTCTTGCCAAGAAGGTTGGCAAGGGAGCCTCGGGAATCACTGGGGAATTGGTCGACATGCGCTCAAGACAGGCGCCAGAAACGCCCCAGAACGCTGGACAGCGCACCGGAGTTGCCACGCCATATCGCCTATGACCTGTGCTGATATGGAAACTTGGCAGAGCTTCGAACCCTCTGGCAAGGCTTGGCAACTGCTCGGGAAGTGAGCCGGGCGGGACCGATGTGGGGGCCAGAAGGAAGCCAGACACTCCTGGCAAAGCCCCGCCACTAGAGCGCCGCCTGAGCGTACGTTGCCAACTCGGCGCGCATGTTGGCAATGTATTGCCAAGTAAATGGCAGCACGTTGCCCCACAGCATGGGGGGAGGCCCCGGAAGTGAATGCGACGTCTCACGGCGACCGCAGGGTCCACCTGGACACGGCCGGTCTGGGCCGCATGTCCGCCGCCGTCCGCGCGGTCCTGACCGAGTGGACGCGTCACGAGGACCGTTACGGGCCACACGAGTTGGAGGAGCACCTCGACGACGTCCTGTACCGCGAGATCCACGAACGCCTTGCCGCCCTGCTGGGCGCACCGGCCGGCGGCACCGTGCTGTTCACTGGTGCCGCCGACGCGTTCGCCACCCTCGTCGCGCGCCTTTCGCTGGGTCCGGGCGACCGCATCTGGACGACGCCCTACGAGGGCGCTGCCAACCTCACCGCCCTGTTCGCCCTGCGCGACCGCACCCGCTGCGGTCTGGACGTCGTACCGCTGCGTCCGGACGGCGACCTGGACCTGGAGTGGATGGCTGCGCACATCGGCGACGACGTCGCGCTCGTCTCGGTGGCGCACGTCCCGGCGGGCTGCGGCATCGTCAACCCGGTGGAGGACGTGGGCCGC
Organism: Streptomyces sp. NPDC002619; assembly: GCF_042889305.1. Taxonomy (NCBI): domain Bacteria; kingdom Bacillati; phylum Actinomycetota; class Actinomycetes; order Kitasatosporales; family Streptomycetaceae; genus Streptomyces; species Streptomyces sp. NPDC002619. The sequence goes on along the minus strand of NZ_JBIAQV010000139.1, from coordinate 828 downwards.
ATCCTCGCCCCGTACCGCTGCCTGTACGCCGTCGACGCCTCGTACGCCGTCGGCCAGCTCCCCGTGGACGCGGCCCGGATCGGCTGCGATCTGCTCACCGGGGACGGCTGGCGCTTCCTGCGCGGCCCGCAGAACGTCGGATTCGCCTACGCCGCACGGAAGTTGCGCGAGGCGCTGGCCCCGTACGGCGTCGCACCACACGTGCCGCCGCACGGTGCGGCCGTCGCCGCGCTGAACACGGCCCTGGCCGAGCACCCCGCGGCCGCCCCGGCCAAGGACCTGGCGGTCGGCCTGCGCGCCACCGTCGAGGAGACGCCCGGCACCGAACTGATCGCCCCCGGACGGATCCAGTCCGGCATCCTCACCTTCCGGCACGACGAACTGCCCGCGGCGCAGATGCGCCGGCAACTCGCGGCCCGAGGTGTCGTCGTGGCGAAGACCGTGGGTCAGGAGACCCCGCTGTACCTGCCCGGGCGCGGCGTCACCACCGCCGTGCGCGCCTGCGTCCACCACGACAACTCACCGCAGGACATCGCACGGTTCGCCGACGCACTCCGGGACGTCCTGGCCGAGCGGCACCACGACCGTCCGGCACGTGTCCCGCTCACCACGGTGACCGCGGCCGGCCCGCCTCCGGCGGCACCACGCATTCCGCTGCCGCGCCGGCGGACGGGCGGGCGCCATCTGACGCTGGTGTCCGGCCCGTCGGACACCGGGCGGCTCGAGCCTCCGGCGTGACCGGACATCTTGAGCGCAGGCCCCTCCCTTCAGGGAGGGGTTAGCTCATCTTTCAACTGCTCTGACCTGCACTGATGGTGTTAGAATTGG
>NZ_JBIAQV010000138.1:0-2341 GCF_042889305.1 Streptomyces sp. NPDC002619 | reverse complement strand
CCGAGTAGTCCTTCATCGCCATCGGCGGTCTTCTCGCTTCCTCCGGATCAAGCAGATCCAGTATCAGCGTGTCCACCACTCAGGGGGAGGCCCCGGGGGCCCGAGCCGAGCAGGCAGGCCAGCCACCCAGAGCCCTGACGTGCGACACGTCTCGCGAAGCGAGGGAGCAAGGCAAGGAGCAGGCTGGATGGTGGAGGTGCGTTGCCGTGGCGCAAAAAGAAGCCATCTCGCCCGTCGAGGGTGCTGCAGTGCTGGAAGCTCTGTTCGACCAGTCCCCTACAGGCCTGCTGATCTTGGACACGGAGCTGCGAATCCTACGAATCCACTTCACCAGGCCGGTTCTGCACGAAGCGCCCCCTGAACAGATCATGGGCCGACACATCACCGACGAATACGACCTTTCCGCACCCGGAGAGGTCGAGGCGATGCTGCACGGCGTGCTGGAGAGCGGCGCGCCCGTACGGGGGCGACTGGTGGGGGTGCGTCCGAAGCGCGCGCCGGGGCCGGAGTACCTGTTCTCCGTCTCGGCATCTCGCCTGGAGGACTCGCAGGGGAGGATCTGGGGGGTGCTGGCGGAGATGCTCGATGTCACCGAACACGAAAAGGTACGCGCCCGCCTGCGCGTCCTCGGCTCGGTGCGCGAGCAGGTAGGACAGACCCTCGACGTGGTGGCCACCTGCGAGGAACTGGTGCAGGCGGTGGTGCCCGACCTCGCCGACATCGCCGTGGTGGAAGTGGTGGACGCAGTGATACGCGGCGAAGACCCTCCGCCGAGCCCTCTGGGACGGGAGGTGCCGCTGCGCCGTGCCGCCTTCGGCCGCAGCGGCGGCGAGGAGCAGATTCAGGCACATCCGGTGGGTGACGTGCGCGCTCTGCCGTTCCCGACGCCTTACGCCCAGACGCTGGCCGACCTCAAGCCCCGCCTCGTCGCCCTGGGACCCGACACGCCCTGGCTGGCGGCCGTCCCGCCGCGCGCCGAGGCGATCCGCGCATCCGGTGCCCACAGCCTGATCACTGCACCCCTGACGCTGCGTGGAACCGTGCTCGGCCTGCTGAGCCTCTACCGCACTGACCGGAGCGACCTCTACGACGAGGACGATGTCACCGTCGCCCTCGCACTGGCCGCTCACACCGCGCTGTGCATCGACAACGCCCGCCGCTACACCCGCGAACACACCATCGCCTCGACAGTCCAGCGCCATCTGTTGCCTCCCTGCCCGGCGTCGCGGACCACCGTGGAAACCGCGCACCTGCACGTGCCGTCCCAGGCGGGCGGAGGCAGCGGGTACGACACCTTCGCCCTGTCCGGCGCCCGCACCGCACTGGTGGTCGGCGAATGCGCCAGCCAGGGCATCCACGCGGCCGCCACCATGGGACAGCTACGGACCGCCCACCGCTCCCTGGCCGCACTCGACCTGGAACCCGACGAGCTCCTCGCACGCCTCAACGACACCACCATAAGCCTGGCCCAGGAACGCGCAGCTCTGCCGCCCGGCGACCCCATGCACCGGCAGCCGCTCACGGCAAGCTGTGCGTACGCGGTCTACGACCCGCTCGCCCGGACCTGCACCATCGCCCTGGCCGGCCACCCCCCACCCGTCGTCGCCCATCCCGACGGGAGGACCGAGATCCCCCACCTGCCCGCCGGACCCCCTCTCGGCAGTGCCGAAGGACCCCCCTTCGCCGCCACCACGATCTCCGTCGCCGACGGCAGCGTCCTCGCCTTCTACACGGCATCCCTCCTGCACACCTCCCCGTCCCCGGACACCCTCCAACGGGTGCTGGCCCACCCCGACCGGCCACTGCAGGATCTATGCGATGACGTGCTCTACCGGCTGCGGAACGACACCGGCCACGGCGACGTCATCCTCCTCCTCGCCCGCACACACCCACTCCCCGCCGACCAGATCGCCGAGTGGCATCTCGACCAACACCCCAAAGCCGTCGCCACGGCACGCGCCCACGCCCAACAACAGCTCACCCTTTGGGGAGTGGACGAGGAAACCGCCTACACCACCGAGATGATCGTCAGCGAACTGGTCACCAACGCCGTCCGCTACGGCACCCCGCCTCTGCGGCTGCAGCTCATCAAAGACCGCACACTCACCTGCGAGGTCCACGACGGCAATCCCCTCGCGCCGCGGTTGCGCCACGCCAAGACTATCGACGAAGGCGGTCGCGGCCTGTTCATCGTCGCCCAACTCGCGCAGAACTGGGGCGTCCGCTACTCCCTCGACGGCAAGACAGTCTGGGCCGAGCAGACTCTCTAACCCAACACAGCCTCGTCACCGTCAGGACCGCGTGCCGGGTCGCCCGGCCAGGACCTCCACGACCAGCCCCG
>NZ_JBIAQV010000137.1:0-2391 GCF_042889305.1 Streptomyces sp. NPDC002619 | reverse complement strand
GCGCGGGTCGGGAAGGCACGCCCGGTGCGACGTGAAGTCACATCGCACGCAGAGTCCGCAGGGGAGGAGACGTGTCATGCGGACCTGACCAGTGATCAACGGTCAGTCCCCAGCCTCCGGTGCGCCGGGAGTAATCCCGGGGTGCTGAGCGGAGGTGGTCAAGCCCAAGGGCCCGCGGGCCATTCGCAGGCTACAGGCGAAGGGGAAGTCCGGACGGGTGAGCGAAAGCGAACTCTCGTCGACTCGTCGTCAGACTTACACCGCTCAATGGTCAGCACTCGGCGGTGGAATCCTCTAGGGCTGGGAAGCCCGGCGTGGCAGGTCCCCATCGGGAAGGGACCTGTGGGTCACCGCGGAGGACGGCGGAAAGGGAGCACCCCACCCGGGCGCAACTGCACGATGTGGAACACGGAAACCCCGTACGGGTCCGGCCTCGTCAGCCGGTAAGCCGAAGGTAACGGAGGTCGAACCCCCGTGCGGGAACAGGATGGTCCAAGAAGCGAACGCCACCAGGGCGAAAGCCCAGGGGAAACGGCCGCCGACCAGGAGTCCCCACCTGGCGGCTCATAACCCGGTGGACACCAGCCTGTGGCTGGAGCCGAAAGGCGGCTGACGTGGACCAGGTAGGCCATGAAGAGACGATGGGCAAGCACTTGTACCGAGGCGCAAGTTGGACTGAAGGGAGGCTGCGGTGACCGAACTGGCAATCGCCGAACCCCGGATGAACGGACCCGAGGGCGACGCCGAGTTCTGGCACAGCATTGACTGGAGCCGAGAAGAGACGTCTGTAAAGCGGCTGCGTCAGAGGATTTTCAGGGCTGCCCGCGAGTGTGACATGCAGCAGGTGCGCAACCTGCAAAAGCTGATGCTGCGGTCCAGGGCCAACACGTTGACGAGTGTCAGGCGGGTCTGCCAGGTCAGCACGGGCAAGAAGACGGCGGGAATCGATGGGCAGAAGGCTTTGTCTCCGGAGAAGCGGGGGAAGATGGCGCGGCAGATACTTGCTGACCCCATGTCCCACCCCCGGCCCGTGCGTCGTGTGTACATCCCGAAGGCGAACGGCAAGAGGCGCCCTCTGGGTATCCCGGTGATCAGGGACCGGGTCGACCAGGCCAGGTTCAAGAACGCTCTTGAACCGGAGTGGGAGGCCAGGTTCGAGGCCAGGAGCTACGGCTTCAGACCAGGCCGGGGAGCTTGGGACGCCATAGAGATGATCTTCAATGTCGCTGGGCGGAGGACCGCCAAGCGACTATGGGTCCTCGACGCCGATCTGTCAGCCGCCTTCGACCACATCAGTCATCAGCACCTCATGGACTCCGTCGGTCTGTTTCCGGGACGACGGCAGATTCAGGGATGGCTGAGGGCTGGGGTCATGGAGGACGGGCGGTTCGTCTCAACGCCTGAAGGCACCCCGCAAGGCGGCGTCATCAGCCCGCTGCTGATGAACATCGCCCTCCATGGGATGGGAGAGGTCATCGGGGCGAACCGCCCTTGGAACGCCAAGACGACCTCGCCGGCTCTGGTTCGATACGCCGACGACTTCGCGGTGTTCTGCACCACGGAGAAAGAGGCGATCAAGGCCAAGCAGGACCTTGCCGCATGGCTCGAACCCCGGGGTCTCTCCTTCAACGAGGAGAAGACCAGGGTGGTTCACCTCTCCAGCGGGGTGGACTTCCTCGGGTTCAACGTCGGCAGGTTCCGCGAGAAACTGATCATCAAGCCGAGCCGGGATGCCCTGCAGAGAGCCCGGAAGAGGATCAGTACCACGGCCAGGGAGAACAGCGGCTCGCCCGCTGAAAGCCTGGTCAGGGCACTGTCGCCATTCGTGCGTGGCTGGTCCACGTACTACCGGACTGTCTGTTCGAAGGAGACCTTCAACCTACTGGACGCCCACACCTTCGAGGTCCTGAAACGCTGGGCCATGCGACGGCACCGCCGCAAACCCTGGGGATGGATCAAACGGAGGTACTGGGGCAGGTTCCAGCCAGGCAGGTCCAGCAAGTGGGTGTTCGGCACCCCCGAACACTACTTGCCGCAAGCCTCCTGGATGCCTATCCAGCGACACACCCTGGTCAAGGACGACGCGTCGCCCGATGATCCGGAGCTGGAAGAGTACTGGGGGAACCGTCGACGCAAGCGGATACAGGCCGTGGGAGAGCCCAAGAAGATCCTCTCCCTCGCCTACCGTCAGCGGGGGCTCTGCCCCAGGTGCGGACTGGATCTGATCGACGGAGCCGGGTTCGACCCGGACGACGTTCAGGACTGGGCCAATTGGTTCACGGGGAGCCTCCGGGCGATCCACGTGCATCATCTGACCTACCGCAGCAAGGGCGGCAGCGACCACCCGAGCAACCTGGAGCTGATCCACACGACCTGTCATCGCCAGGCACA
>NZ_JBIAQV010000136.1:0-2392 GCF_042889305.1 Streptomyces sp. NPDC002619 | reverse complement strand
GAAGTCCATAGACCAGACGGAATCTGGGCGCGAGACGTGGAGCAAAAGGGCGGCGAGACCGGAGCCTGGAAGGCCACGAAGCTCTACGTAGAGCACAAATCCTCCCAAAGATCGCCAACCGCAAGAGCGGCGTAACGCCACAAGCAATGTCTAAACGCCCACTGAGAGGCAAGTTGGGACGATTTCACGCCTTTCCTCCACTTTTATGCGGAAATCCGCCAGATTGTGTGCACAACCAACAGCATCGAGAGCGTCAACGCACGCATCCGCAAGGCCGTCCGTTCCCGCGGGCACTTCCCGACGGAGCAGGCCGACTTCGACCGCCGGCAGCTGACCTGCCCCCAGGGCCAGGTCAGCAGGGTGCGGTCCGGCAGTATCTCGATCCGCTCCCACTGGGCGTCAGTCAATGGCACACCCGGGCCAACGACCAACCGATCCAAACGAAACTGCCTAGGTGTACTGACCCGGGACGTTAGTTGAGGTTGTCTCCGCAGTCCGGCTATGTGGCTCCTGGCTGATTCGTCCTGCAGTAGCGGGTCTTCGGTCTAGTTGGATAGGGATTCCAGAAAGCGGGCGAGTCGCTTCCCGCGACCGGAAGCTGTGGACCCCCGCAACACCTCCCGGCGGTGCCCCGGATGCGGGCACACCGCCAAGGAGAACCGGCCCACACAGGAGAAGTTCCACTGTCAGGAGTGCGGTCACCAGGCGCACGCGGACACGGTGGGCGCTCTCAACGTTCTACGGGCCGGGCTGGCCCGTCGCGAAGCCCAACCGGCTTAGCGAGAAGCCACCCCGTTCACGGGGTGGAGGAGTCACGCACGACCGCTCATCGCGTCCCAGGACCTCGCCGAACGAGACGAGCAGGGCGACGGTGAAGCGATGCATCAGCCTGCGATTGCGACTGCGAGAAGGGCCAGTTCAGCTCGCGGAGCGCCTCGGTATCGCCCCATCAACGGTGCACCGCATCCTGGCGTCGGCGCGGCTGAACCGGTTGTCGCATGTCGACCGCGCCACCGGTGAACCGATCCGCCGCTACGAGCACTCCTACCCCGGCGCCCTGGTGCATGTGGACGTGAAGAAGCTCGGGAACATCCCCGACGGCGGCGGCTGGCGCTACGTGGGCCGTCGTCAGGGCGAACGGAACCGGGCTGCGACACCTGGCAAACCGAGGAGTCGGCACCGTGCCGAGGTGCCGGGCCTCGTTTTACAAGAAAAACGAATGTTCGTCTTGACGTGGGCTGGTCGACGTCGCAGGATGAGAACGCAAAACAGAATGGTCATTCGCGGAATGGGAGGTGGCTGCTGACCCTTCCCGCCGCAACGGGCGTGGGTCCATGACATACACCACCCCCCATTTTGTTCATCTTTCAACAAAATCGGGCGTAGGTTCATCAGTGCCGAACACCAAAGGGCACATCCCGCTCCGGCTCCGTCGTGGGAGGAGCGGGGCAGAGCAAGGAGGAAAGATCATGAGTCGCACCTTCGCGCGCAGGGCCGCCACCGCAGTCGCTTCGCTCGCTGTTGCCGCAGGTTCGCTCCTCGTGGCCGGCGGTACCGCCTCGGCCGCGACCGAGGCGACCCACCGTCCGGCCGTCGTCACCCATGACGGCAGCAGCTATGGGCACGACCGCAGTCGTCACGACCGGGACGACCGCCGCGGGGACGGGTACCGCTGGGACGACCACCGCTGGAGCGGGTACCGCGGGCATGACCGCCGCTGGGACGACCGCTGCTGGGACGGGTACCGCGGCTATGACTGGTACAGCCACGACCACGGCTACCGCTACTGACACGACGGCCACCGCTTCTACCGCTGACACCAGGACACCTGGGTGATCTTGGCCGTGGGTGGTGGCTTCGACCACCGCATCTTCGACTGACAGGCCCTCAATCCTCCTGCACCCGGGTGGGGCGTCCGGGTGCAGGAGGTCACCGGTCCTTGGGATGGGCACCGGTGGCCGGCCGGGCACGCAGGAGCGGCTTCCCGTGCCCGGGGCAGGGGTGGCATCCGTGGTCGCACGCAACGGGACGCGGGCGGCCGCACACGGATGCCACCCCGCTGGATCACCTCCGGCCGCCCCCAAGCGGCCGGCACCGCGTCGCGGACCGGATCCAATGCCGAGCGGCATCGGGCGCACGCAGAGAGAGTTTTTGGGCCGGATGGATGGCCGCACGCCGTCTGGGCCAGGCCGCGCGTGGCACGAACGTCCCGGGGCTTCTCCCTGCGGCCACGACGCCGTAGGTGTGGTCCTGGTGGTCCTGCCCTGGAAGCCGCGGAGGTCGCGGCGGGCTACGTCCTGACCGGACATCTTGAGCGCAGGCCCCTCCCTTCAGGGAGGGGTTAGCTCATCTTTCAACTGCTCTGACCTGCACTGATGGTGTTAGAATTGGT
>NZ_JBIAQV010000135.1:0-2420 GCF_042889305.1 Streptomyces sp. NPDC002619 | reverse complement strand
TTGTGCGCCACGAGGCGCTCTGCCGTATCCCCGGTTCAGCCGGGAGGAATTGGAGGGAGGTTCCTGGGTTCGATGGCTTACCTGATGCCGAAAGGCTTATAGGGACAAGAGCATGCCAGGAAACCAGCGACCGGGCCCAGACGCCAGGGGCGGTGCGTTGGGGAACCCGCGCGACATGGTGAAAGCTGTATTGCCTGAATCCCAATCTCCAGGGATGGAACTTCGCATCCTCCGGAACGGCGTCTGGAACCGGTGCCCGTGCCCTGCGGCGGCGATGAAGCACAACTGCCGCACCCTCTGGGAACGGGACGATGTCCAGCGAGGGCATTGAAGGAGATGAGTGGGACACCTACATCGCGCTGTTACGTACGGCAGAGACGAACGTGGGATCGCCTAAGGGACGCGAGTCCTAAGGCGACGGAGGCCCCGTAGTAGTCGTGGGAGTCACGCCCCACCAAGGACGGCGGGAAAACCGTCGGCAGGGCAAAGGGGGCCAGGTGATCGGACATCGAGAGACCGAAAGGTATGCGAAATGCAGAGCGCCGAGACGGTGCTGGGTGTCCTGCGTGAACGCGGCAGGAAAGGGCTGCCGTGCACCGAACTGTATCGACAACTGTTCAACCCGCAGATATATCTGCTGGCTTATGGCCGCATCTACTCCAACAAAGGGTCGATGACGCCAGGAGCCACGCGGGAGACCGTGGACGGCATGTCGCGGGCGAAGATCGACCGCATCATCGATGCGATGCGCCACGAGCGCTACCGGTTCAGCCCGGCCAGGCGGACCTACATTCCCAAGAAAAATGGGAAGTTGCGCCCGCTCGGCCTGCCGACGTGGTCGGACAAGCTCGTCGGTGAGGTGGTGCGCCTGTTGTTAGAGGCGTACTACGAGCCGAGGTTCTCCGACCAGTCTCACGGGTTCCGGCCCAACCGGGGGTGCCACACCGCGCTGCGCGAGGTGGCCAACACCTGGGCCGGGACGACATGGTTCATCGAGGGAGACATCGCCGACTGCTTCGGGTCTTTGGAACATCACCGGATGATCGAGATCCTGTCGGGAAAGATCCGCGATAACCGGTTCCTGCGGCTGCTGCGCAACATGCTCCAAGCCGGATATCTGGAGGACTGGGTATTCAACGCCACCCTCAGCGGCGCGCCGCAGGGCGGCTGCGCATCCCCCGTCCTGTCCAACATCTATCTGCACCGGCTGGATGAATTCGTCGAGACGGTTCTGATCCCGGAATACACCCGAGGCGCACGCAGGGCCCGCAACCCTGCCTACCTGAAGGTGGCCAACGCACTCGCACGAGCCCGTCGCCGCGGGGATCGTGAGGAGGCCCGGCAGCTTCGCGATCGGATGCGCACGCTGCCGAGCTCGGACACCCACGACCCCGAATATCGGCGGCTACGGTATGTGCGGTACTGCGATGACCACCTGCTCGGGTTCACCGGACCCAAGGCCGAGGCCGAGGAAATCAAACAGCGGCTGGCGACGTTCCTGCGCGAGGATCTCAAGCTGGAATTGTCCCAGGACAAGACGCTGATCACCCACGCCCGTACCAGTAGGGCGCGTTTCCTCGGCTATGAGATCAGCGTGCAGCACAACGACAAGCAGCGCACCAAACGCGGCCAACGCGCCGTGAACGGAGCGATCAGCTTGCACGTGCCGACATCGATGATCAAGGCCAAGATCGCCCTCTACTCCAAGCGCGGCAAACCCGCGCGCCGCTCCCAAGTGATCAACTTCAGCGACCACGACATCGTGCGGATCTACGGAGCCGAGTACCGAGGCGTCGTCCAGTACTACCTGCTCGCCGGTGATGTCCGACGACTACACCGGCTGCGGTGGGTCATGCTGACCTCCATGCTCAAAACGCTGGCCTCCAAGCACCACACGTCGGTCCGTAGGATCGCGGCCAAGCACAAGGCCAAAATCCAGACACCACACGGACCGCGCACGTGCTTCGAAGCCATCGTTGAACGTGGGAAAGGCAGCAGACCACTGGTCGCCAGGTTCGGCGGCATTCCGCTGCGACGGCAAAAGAACGCGGTCATCACCGACCGCCACCCGGGTCGGCTCACCTACCCCCGTCGGGAACTGATCGACCGGCTACAACAGGGTAAGTGCGAGCTCTGCCAGCACCTAGGCGAGGTGGAAGTCCACCACGTCCGTAACCTGAAGGAACTCGACCGAGCCGAACCCGCCCGTTGGAGACGAGTCATGGCCAAACGGCGCCGCAAGACCCTCGTGGTCTGCGCCGACTGCCACGACCACATCCACCACCGGGAATCCTCCCCGCTCACGCAGTAGTCACCGGAGAGCCGGATGCCTGGAAAGCGGGCCCGTCCGGTTCGGAGGGAGGCCGCGCGGAAAAGGACCAGCACACCTGGCACCTCGCCGCGCGGCCGACCCTACCCAG
>NZ_JBIAQV010000134.1:0-2573 GCF_042889305.1 Streptomyces sp. NPDC002619 | reverse complement strand
TGTTCACCGGTCGATCGCGGCAAACAGGGCCTGAACCGCTCTGCCATGACGGACGGTCATGGCATCCCGCTCGGCGGGATACTCGCAGGAGCGAACCGCCACGACTCCCCGCTGCACCGTGAGGACGATGCCGGCGTGTCCGAGCCAGCGCACCGGCCCGCCCCGCGTCGCGCGGGCCGAACCAGGCGGGCCCACAACCGGCTCGGGGTGCAGATGACCACGGTCCGGTACCTCGGGGTGTTCCTGGACGACCCGACGGACGTGCCGGCGGAGGGCCCGGCAGTTGGCGGGTTCGGCTCGCCAGGTGCATCCGGGCAGCAGGCGCGTCTCCGGCTCATGCCTGCATGCCGCCGTCAACCGGGAGCACCGTCCCGGTCACGTAGGAGGCGCGGTCGCTCAGGAGCCAGGCGGCGGCCTGGGCGATCTCGTCAGGGTCGGCCGCACGGCGCAGCGGGGTGCGCGCGTTGAGCTGGTCGACGACGCCGGGTGAGCGGTCGTTCCATGCACGCACCATCTCGGTCAGTGTGGTGCCGGGAGCGATGGCGTTGACGCGGATGCCCTCTGGGCCGTAGGTGATGGCGGCCGACTCGGTGAGGCTGTTGACCGCCCGCTTCATCGCACCGTAGGCGGGCAGCGTGGGGTTGCCCATCAGGCTGCCGACGGATGAGTTGTTGACGATCGCACCCGTGCCGGCGGTGGCCCGGATGGCGGCGACCTCGGCGGACATGGCCAGCCACGGACCCTTGAGGTTCACGGCGTAGACGTGGTCGAAATCCGCCTGGGGCACTTGGTCCATCGGGGCCGGCGGCACGCTGGTCGCTGCGTTGTTGAAGGCGACGTCGAGCCGGCCGTACAGGTCAATGGCGCGGTCGACGGCGGCACGGACACTGGCCCCGTCGGCCAGGTCACACACCGCGTACTCGGCGGTGCCGCCGGCCGCCCGGATTTCCTCGGTCACCGCCTTGAGCTGGTCCTCCGTGCGGGCCGCGAGCAGCACCCGGGCGCCCTCCCGGACAAACAGCCGCGCCGCGGCGGTGCCGATACCGCGACCGGCACCGGTGATGAAGGCAACTTTGCCGGCCAGCAGGCCCACGGCGGCGGGGGTGGAGGTGTCGGTGGTCTGTGCGTTGTTCATGGCAGCGAGCCTGCGTCCAGCCGCGGAGCCGATCCAGGCACCAGCGGTACCTGGATCGGCTCCGCGGCACCCGTGCACACTGGGTGGCGTGGACAGACGAGAGCTGGCCGGCTTCCTGCGCAGCAGGCGTGAGCGCATCACCCCTGCCGACGTGGGTCTGCCTGCCGGGCCGCGCCGCCGCACCCCGGGGCTGCGCCGCGAGGAGGTGGCGCAGCTGGCGTTCATCTCGACCGAGTACTACACCCGGCTGGAGCAGGCCCGCGGCCCGCGCCCGTCTCGCGAGGTACTCGCCGGTCTGGCCCGGGCCCTGCGCCTGTCGGACGCCGAGCGTGACCACCTGCACCACCTCGCCGGCGCCCCGCCCGGCCCGCCGGCCGGGCCCTCACGTGAAGTGCGACAGAGCATCCTCGACCTCCTGCGGCGGCTGCCGCACGCTGCGGCGATCGTGCTGTCCGCGACCTACGAGGTGATCGCCTGGAACGACCTGGCGGCCGCCCTCCTGGAGGACTTCTCCGCTCTGCCCCGGCACGAGCGCAACCTCGTGCGCCGGACCTTCCTCGCACCCCAATCGCGGGACCGGCTGCTGTACGACCCGTCCGACGCGGAGGCGTTCGCCCGCGCCGCGGCCCGGCACCTGCGTGCCACCGCCGCCCGCTACCCCGACGATCCCGAGGTAGCCACGCTGGTAGACGACCTCCTCGCCGGCAGCGCGGAGTTCGCCCGGCTGTGGGCCGCCCACGACGTACGCGCCGAGCCCACCCTGCGCAAAACCGTCCACCACCCGCTGATCGGCCCCATCACCGTCAACTGCGACGTCCTCGACATCACCGACCGAGACCAACAAGTCGTGATCTACACGGCCGAGCCCGGCTCCCCCGCAGAGGAGGCGCTACGGCTGCTGTCGGTGATCGGCACGCAGCCCATGGACGTACCCGGCTAAGAGCTCGCGCAGATGGGCGGGTACTCAGGGGTGGCGCTTGGGGCGGTCGTCCCAGCGGTGGGTGGTCCAGGCCCGGCGGAGCAGGCTACGGACGGTGATGATGGTGTCTGCGAGGTCGAAGAAGGCGTTGACGACGGTCGCGCGGCGCTCGTAGCAGCGGGCAAGGCGGTGGAAGGCGTTCTGCCAGGCGTGCGTGCGCTCGACATGCCATCGCTGACTGGCCTGGATCGGCGCCTTCTCGCCCTTGTGCGCGATGCGACCGTGCAAGTTACGGGCGGTGAGTTCGGTGCGGGTCTTGTCCGAGTCGTAGCCGGCGTCCAGGTGCACCGTGATGTCGTCGGGCAGCGGCCCGAGGTCGTCCAGCAGGTCCAGGGTCGGCGCGAGCAGCGGGGAGTCGTGGCGGTTCGCTCCGGCCAGGACCCGGCCGAGCGGAATTCCGTAACCGTCCGTCATGCCCGAGCGTTTCATGCCCTGTTTGCCGCGGTCGACCGGTGAACG
>NZ_JBIAQV010000133.1:0-2606 GCF_042889305.1 Streptomyces sp. NPDC002619 | reverse complement strand
TCTGGTGACCAGGATGATAGGAGCCCGGTGACGGGAGACTGTCACGCCGGGATCTGTGGGAGCCCGGGGGTGAAATTCCCCCGGGCCACCCGACCGACGGCCTTCTTCGCGAAGGAGAGCGACCGGTGAGCAAGACTTGCCGGTTCATCCATGCGGAGAAGGCCCACTTCACCGTCGTGCTGCTGTGCGCCGTGCTCGGCGTGGCCCGCTCCTCGTACTACGCCTGGGAAGCGGGAGAGCAGGCCCGTTCGGTGCGCGAGCGCGAGGACCTCGCCCTGGTCCACGAGATCACCGTCATTCACGTCGCGTCGAGGAGAACGTACGGCGTTCCGCGCATCCATGCCGAACTGCGCCGCCAGGGCCGCCTGGTGAACCGCAAGCGCGTCGAGCGCCTCATGCGCGAACACGGGATCGCCGGTCACAGCCGCCGCACCGGGCGTCGCAGCCTGACTCGTGCCGACCGCAAGGCGGCCCCGGCCCCGGACCTGATCGGGCGCGAATTCACCGCTACCGCCCCGGGCCTGCGGGTGGTCGGCGACATCACCTATATCCCCACCGCCGAGGGCTGGTTGTACCTGGCGACCTGGCTCGATCTGGCGACCCGCGAGGTGATCGGTTACTCGATGGCCGATCACCACCGCGCCGGCCTGGTCGGCGACGCCCTCGACATGGCCGCCGGCCTGGGCCTCTTGGAGAACGGCTGCATCATCCACACGGACCGCGGATCGGAGTACACCTCGACCCAATTCCGCGTCCAACTAGGGCAGTTGGGGCTCCGGCAGAGCATGGGGCGGACCGGGATCTGCTTCGACTGTCAGTCTTTTCGCACCGGATCCCGCAAGGATCGGGTAGCCCCGGCTGAGGCGGTCTGACTCTTGCTTATGACTGACCCCGTGAGTGTCCTGGCGTTGATCTGTCGACCGCCCGGCCGGGCACGCAGCAAGCGCTGCCGCCGGACGGACGTGACCTGATAAGAGCCTGGAGCCGACTCGCCAAAGCGTCCCCGTGACAGTCCTGTCCGGCCGGCCGGCGACAGCGTGAACCCCACGCTACCGACCGGAAGGAACTCCGTGCAGACCAGCGAGCAACCCAGGTCCGGGCACGTCGTGGTCGGCGTCGACACGCACAAGCACGTGCACGTCGCAGCGGTGATGGACACAATCGGCGGAATCCTGGCCACCCTCACGATTCCCACCGACACCGGCGGCTTCCAACAACTGGCGGACTGGGCAGACTCGTTCGGTAACGTTCTGGCCTTCGGGATCGAGGGCACCGGCTCCTACGGCGCCACGTTGACCTCATTCCTGCGCAGGGCCGGTCACAAGGTGGTCGAGGCCGGACGCCCGGACCGGCGGCTGCGGCGCATGAACGGAAAGTCCGACACCCTGGACGCCGAGAACGCCGCCCGCGCCGTGCTTGCCGGGTTCGCGACGGCCACGCCGAAGACCGCCGACGGCGAGGCAGAGATGATTCGCCAGCTCAAGATCGCCCATGACCAGGCCGTTGACCAGCGTGCGGCGGCAATGGTCACAATGAAGGCGATGCTCGTCCACGCCTCGGACGCCCTGCGCCGGGAGACTGCCGGCAAGACACAGATCAGCCTGGCGCGGCAGCTGGCAGCTCTGCGTCCTCGCCGTCTGGAAGGACCCGAGGACGCCCTTCGGCACACCCTGCGGACGCTCGCCAAGCGGTGGCAGTACCTGGACGCCGAGGCCAAGGAACTGACGAAGATAATTGGCGACCTGGTCCAGCGGGTCGCCCCGCAACTGCTCGAGCCCTTCGGTATCGGCGTGGACACGGCCGCGGAGATCCTCGTCGTGGCCGGCGACAATCCCGAGCGGATCAAGTCTGAGGCCGCCTTCGCCAAGCTTGCGGGCATCGCTCCCGTGCCCACCGGCTCCGGTATGACCGGCGGCAGGCACCGCATCAACCACGGTGGCCACCGGCAGCTGAATGCCGCGATCTACCGAACCGTCATCGTCCGTATGCGGTTCCACCAGCCCACGATCGACTATGTCGCCCGCCGCACCGCCGAGGGCAAGACGAAACGCGAGATCATCAGATGCCTCAAGCGCTACGTCATCCGCGAGGTCTACCACCTGCTTCGGCCGGCCCCACGGACGGCCTCCGCGGCGAGTTGACAACTATAGGAGCGTCAACGCAGTCCCATCGCCTACGAGACAGCACTCGAAACAACATCAACTACCCTGGCCCAAGCCGCATAGCTCGTGTCTAGAATTCCGGGTCAAGCCCCAAGGCCGGGAAGTTAGCGTTTCTGCAGGTCACGCAAGGGATTCGTCATCTCTGTGATTGCCGTGTAGCGGCCCGTGCGGACTCTCTTGATCATCCTCTCTCGGTCCAGCGAGCGAGTTGTCGATAGGTGGCGACGAGGGTGACGTCGCCGAGGAGCTCGGCGATCTCCCTTGAGCGCCACAGCCGTTCGGGTTCTGCCTGCAGGATGGCCAGGACACGTGCCATGCGGCTGCCGGTCTTGCCGTTGCCGGTGTTCTTCCGGACGGTCGTCGCGGGCAGTGCGGGCTCCGGCGATGGCGGCGGCAGGAGAGTGATCGTCGTCGAGGTCACGACCTTGCTGCCGTCGGGGCGAC
>NZ_JBIAQV010000132.1:0-2780 GCF_042889305.1 Streptomyces sp. NPDC002619 | reverse complement strand
TTGATCTGGAACCAGCGGCATCTGCTCCACGTCCTGCGCGAGTTCGAGCGCTTCTACAACGGACACCGGCCTCACCAGGGCATCGCAAACGCCCGGCCGCTACGCCCGCTGCCCACGCCCATCACCAATCCAGAGCAGATCGCCCGCCTTGACATACACCGACACGAACGGCTCGGCGGCATCCTGCATGAGTATCAACATGCGGCATGACCAGCATGGACGGGGTTTCCGGCACCCGCAGGGTTCTCCCCGCAGGCGCGGGGGTGTTCCGCCTCTTTCCGCTTTCTGAGGAGCCCCCGTGCGGTTCTCCCCGCAGGCGCGGGGGTGTTCCGCGTCATGTGCGCGCATCCGGCGCGCATGGTGTGTTCTCCCCGCAGGCGCGGGGGTGTTCCGTCAGCGACCGCGGTCTGCCCCTTCTGTATCCGGTTCTCCCCGCAGGCGCGGGGGTGTTCCGACGGCGGGGCCGGCGCGGAGGGCGGGGTCGCGGTGACCGCCAGGCTGGTCTACGGCGCCGGCGTCTCAAGGGGGCTGTCCCAGGGCCAGCGGGGCTGTCACGGGGCCGGGACGCGGGTTTCTATCAAGATCGTTTGTGGGTGTCAAGTCACGTTATTCAGTGACGTGACGACGTAAAACCCGCTCGGGCTTACTCGACATAGAACCTTACCGACCCGGTGTGAGGCTCACCCACAGAAAGGAGGACGGGTCATGTTTCGAACCACGCATAAGAAGATCGCTAAGGTCGCGGTCATCACCGCAACCGCCGCAGGGGCGCTCCTGGGCGGCGGCGTCGCGGCTCAGGCCGCCCCCGCCAGCCCGGCGCACGCCACCGTGGCAAGCGTCAGCAGCTGGGGTGGCTGGGGCGATGACGACGGCTGGGGCAGCTCGAGCAGCTGGGGCAGCTCCAGTAGCTGGGGCAGCTCGAGCAACTGGGGCGGCTGGGGTGGCTGGGGCGGCGACGACAGCTGGGGCAGCTCGAGCAGCTGGGGCAGCTCCAGTAGCTGGGGCAGCTCGAGCAGCTGGTAGCTGACCCGGGGCAGGCGGCACCGACGCTGCCCTGACCCCCCGCAGCACCCCAGGCGGCGCTTGACCGGCCACGAGGAACCCCCGGTCAGATCGCCAAGGACCGGGCGCGGGTGCGGCAGACACTCCTGAGGCGGGAGATCGCCGCACCCGCGCGCCGGTGCCGGGCACACGCCCAGCCCCCAGCGCCCTTCTGTGCCCCCAGACGCGTACCGACCCACAGGCGCCAAGACTCAACCCAGGTAAGAGGAACCCATGCGAACACCACTCCACCGACCCCACCGGCAGGAGACGCCGGCCGGGACCGCCCCCCCGTCGCTGGGCGGCCCCAACCCGACACCGGCCGCGCACCAGGGTGCCGCAGCCGCGGTGCGACCGCCCGGCCGCGCAGCCAGAACGGGACACGCCAAGAAAATCGTGTGCGTCGGCGGCGGACCGGCCGGCTTGTACTTCGCGATTGCGGCCAAGCGCCGCGATGCCGGCCTTGACATCACCGTCATCGAACGCGACCCGCCGGGGGCCACCTACGGCTGGGGCGTGGGGTATGGGGACGACCTGCTCGACCACCTCTACGGCAACGACCCCGACAGCGCCCAGGCGGTGCGTGCGGCCTCGGCCCTGTGGCAAGACCAGGAGGTCCGTCTCGGGGAAGAGACCGCGTATCTGGGCCGGTACGGCTTCAGCATCGCCCGCGCCACCCTGCTCGACATCCTCACCCGACGCGCAACCGAGTTGGGGGTGGATGTCCAGCACCGCCGCACGGTCGAAGACCTAGCCGAGCTCGCCGACGCCGACCTGATCGTCGCCTGCGACGGGGCCAACAGCCGGGTGCGCCAGTTGCACGGCGACCACTTCAGCACCCGCCTGCAAGTCGGCCGCAACCCCTACATGTGGCTGGGCACCGACAAGGTGTTCCCCCGCTTCACCTTCGCCTTCGAACCGACCCCGGCCGGGTGGGTCTGGTTTTATGCCTACCCCTCGAGCGCGGGGATCAGCACCTGCGTCGTCGAGTGCGCCCCAGAGACCTGGCGGGGGCTGGGGCTCGATGCGCTCGACAGCGCCGACGGCGTGCGGTTGTTGGAGCAGATCTTCGCCTCCGCCCTGGACGGCCACGCGCTGCTTGGCCAGTCCCGGGGGGAACCGGCGCGCTGGCAGCACTTCACCGAGGTACGCAACGCCACCTGGTACCACGACAACGTGGTGCTGCTGGGGGACGCCGCCCACACGACCCACTACACCCTGGGCTCCGGCACCCGGCTGGCGCTGCTGGATGCGATCGAGCTCGCGCACAGCCTGTATACGCAGGCAGAGCTGCCCGCCGCTTTGCATGCCTACGACGGGCGCCGCCGAGCCGCGCTCCATCCGGTGCAGGCCGCGGCCCGCACGAGCATGGCCTGGTTCGAGCACCTCGACCGCCATCTTGAGCAGGACCTGGTGGCGTTCGCCTACGCGATGTCGGTACGGCAGGGGGTCCAGCCGCCGTGGCGCTACCAGCTGCACCGGGCCACCCAGGTCCCGGTGTTGCGCCGGGTGCGACGGGAAGTCAACGGGGGCCTGCGGAGGTATCTGGCGCTGCGGCGCGGGGAGACGGCCCTCGGCACGGGCAGCGCCACCAGGAGGGTCACGACCACGGCGGCCCTGGCAGCACCGGCAGCGGCACCAGCATTGAAGGCTCCCCTCCCTGAAGGGAGGGGATTCTCCACCCTCCAGGGTTGAGCGGGGATTTACGGCTCAGGCCGCCACCAGAGCCGACGGCCCAG
>NZ_JBIAQV010000131.1:0-3011 GCF_042889305.1 Streptomyces sp. NPDC002619 | reverse complement strand
TTGGTGCTGGTCATGAGGGGGTGGTTCTCCTGTCGTGCCCTCTCAGGCTAACCCGCCGAAGCGGGGCGTCTCACCAGAGGCTGACAGAGAGGGTGACGGCGGACCTCTTCGAGATGAATCCGCCTGATCCTTTGTTCAACGATTGCCAAGGAGCGGCGGATGGCTGCCTCGGACGAACTCCTTCACAAAGCTGACCCGTCGGCTCTTCTGACTCTGGACGGTGTCATCAGCAGTCTCAACGCTGCGATGGCCACGGCGCTGGGCAGGTCGGCGCAGCAGTGCCGGGGACGTGACTTCGGTGATCTGTGGCCCGCAAGCCAGCGGATGTCGGCCGAGAGCCTCGTGGCCCACGCCGCCAGGACGAAGACGGTCGCGATGCGGGTGCTGGAGTTCCCCGGGCGAGGCGGAGCGTCCGTTGCCTGCTTGATCGAGGCGCGGCCGGTGAAGGATCCCGCCGGTGACGAGCAGCTGGTCTGGGTGCACGCACTGGATGCGCGAAACGACCTGGCCAGCCTGTTGATCCCGTTCCGGATGGCCACCGCGGCCGCCGACCTCGGACTGTGGATGTATTCACCCCAGGGGCAACAGCTGGAGTGGCTCGGTGGCGCACCAGCCCTGGCCGCACTCTTGCCGGATCCCACTACGCCGCTTTCCAGTGTGATCTCGGCAGTGCATCCCGACGACCGGGAGGCCTTCCAGCAGCTCCTGCGCCCGCCCCCCACCCAGTCCCCCTGGGTGAGGCTGCGGTACCTCACCCAGCACGAGGACTGGCACCGACTGACCGTTCAGACCCGTCGGATCCAGTTGGGCTATGCCGGCCCCGAACGGATCTTCGGGATGGTCCGCGACGACACCAAGCAGGAGAAGCACAGGGTGAAGGCGCAGGCCGCGCTGACTGCCGAGCGACAGCGCGCCAAAGACATCGCCGAGTTCTCCTCCGCCTTGATCACCGCAGCCACGGAGCAGGAACTGCAGCAGGTCGTCCTGACCCGGCTCGCCGCGACCTTCGGCGCCAGCGGCGCCCTGCTCGCACTCGTCGACGACGGCCGCCTGCGCGTCTCCACCGACGCCGGAATAGGCATGTGGGAGGTCGACGTCCTGCACGGCATGCCGCTGGACCATCCGAGCCCGCTGCCCGAGGCGATCCGCACCGGCAAGTCTTACTTCATCCGCGACCGGGAGGACTACATCCGCCGTTGGCCGCACGGGGCCGAGTTTCCGCACCTGGGCCGACTCGGCTCCGACTACGCCGTCTCGATCATGCCGCTCATCGAGCCCGGCAATCAGCCGCTCGGGGGGTGGCTGGTGACCTACGGCAGCGGATACCGGCCGTCCCTGGACGAGCGGACCCTCGTGGGTACGCTGGCCGATCTGGCAGGCCAGGCGCTGAGGCGCATCCGGTTGCAGCAGGCACGAGTCGAGCTGGCCACGGCGCTGCAGCAGACCATGCTGCCCAGGCTGCCCGAGCACCTGGCGGGCCTGGAGGTCGCCGCCCGCTACCAACCCAGCCGGGACGGGCTGGACATCGGCGGGGACTGGTACGACGCCTTCGTGATGCCCGACGGCACGGTCGCCCTGGAGATCGGCGACGTTCAAGGGCACGACGTCGACGCCGCCGCCTTCATGGGACAGGTTCGCTTGTCCATGCGCGCGATCGCCGACCAGGACCGGGATCCGGGAACCCTGCTGACGCGCACCAACGAGCTGCTCGTCACGATGGATCCCCCGCGCTTCGCCAGCTGCACCATGCTGCACATCGATCCGCTCAGCGGGCAGGTCACCGGCGCCAGCGCCGGCCATGTGCCGTTGCTGTGCGCACGCACAGACGGCAGCCACAGCATCCACGAGCTGCCGGGCGGGCCGGTCCTGGGAGTCGTGCCCGGCATGGACTACGCGGAGGAGACCTTCACCCTGGACGAGGACAGCGTGCTGGTCATGGTCACCGACGGCGTGGTCGAAGGACCGGGCGTGACGTTGGAGGCCGGACTGGAGCGAGCCGGAACACTGGCCGGCGCAGCCCTCCACGACGGACTGGACGCGGAGGCGACCGCCGACCGAGTCCTCGAGGCAGCGGTCGCGGTGGACCACACCGACGACGTGGCCGTTCTGGTCATCCGCCGCGGAGGATGAACTCCCGTGATCAAGCTCCCCTGACGCGCCCCTTGCATGTCCGATCGGGTAGGCACAGACCGGGAACACCGCCAAGTGCCGAGTCCTGGTTGCCGGGCCGCCCCTGGGCCGCCCGAGGCGAGCCGACGTTGACAAACGATGACAGTCGGCGACCATGTCGGCGCACGTCAGAGCGACACCCCTGGCAGGACCCGAGGTGGGAGACTTGGCGCATCACTTCCAGAAGAACTGATCGAGTGCCCCCTGCGCCCTTGACTCGATCATTGAAACTCCCGGCCAAAGTCGCTACGCCGACCCCAGGGCCTGTCCGGCGCGCCCAGAGCGGTCTCGGGACGACGCCCACAGTGCGATCAGGACTGCGGCGATTAGGGTTGTGACGTCGGCCCAGTTGTAGGGCAGGGTCGTGGCGACCGGAAGGGCCACCAGCAAGGTGACCCCCTGCAGGACGGTGGAAAACACCGGCAGACCCTTTACTGCCGCGCCCTTCCACTTGCGGAACGCCGCGATCCCCCAGAGCAGAGGGAACAGCAGGCAGGCGATCGCAGCAACGGCGAAACCCGGCACGGCGAGCAGGTTCCCTGCGTTTGCGGCGATGCCAGGTGAATCGTCGCCGGGGACGATCACCGGGTGTTCCACGTACCAGTTTGCGAGGAGAGTCGCCTGCACGAACACGGCAGGGAACACGGTTGAGGCCAGGGCAGCCGCGCCATACCAGCGCCAGGATCGGGTCGTTGCCCCGCCGGTCGTTGCCACCGCAACTCCTCGTCCGTCCAACCTGCCACAGCTTTAGTAGCTGTTGTCGTACCGATCTTGGGGTTTGTCGATCGAACCGGAGTCCCGATCGGGTGGTCGCGAGGTGCTCGGCGCATACGAGCAGGGCC
>NZ_JBIAQV010000130.1:0-3018 GCF_042889305.1 Streptomyces sp. NPDC002619 | reverse complement strand
CCTTGAGCACTGGCCCGGAACTACGCCGTCGACATCAAGTCGATCCTCCTGTCAGGTAATTCACTCAATCTCGTGCGACTTCGTGTCGCACCCCATCTCTCGTGATACAGCCTGACCAGCTCGAAGGCTGGATAGCGGTGGGGATCGAGCAGGGTGGTGGCCAGGCGGTAGACGCCCGTGGTGCATCCGGCGGTGGTGGCGATGGTGATCTCGCACTCGATGATGCGGACGTGAACCGTGCCGATCTGGGACAGGAAGGAGCCGTCGTCCAGGCGGTGCAGGACGGGCGGCTTGCGCACTGCGGAGAGCCGGGCCAGGAAGTCGGCACCGGTGCCGGCCACAGCTTCGAGGAAGGCGTTGGTGGCAAAACCCCGGTCCAGCAGCACGACCATGCCTTGGTGCGTCGAGCGCAGCAGGCGGCGCCCGAGGACGGGCTCGCCGGGTTTGCGCGGGCCGAAGACCGCGTCGATGACGGCGCGGGTGCCGCAGGCGACCAGGGCGATCAGCAGGACCTGCGGATAGCCGGAGGCGGCGGTGTACTGGTTGGCTCCCTTACCCAGCCGAGCGCGTACGTTCGTATCGTCGGCGACGTCCAGGTAGGTGCCGTCGATGGCAACGACCAGCAGTCCGGCCCAGCGGGCCCCGGTGGTGCGGACCGCCGACGCCGGGCCGCGCAGCAGGTCGAACAGGGTCCGCATCGGGCGCACGCCGAGCCGGGTGCGAGCGTGCCACAGCGCGGTCGCGGTCACCCGCGGCAGAGGCAGGGCCTCAAGGGCGCCGGTCAGTTTGCGCCACACGGCCGGGTAGCCGCATTCCTCGAACAGCGTGGCCGCGAGCAGCAGGTAGACCACCACGCGGGCCGGCAGTTTCCGCAGCCGCTGCTGAACCGCCCCGCACTCGGCGAGGACCTCGTCGACCATCTCGAAGGGCACGACCTGGGTTAACTCGCCCAGATGTCCCGGGGCGAAGACACCCTCGGCTACCGCGATTTCACGCGTGATGACACACTGTCCGGACAGCGGAGCCTCCGGTCTTTGTGAACGGCTTGTCTTGGCGGACCAGCCAGTTCTACCGGGGCTCCGCTTCTCGCGTCCGGCGTCCTTCCAGATCAACCCTTGCTTGCGGCCACGACCCCACCCGTAACTTCACGGCCTTGGGCTAAAGCCCGGTGGCACTTCACGCCACGTACAGCCCGTCGTAGCCACGAATGCGATGGCGGCCAGCACCTGCCTGTCCTCATACCGGCGTCGGCCCCCGCCCCGGGGGCGTATCGGAGCGGCTGGTACCACTGGCTGGAACAACTCCCACAAACGGTCCGGCACCAGACGCTCCACCAGTGCCATCACGGCTGTCGGCCTAGTGATCAAGCCAGTTGAGGCCATTGACGTCGGGTGCCGTTGTGTTGAGCGGAAGGAGGGCGTGCGAGACCTGCCGGTCTGCCGGCCTCTCCGGGTCCTGGGTCGTAGGGGCCGTGGCAGTGGAGTCAGCCGTGTCGTGGCAGTGCGGTAATGGCCGTGAGGGCATGTTTGAACACGTCGGCCCAGGGCCAGCGGATGGGAAGTCGCCGGTGGAGCCGTCTGGCGGTGTGCACGAGTCGGCCCGGGACGGTGAACAGGGTGCGCTGGAGGGTGGCGGCGGTGGCCCGGTCAGGTCGTGGCCGGCGAGGATGCCGACCGCGCGGCCGAGGTTGTGGGCCAGGGCTGCCAGTGCGAGCCAGGCCGCGTTCGCGGTGAAACGCCCTGAAGGAAGAAGAGCCGGCCCGGCGGAGCGTCGCGCTGGCGGATGTTGTGCCGGCGGTACGACCTCAGCCAAGTACCCACGGTGGAGGGGGCGCGGGTGGCGTTGAAGACCTCCGCCGTGTGCTTCATGGGACTGCAAGTGGACACGGCTCTCGACCAGTTCGGCCAGGCCGGTCCGCTGGGCAAGAAGAGCCGGGGCCAGCAACCCGGCGCACGGCACGAGGTTCGGGTCGTCGAAACTCACCGGCACCCGGCCCAGATCATGAGAAGCTCGCACTCGTCAGAGGCCCTCTCGACGCGGAACGATTCGGCCTCAGCAACCGAGATCATCCCAAGTCAGAGGGCATCTGTCCGTTCAATCCATGATCCGTGAACACCAAGAAACGGTGGATCCTGGCCAAGCTTGGCTCTGTCAGGGATCTCGGCGACGTCGACGTCGACTACTGACGGATCGCCAGGACTTGAGCCGGGGGATCCCGTGCTGGTCCAGGTAGTCCTGGAAGGCGGCCGGTGGCCGCGGTGGGGTTGCTTCACCGGTCGGCGGTAGCCCGCTGAGGCGCTCGATGTTCACGGCGGTGGCCGCGAAGGCGTGCTGCAGGTGGGCCTTCGGTTGTCCCCGGTAGCGGCAGCGGCGCATGCCGTGTTCGTGGGTGAGTTCGTTGACGGTGCCCTCGACTCCGGAGCGGACCGCATTGCGGGCCTGCCGGTCGGGCGTCCGCCGCTCGGCGCGGACGCGGATTTGCAGGTCGCAGCCCCGCGCATGCCCGCTGATCATGCTGTCGCACCGGGAAACACCAAGATCCCCGACTGTGAGGATGAGGGAGGCACCGCTCGGGGGTCTGACCCGATCCCCGATTGACGCTTCGGCTGTCCTCACTCTGAATCGTCGACCTTCCGAGCGGTGCCGTTTCGCGTACCGGCTCGGTGATCGTGACCTCATAGGAGCTTGACCGAAGCGGTCCCATCACAGTCGTGTCCGTCCGCCGGGCCGGTGCGCGCGAGCCCACTCCCTGCGCGCGGAAGGAACAACCCGGCCACCATGGCACAGCCCATCGAGGTGATCGGCGGGATCGACACCCACACCGACTTCCACCAAGCCGCCGTCATCGACACCATCGGCCGGCACCTGGCCACCGAGGCGTTCCCCACCACGCCTGCAGGCTACCGGCGCCTGCTGGAGTGGCTGCGCTCGCGCGGCCAACTGCTGGTCGTAGGCATGGAGGGCACAGGGTCCTTCGGAGCCGAACTCGCCCGGTACCTGCACGCCAACCAGGTCAGC
>NZ_JBIAQV010000129.1:0-3065 GCF_042889305.1 Streptomyces sp. NPDC002619 | reverse complement strand
CCGCACCAGCGGCAGACGGAAACGGGAGACCGTACTCAAGCCGAAGCCCTCACGCTTTGGTGACGTGACGGACCACCCGGGCCGAAATGCCCGGATTGCTGAGATCCATTGAGGATCGAAGTAACGGCCGCCTACACCGGACCGGGACCTGGCATACGGACCGAGAGCCGCGGGCTGCTCATGCCTGTCGCTCCGGCTGGCCGGCCCCCGCCGCCGCAGACGGCCCGGCAGCCCGGTGGGCCTGGGTCTGGGCCAGTGCCTCTGCCAGGATGCGCCAGATGTCCGCCGCCAGGTCGATGTTCGCGTCCGTCTGGGCCTGTTCGGCCAGGGCGCGCAGGCCGCGCACGCCGCTGTCGTCGCCGGACAGGATGCGCAGTTGGTGGCGCAGGATGTCGAGGCGGACCCGGTCGCGGTAGGTCATCCGCGGTTCTTCCAGGGCGAGTTCGCCGAGCAGGACGCGGGCGTCGTCGTAGCGGGCGGTCAAAAACGCGAGGTCGGCCCTGAGCGCGGTCAGCTCCTGGCGCAGGCCGGGCGTGCCGACGAAGGCCAGTGCCGACTCGGCGGCCGTGACGCACCGCTGGGCGGCCTCGGTGTCCGGGGGCGTCTTTTGCAGGTGCAGCCGGCCCGCGGCGAGCCGCAGCCGCAGCCACAGCACCAGGTCCTCGCTGCTGCCGAACTTCTCCAGCGCCTGCTCCAGGTATGCCTGCGCGGCCGGGTAGTCGCCCTGCCGGACGCGGACTGCGGCCACGGTCCACATGGCCTCCGCCCACAGCGCGTCCGACCGGCCCTCGACCAGGTCGGCCAGTTCGTCGGCGTGCGCCCGGGCATCCGGCATCCGGCCGGCCTCGGCCTCCACGGACACCAGGGCGAGCAGTACGGCGGAGCGGTCCTCCCCGCCCAGGTCGGAGTCCCGGGCGAGGTGGTGGGCGGTGACGCAGGCGTCGAGGGCGGCGGGGATCTCGCCGAGCGAGCGCAGGCAGCGGGCGAGCCGGGTCAGTCCGCGCACCCTCAGCTCGCTCAGCCCGACCTCGTCGCCGAGCCGGACCAGCTCCTCCAGGTACGCCCGTTCGCCGATGTGGTCGCCCTGCACCCGCCGCTGCCTTGCCAGTTGCCACAGCGCCTGCCAGCGCAGCACGGGCGTCTCGTGCGCCTCGGCCGCCAGGGCCTCGCGCAGCGTCTCGAGGGCGTCCTCGGATCCGGTGGAGGCGACCAGCGACAGCGCGTGCGCAAGCGAACCGCCCGCGGGCTCCTCGAAGTCGGCGGCCTTGAGGCCGAGCCGTTCGGCGAGGTAGGTGACGGCGCGGTCGGTCGGCTGGCGCGCCCCGGACTCCAGGCGGGAGAGGTATCCGGTGGACATGCCGTCGCCGGCCAGCGCGGTCTGGGACAGCCCGCGGGCCATGCGCAGCTTCCTGAGACGGCGGCCGAACGCGGGCTGCTGAGGCATGTGACCATTCCCTGGGTTGGACGGGGTCGGACGCGCGGACGGATGGCCGCGAGCGGATCGGGCCGGCCACCGGGGCCGCGACGAGCGTAGGGTGCCCGGCAACAGCCGGGCAATCTTTTGCCAGGCGCTCTGCCCTGGGCCTCGTGCGGACCTCACGGGGCTCTCATGCATTCCTCAAGCGACTCTCGAACGGACCAGGGCAGCATCTCGAGCGCCAAGTCGACGGCGCCCAGCGCTGTCCCGTCTCATCCACGGGAGCTGTCCCCGTCATATTCACGGGAGTCGTTCATGAAGCACTCGATTCCTGCACGCCGTGCTGCCCGCCAGGGCCGCTCCGGCCGACCGGGACCGACGCGGCGGGCGCCGTCCGACGACGACATCGGCTGGCCGAGGAGGTGAACATGACCCACAGCCCGATCCTGCATGCCGACACGGTGACCGTACCGCCGGCCCCCGCCGCGGCGCGGCCGCGCGAGGACGTCCTCGACGCCGGCGAGGCCCGACTGATGGCCGGGCTCGCCTCGGCGACCTCCCTGGCCGGAGCCGCGTCCGCGACCTGGACCGCGGTACGCGCCTTCGCCCGCCATCGCATGGCGGCGAACCAGCGCACCACGACCGGCGGTTGACACCGTTCCTAATCAGTGAGCAGGAGTGAGTCCTGGACCCACATCCTGGTACTGCGCGCATCCCGAACGGTTGTGGATGTGCTGGTCGCCCGCGTTCTTTCGGGTGTCCCTGTCCGGGCGCGTGCATCGGGTGCACGGTCCGTGACGGGGCGGCGGGTTTCCTCACGCCTTCGGGTGCCCGGTCCGGCCTGGACGGTCCGATGCCCGTGCCCATCGCTCTGGTGGGTACGGGGCGGTGCCGTCCGTCGCCGGATCGGGTGCCCGAGGGCGCGTCGCCCGATCGCGATGCAGGCTGCATCGTGCCGGGAAACCTTGCGAGTCTGGCTGGTCAGGGGCTGCTGCCAGTGCTGGGCGCCCCACCGGGAGGTGTAGGCCGGATCGACCGCGACGACCGCGATGTCCTGCTCGGCGGCCATCGCCGTCAGCCGTGCCTTCAGCCGGGCGGTGGGGAAGCGGGAGAGGAGCCGGCGGAAACGCTTGTTGCGGCCGTAGCGTCTCGCGTGTCTTGCCGGCGGTGAAGTCGAGGTCCTCGATGGCGATCGCCGCCAACTCCCGCAACCCGCCCACAGCACCCGCCCCCGGTCCCCACTCCGGTCATCCGTCACCACCCACAACGAGCCGACCACGAGAAAGGTCACGCGTTCGGCCCACAAACTCCCGTTCGTCCCATGGGACACCCGCCCTCGCAATGAACCGCAGCAGTAACGCTCACTCATGGTCGCCGGAACGCGCTTGGGTTCGGTCAAGCACCAGCAGTTCCGAACCCCGGCCCCCAAGCCAGGCCGGTCGTCCGCACACGACCGGCCGGCCCCGACACACACCCGGACACCGGCCCCCGCCCGGCCACCGATCACCCGCGGCCCGCCCCGCAGTCACCGGGTTCCTCCGAGGATGCCCCGGCCTTCAGGACTCCGTTGGGAAAGGGACGAACCGCCGGCCGTGGTGGTCACTTTGGCTCACGGACCCGCAGGTCAAGTGATCCACTCCCAGCCAGA
>NZ_JBIAQV010000128.1:0-3369 GCF_042889305.1 Streptomyces sp. NPDC002619 | reverse complement strand
CGAATTGGTCCCAGAGCGGGTCGGTCAGCCATGATGGCAGCACGGGCACAGGTCCCCCCAGTGATCACAGAGCGTCGCAACTCCATGATCACTGGGACCTGTGCCCGCCTTGCTGCCGGGGTCCCCCACTCTGCCTATCTGCGCGAGCTCTTAGCGAGAAGCCACCCCGTTTACGGGGTGGAGGAGTCACGATCAGACTCTTCCCGCCGGTTTCCGCTCGATCACGTCGTCGATCGAACGCCGCGCTCCCGCCGGTGAGGCTTGACTGAAGCTCGCTTTCTTCATGCCTTGACTTAACACCAATGAAATTGCTTGGATCCAACCCATCGGTGAGGCGGGAGGGGGGCGATGCGGTGGCTGTCGCCACGTCAGGAGATGTAGCCGTGAACGCCTTTCTGCGCGCCCCTACGGCTGCAACAGCCTCGCCGACTCCGGTTCCGAAGCGGCGCCGTGCAGCGTCGCCGAGCGAGCTTCACGCCGTAACAGCCAGCACTTCCAAGCCACTCCACCACGTGTGCCGTTGCCGCCGGAACGGGCCGCGCGCCACGGACCTGGCACGGCACCAGTCCCCGACACTCCCCAGACTCCAGGAGAAGCTGTGAGACGTTCTCTCACCGCGATTGCCGCCATCGCGGTCACGACACTGACCGCACTGGCCGGCACAGGTCCCACCGCGCACGCGGACCGGGCCGGGCGCGAACCGACCAGGCAGGGCCCGGTCGTGACCGGCACCTACTCCACCGGCGGCGCGCAGGCATGGCGGCCACTGCCTAGTGTCCGCATGGGCGACGACACGGGCGCCCCCGCCGACGCCACCGTGGTCGTCGATCCGAGTACCGCCCGGCAGAAATATGCGGGCATCGGCTTCTCCCTGGACGAGACGAGCGTCTCCAACCTGTGGAAGCTCACCCCCGCCAAGCGCGAGGCGGCCATCCGACTGCTAGTCGACCCGAAGAACGGCGCGGGCCTCGACCGGTTCCGGTTGACGATCGGCAGCCCCGACCTCATCGAGCATCTCCCGTTCTGGTCGGAGGACGACCTCCCCGCCGGCGTCACAGAGGACTTCGGCCTCAAGCACTTCTCCATCCAGCGGGACATCGACCTTCACATCGTCGACACCATCAAGCTGATTCAGCGCTACAACCCGAAGGCCACCTTCTTCGCCTCCGCGTGGAGCGCACCGGCGTGGATGAAGACGAACAACCGGTTCACCGGCGAGGTCGCGCTCAAGCCCGGGAGCACCACGGACTACTACCAGGTCGGCAAGCTGCGCGACGACTGCATCGATGTGTTCGCGCGCTACTACGTCAAGTACGTCCAGGCCTACGCCAAGCACGGAATACGCGTAGACGCCCTGACACTGCTGAACGAGCCGGGCATGGACGTGGTCTATCCGGCCATGGACATCAGCGTCGCCCAGCAGCAGAAGCTGGCCCTGGCGATCAAACGTGAAGTCCGGACTGCCCGGCTGAACACCCAGCTCTACGTGCACGACTTCAACTTCTGGGACTGGCGGGATCCCAACAGCACGGCGACCAAGAACTACCACCGCATCTTCGACGACGCCCCCGACGGCTCGGTGACCGGCAAGCAGGTCCAGAACGCGGCAGACGCCATCGCCTTCCACCCCTACTGGGGGGACCCGCGCGTGATGCGCGACGCGTACGAACAGACCGGAAAGCCGGTGCACCTCACGGAGACGAGCGACCTCTCGCCCTCGACCCTCCTCAGCGACTTCCGCCTGGACGCCAGCTCCTACATCCTGTGGGCGCAGACCACCGATCAGGACGGCGGGACGCTGCACTGGACACCCGCCCGGGACAACAACATCGACTGGGAGAAGGTCGGCGCCACCACCAAGTGGCCCAACCGGCTGGTCACGGTGAACACGACGACCAAGGATTTCACCGTCCGCGACGAGCTGTACGGGATGGGGCAGTTCGCCAAGTACCTCTCCCCCGGTGACGTGCGCGTCGAGTCCAGCGCCGCAGAACACGGCGTCAGCAACGTGGTCTTCCGCTCAGGTACCGGCAAGTTCGTCGCCGTCCTCGGCAACAGCAACAGCACTGACAGCAAGGTCCGGATCGTCGTCGCCGGCCAGACGTTCGTGGTGACTGTTCCGGCGGGCTCCTACGCCAGCTACCGGTGGGAGGGCAACGCTCCCTCCGGCCACCACAACGACGCCCCGGTCTTCGGCCGGACCACCGATGTAGTCGCCGACCAGTACAGCACCGTGCGCACCCAGTTGCAGGCCACCGACCGCGACGGTGACCGGCTGGCCTACTACGCCAGCGAGCTGCCGGACGGCGTCAGCGTCGACCCGGCGACCGGTCTGGTCACGATCCACCCGACCACCGCGGGCGAGCAGGACATGACCTTCTACGCCACCGACGGCAGGGCCCGCGACCAGGTGACCGTCCACCTGACCGTGCGGCCGCACGCCGTCCCGGTGGGCGAGAAGATCGAAGCGGAGGGCTACACCGACCAGCACGGCTGGCCCGCGGACGGCAGCAACTTCATCGAGAGCAACGCCTCGGCCAGCGGAGGCAGGAACGTGGGCTGGACGGCCGCCGGCAACTGGCTCAAGTACCGCATCGACGTAGCGCAGGCCGGCACCTACGACCTCGAGCTGCGCGTCGCAAACGGCACCGGTACCACTGCGCCGAACGCCCTGTCCCTGCGCGACGGCAGCGGAGCCACGCTGGCAACGGTCTCGGTGCCTGCCACGGGCGGCTGGGGGACGTACCAGTCCGTGCACGTGCCCGTCACTCTCGCAGCCGGGGAACAGACGATCACCGTCTACTGCGAAACCGGCGGCTTCAACCTCGACTACCTACGCCTCACCAAGTAGCCGTCGGTTCTCCGACAGCCGGGTGCCCCTGCGACGGCCCCACGACCGCTGCACCTACTTACTTCAGCGGCTGGGGACGGTGGCGGCACCCGGTGCTGCGAGGAGGATGCTTCGCGTCATCGGGTGGGCCCGAAGCGTCGTAGAAGGCCCACGATCAGTACATTTCCGCTGCACAGGTCTGGTGTTGAGTGCGCCCACCGCTGAAGGGCCGAGGAGGACACCACGCCACCCGTCACCGGTCGTCCGCCATCTCACGCCACGCCACGCCGGGAGGCGAGCCGGCCGTGCCCCAAACGTGCTCCGCCAAGGACGAGGCACTCGACGAACCCCACCTGGGAGAACAGGGCTTCGCCCGTTCCTGCTACACATCGGCGGCTAGGACTCCACGTGACTCCTCCACCCCGTAAACGGGGTGGCTTCTCGCTAAGCCGGTTGAGCTTCGCGACGGACCAGCCCGGCCCGTAGAACGTTGAGAGCGCCCACCGTGTCCGCGTGCGCCTGGTGACCGCACTCCTGAC
>NZ_JBIAQV010000127.1:0-3383 GCF_042889305.1 Streptomyces sp. NPDC002619 | reverse complement strand
ACGAAACGACAGGCCACCACTCCCACGGAATCACCGACCCTATGCCCGACCAGCGAAAACGCCGTCCTCAGATTCGGTACGGCAACAGCTACTTACCGAAGCAGATATGAAGCTGCCGTAGGTCGGCTCGGGGACAGCGCTGCTGAACCGGACGCGTCCCAGTGTCGGCAAGCAGTGGACAGACTCCGGCGAGACCCACGATGACCGAGGCCTCAAGAACCGGCCAGTGGAGGAGGTCAGGCTCGTCCCGATCCCGCCTCAGCTCGTGACCATCCTCCGCGAGCACATCGAGACGTTCGGTACCGCAGATGACGGGCGCCTGTTCACGAACGAGCGCGGGGGAGTGGTCGGCTCATCGACGTACTACCGCGTGTGGCAGGAAGCCCGAGCGCTGGCGCTCCCGCCGGCCGCGGTCGCCTCCCCGCTCGCCGCGCGCCCGTACGACCTCCGGCACTCGGCGTTGTCGACGTGGCTCAACTCCGGGGTGGACCCAACCGAGGTGGCCGAACGGGCGGGCAACAGCGTTGAGGTGCTGTTAAGTCGGTACGCGAAGTGCATCGACGGTCGGCAGGAGGTCGCCAACCGCCGCATTGAGGACCTGCTGCGCGAGTACGAGTGACGAGCGATGTCGGCGGGTTTGGTGTTGTTCCCAGAGGACATCCCGTTGTCGCCGGTATCGGTCACGCTGAGCTGCGTGTTCACACGGTGCGGGACGTGCGAAGCGGCTCCGTTATCTGCGTCAAGGGCGCCAGGAAGGCCTAGTTCACGTCGCGGCGAGCGTTCGTCAGCTCCTGCATTGGCTGGAAGAACCCTCCTGACCCGGTCATTCCGCCACCAGACTCTCGGTCATGAACATGATCAGGCGAACCGCCACCGTTGGTATGGCAGCCGCTGCTCTCGCCGTCACCGCACTGGTCACGGCTCCCACGGCCTCCGCCACCTCCTACAACGGATGCGCGTACCCCCGCGTCTGCTTCTATCTCACCGACAGCCAGTGGAACGGTGGGACCCCCACAGCCGCGTACCAGGACGTCACCACCTCCTATCAGAACCTCGGCTCCAACAGCCGCGGCGCCAACTGGGTAAACAACACCCGCAACGACGACCGGGCCTATCTCCGCTACATCGTCAACAGCACCGGTGCAACGCAGTACCTCTGCCTCCTGCCGAATTACCACGTCAACTTCACCTCGGCCTACACCGTGACCGGCATCAGGATCGACACCGCGGCCACTTGTCCCTGAGCCCGTCCACAGGTCCGGAACCCATCCGTGGTGCGGCGGCGCCGGGCCTCTTCACAGCGGAGCGACAGGGAGCCGCTTCCGCGCTCCTGGCCCCTGGATCCGTCCGGGGGCCTTCGTCATTTCCGGGGACTGACCTGGGCCGATGCCTCAAGATCCCGTCCACAAATAGTCCACAGACCCCGGCCTCAGCGTTTCCGCTGGTGACGGGGTCTTTGGGCACCTCATGCAGGGTGCCCCCGGCAGGATTCGAACCTGCGCACACGGCTCCGTGGCCCAGGTGAGACCGTGATGGTATTGGGGCCCTGACCTGCGACGGAGGCTCCGACCGGGCGGGCGCCGAGCAAGATCATTACGCCCCTATTACGCGGGCGGCCTGTCGGGCGGCCGGTCCGGCCCGTATGGTCGAAGCATGATCTCGGGCAGCAGCGAGGGACCGGACGGCGGCGGCACGGAGTTCACGGCGGGGGGCCTGGCGCCCGTCCTCCGAGAGGCATGCGCGACGGCCGGACTCGACTCCCGAGGCGCAAACCTGCTGCGCCTCGGATCGAACGCGGTCTATCGCCTGACGTCGTTACCAGTCATCGTCCGCATTGCGCGTGATCCGTCGGTTCTCGCGGAGATGGAACGGGCCGTGAGCGTGGCCCGGTGGCTTGAGACGCAGGACTTCCCGGCCACGCGTGTGCCGGCGTCGGTCGCTCAACCGGTCGTCGTTGGCGGCCTGGTGGTCACCTTCTGGGAGAGCGTCCAGGAGAACGAGGAATACGCGACGGTCGGCGAGCTGGCCGATCTCCTACGCCGCTTGCACTGGCTGGAAGAGCCTGAATCTCTGGGCCTGCCCTACTTCGACCCGCTGGGCAAGCTGGCGGCGTCCCTCGATGGCCTGGACGGCATCTCGGGGGAGGACCGGACGTTCCTGGAGGAGCGAGGGGCGAGCCTCGCCAAGGACTACGACCGTCTGGACTTCGTCCTTCCCTTCGGCATGATCCACGGTGACGCCAGCATCGGGAACGTCCTCCGCCACTGGGACGGGCACGCTGTGCTCATCGACCTGGACGGCTTCGCCCTCGCCCCACGCGAGTGGGACCTGATCCAGACGGCGATCTTCTACGACCGGTACGGCTGGCACACAAAGGCGGAGTACGCCGAGTTCGTGCACCGGTACGGCTTTGACCTGAGGAACTGGCCCGGGTACGAAACGGTCGCGGACCTGCGTGAGCTGATGATGGTGGCTTGGCTGGGCCACCAGGTCACCACTAGCGCGCGGTCGGCCGAGGAGTTCGCTCGGCGGATGCGGTCCCTCCGTACTGGGGAAGGCCGCGACGAGTGGCGCCCGTTTTGAGCGTAGGGTCCGCGCCCTGGTGTCAGACACCGACGTGAGCGTCGGAGGCAACCCAGAGCCTGTGTTCTCTGACTTGCTCAGTGAAGGTGCGCACGACCGCACTGTCGCCGACGACTGCGAGGTGCTGTCGGAACTCGACAAGGTAGCTGACGCACCGGGCCGACTTGAGCTGTTCGCCGAGGTCGAGCGCATCGAGTGCCACGCGGCAGGCTTCCTCGACGTCGCCGGCGCGGAGGTGGGCGTCGGCGAGAACCATGGTCGCGAAGAAGTCGCTGCGTACGTGGCTGCCGCTCATGGCGTTCTCGGCATGGGCGACGGCTTGCCGGGCGCTGTTGACGTCTCGGAAGCAGTGGGCGGCCTCGGCGGCAAGCTCGGTTTCGTCGAAGTAGCTGATCCATTCGGGCTCGTCGTCGCTGTTCCGGCTCTCCAGCGCTCTCGTGGCCGCACTCAAGGCGGCCTCGCAGGCTCGTACGTCGCCGGTTCGGGCAAGGGCGCGGGCCTCCATGACGTGGAACTGGGCGCGGAGCGTCGGCGTGGCCACGGGGGAGATGCCCATGAGAGCTGCGCGGGCGAGCGTCGCGGCCTGGGTGTAGCGACCGAGGAATGTCGCCTGATGGCTCATGGCGGAGAGGATGCTTCCGGCGAGCCGACGGTCATTGGCGTCCTGGGCCAACCGAAGAGCCTGGAGGAAGTAGCGCTGTGCTAAGAACTCCTAACAAAGTTGGAGGTTCTTCAGTCGTCGCCAGCAGATGATGCTGCAGGCCAGGCTGAGGAAGGCTTCGTGGATGTCGTCGCGTATC
>NZ_JBIAQV010000126.1:0-3460 GCF_042889305.1 Streptomyces sp. NPDC002619 | reverse complement strand
ACAAAGTGCGGGCCGCTGGTGGAGCACTTCGGAGCGATGCTGCGGCGCTCCGCGCCGCACTGCTCAGGATCGGATTCCCTCCCCGCCTGAAGGCGAGGATTCCCCCCGAAGAGAAGGGATGGATGACCATGATGCCGGGCGCCGGGGCCGGCACCGCCCCCGCCCGGGTGAGCCTGCTACCGCTGCGGGACCTGGTCACGATGGGGCCGGTCGGGACCGTCGGCAACCTGCTGATCTTCGCGGCGCTGGGATTCTTCGCCCCGATGCGGTTCGCGGCGCTGGCGTCCGTGCCGCGGATCCTGGCGCTCGGGGCGGGCTGCTCGGTCCTGGTCGAAACCGCACAGTACGTCCTGCGGCTCGACCGGGTGTCCTCCGTGGACGACGTACTGGTCAACGCCGCCGGCGCCGTGCTGGCCGCGCTGGCGTCGCGCCGCTGGTGGCGCACTACGGCGGAAGCGCCGTCGGACCAGCCTCGCCCCGTGCCGGCACCGGCAGGCTGAGCCGCCTGTCCGGTGTGCACACGTCCTCGTATACGTTGGCGATATGTTCTGCTGCTTAGGCTCCATACATGCGCGTACTGATCGTGGAGGACGAGCCCTACCTGGCCGAAGCCGTCCGTGACGGTCTACGGCTGGAGGCGATCGCCGCCGACATCGCCGGCGACGGCGACTCCGCCCTGGAACTGCTCAGCGTCAACTCCTACGACCTCGCGGTCCTCGACCGCGACATCCCCGGCCCCTCCGGCGACGAGGTCGCCCGGCGCATCGTCGCCTCCGGCAGCGGCATCCCGATCCTCATGCTCACCGCTGCCGACCGGATCGACGACAAGGCTTCCGGGTTCGGGCTCGGCGCCGACGACTACCTCACCAAACCGTTCGAGCTGCGGGAGCTCGTCCTGCGGCTGAGGGCGCTCGACCGCAGACGCGCGTACGCCCGGCCCCCGGTCCGCGAGATCGCGGGCCTGCGACTCGACCCCTTCCGCCGCGAGGTCTTCCGCGACGGACGCTACGTCGCGCTCACCCGCAAACAGTTCGCCGTGCTGGAAGTCCTCGTCGCCGCCGAGGGCGGGGTCGTCAGCGCCGAAGAGCTGCTGGAACGGGCCTGGGACGAGAACGCCGACCCCCTCACCAACGCCGTGCGCATCACCGTCTCCGCACTGCGCAAACGGCTCGGCGAACCATGGATCATCGCCACGGTGCCCGGCGTCGGCTACCGGGTCGACACCGGTATGGACACCATCGCCCCCGACAGGGACACCACCGACCCCGGCAGTACGCATGCATAGACGCCCAGGGCTCAGCGCCCGACTGAAACTCACCCTCAGCTACGCCGGGTTCCTCGCCGTCGCCGGCGCTCTCCTGCTGGCCGTGGTGTGGGGGTTCCTGCTGCGCTACGTACCCGACAACTCCCAGGGCCTTCTCGGGATCGCGCCCAACCGCTACCTCCTTGTGCGCACGTTCGCCCCAGCCGCGGCCGTGGCGATGGTCCTCCTGCTCGTGTTCGGCCTCGTAGGGGGATGGATCCTCGCCGGCCGGATGCTCGCGCCACTCACACAGATCACGGATGCGGCACGGATGGCCGGGAACGGGTCGTTGTCCCACCGGATCCGCATGAAGGGCCGCCAGGACGAATTCCGTGAACTCTCCGACGCGTTCGACTCGATGCTCCAACAACTCGAGTCCCACGTCGCCGAGCAGCAGAGGTTCGCCGCGAACGCCTCCCACGAACTGCGCACCCCGCTGGCGATCTCGCGGACGCTCCTCGACGTCGCCCGCAAGGACCCCGCGAAGGACCGGGGCGAACTCATCGAACGCCTGCACGCTGTCAATACGCGGGCGATCGACCTCACCGAGGCCCTCCTGCTGCTCAGCCGCGGCGACCGCGGAAACTTCACCCGCGAGAACGTCGACCTCTCCCTCATCGCCGAAGAAGCCGCCGAAACGCTGCTTCCCCTCGCCGAACAGCGCCGGATCACGCTCGACGTCACCGGCGGGGCGGCCCGGACCAGCGGCTCCGCGGAGCTCCTGCTGCGGATGGTGACGAACCTCGTCCAGAACGCCATCGTCACAACCTCCCCGCCGGCGGCACCGTGACGGTCCACACCGAGGCGCACGGCGACACGAGCGTGCTGCGGGTCGAGAACACGGGCCGTCGGCTCCCACCGGACCTGGTATCGACCCTCACCGAACCCTTCCAGCGCGGAACGGAACGCGTACGCACCGACGAGCACGCCGGCGTCGGCCTCGGCCTGGCCATCGTGCACAGCATCGTCCGCGCCCACGTCGGGACCCTCGACCTTGTCCCCGCCCCGCCGGCGGTCTCCTCGTCACGGTCCGGCTTCCTGGCACGCCGTAGGCATCGTCCCCGAGCGGGGCCCACTGGATCGTTTGGTTCGGGGTTGACGTTTCCCGGAGGTGCGCCGTCGCGTGCGCGGCGCCCGTGGGATGTTCCCAGGGCGGCTTCGGGGGCGACGATGATGTCTTGTCCGCTGCGGTAGTTGACTTCGCGGGGCAGGTCGCAGTTGTCTTCGCGGCCGGCCAGGGCGGTCAGGTACTTGGCGTCGGCGCCGCTGAACCCGTAGACGGACTGGTCGGTGTCTGCGACGGCGACGACGGTGATGCCGGCCAGGTCGTGCAAGGCCACCACGAGTTCATGGAGGACGCCGCCGAGGTCTTGGTATTCGTCCACGATGAGGTGCGGGAACCGGGCGTGCAGGAGGTCCCGGACGGGTTCGTGCTCCCGCACGATGCGCAGGGCCCGCGTCACCATGGCCTCGAAGTCGGTCTCTCCCCGGGCGGTGAACTGTTCCTCGCGGAGGCGGGCTGCCTCTACGTCGCGCGGGTCGAAGGCGTCGAGGGGTTCGTTGCAGGCGAGGGCGCGGCGGATCCTGTTGTTCTCGGCTGTGTGGAACTGGGCGAGGGGCTCGGCGATGCCGACGTGGTCGAAGCAGCGCTGAAGGAGTACTTGTGTGGCTCTGTCGCCGAGAACTTGTCCTGCTTGGGGTGCGGGTTCCTGGGTGAGGGGGCGAAGGCACGCAGGATCTCGTTCAGGCAGAAGGCGTGGACGGTGGAGCAGATGATCCGTCCGTCGACGCGGACGCCGCGCTGGAGGACGCGGCAGCGGATCTCGTCGGCTGCGGCGTTCGTGCAGGTGATGCAGGCGACGCCGCGGAAGGCGGAGATCTGTATTTCCAGCAGGTAGGCGGCGCGGGCGACGAGTGTTCTGGTCGTGCCGCTGCCCGGGCCGGCCCGCAGGACGACGTTGCCGGGGTGCAGGACAGCGGTGCGCTGCGTGGGGTGCCGACGGAGTGGAATGCGTTCACCGCTGCCATCGCTGCCGAGCGGACTCGATGAGCTTGAACGCCCTGGCCAGGGCAGCGGTGCGGGAGCCTGCACCTCGGGTGGCCTCGGTCCGCGGGTGGGCGGTATACCGTGCGCCGCTCCGTCGTGTCCGTAGCGAC
>NZ_JBIAQV010000125.1:0-3563 GCF_042889305.1 Streptomyces sp. NPDC002619 | reverse complement strand
ACCTTCTCGTTGGGCAGTACGTCGGTCGTGGAACGTTGACGCCTCCGGAGTGCCCGTCGGGCTTCCGACGCGAGCACGTAGAGGTAGATCGGCGTCAATCCGGCGTACCGGCGCAGGGGTTGGGCGTCTCGAAGCCGTAAAGGCCGAGTTGGACAAGCATGTCCCAGCGGGTGATGGCGCTCCGTCCCGCTCTGGCGGCGTTTCCGGCGGCATCGTCGAGGAGCTGCAGCACGCTCTCGTGGACGTATCGTCGTCGCAGTGGCGCCTGGGACCGGGGTGTGCCCAGGCTTCCGTAGGCGCCCATGGCCAGGTGCCCGCCCCAGTGGATCGGGGCGCCTTCCCGGCCGGTGGTGCGCCAGCGCGCCAGCTGCTTGCGTTGAACGTCGTGCAGCGCGTCGATCACGGGTTGTCGCAGCACGAGGGCCGACAGCAGCCGCTCGTCGATCACGTCACCTCCTTCAAGCGCGGGCTCGGTCTCCTCCATCGCCTCCACCGAGTCGATGACGGGGTAGCTGGTGACGATGAGGCGGTCGGCACCGGCCCACAGCATGGCGGGGCCCAGGACGAGCCACTCCCCGGCGGAGACGTTGCCCACGTCACCGCTGTCGCAGGCGAGCATGAGGACTTGACGGGGCATCGGGTACCGGTCCGGTGTGTCGACCAGCATCTGGGAGGTCAGGACTCGCGGTGGAATGACAGGCGGGTCCTCGGCGCTTCCGGGTCTGAGCAGAATGCCGCGGTCCAGCGACTGGCTGTCCGGTCCTACGTGGCAGGCGAATACCGCGGTCGCGTCGGAGTCGGTCTTGTGCAGGCGCTCGGCGAAATCCTGCAGGGACAGGTCGGCATCCGCAGCGACGGTTGCGACGCCGTCCGGGACGAGGTCGAGGAGTCGTCGAGCAGCCGGCAGCTGTTCGTCCTCGGACACCCAGGGCAGATCGCTCCCCGGATCGATCACGACAAGGCCGAGTGGTGGGGCGTCGTCCAGATGCGGCCGGTCGGCAAGGTGGGCGAGGAGTCCTGCCGGTGGCGCGAGTACGGCGGTGCACCACTCGACGAACCGTACGTCGTGCCGACTGCCCGGGATACCGATGGCCGGCCACGGAACGTGGCCGAACTCCGCCGCGGGCGCGATGGCAAGCCGTATCCCCCCGTCTGTTTTCAGCAGAGCCTGTGACAGCGGTGGTGGAATCAGTTCGCCCAGGCGCCGCGCGAGGGACGACTTGGCATGGACCGGGCCGGTGAGGAGTGGGCTGCCCAGTACTCGCTCCTCCCATGACGCGCCGTCCTCTCCTGGGTACAGCCCGGGGAGAGCGTCTCTCAGGTCGGACAACGCCTCGGCCAGTGCCGTCCCTTCGGCGAGGGGGAGCGTTCCGCCGGTCACGGGGCCACTCGGGGGTACCAGGGACCAGAAGACGGTTCGGTCGTGGACCCAGGTGCTCCACCACCACGTGCCCGTCCCCAGCGCGATGTCGGCCATGTCCTCCAGGGCGAAAACGCGCGGGGGCTGATCGGTCCGGTACCAGTGGGCCTGTTCCATGCCGGAGTTGCCCCTCACCCGGATGAAAGGGGCGACCGCGTGGGACGAGTCGAAGGCGCGGCCGTCCTTGTTCGGGCCGAGCTGGAGCCGGGCCGACTCGATGAGCTCGGCAAGGGTTTCCCAGTCCGCTCCGGCCGCCGCCTGTTCCATGGCCTGCTGGACGGTTCTGCCGAAGACCACCCACCACTGGTGTCGTTCTTCCTTGCTGTGTAGCTCGTGCCGGGTGGCGTTCAGTACGGTCAGCGCCTCGATCCGGTTGTGCAGTGCGGCGAGCCGATGTGTTGGATCCGTTGCCAGTCGGTCAGCAAGGACGTTCAGATACGTCGCCGCTTCGATCGGCCGGTCGAGTCTCATCAGGAAGCCGGCCGCACCGTCGGCGGCGCTCAGGTGGGACACGGTGTCGGCATCGGCTTCCCCGGTTTCCTGGAACTCCGCCAGGCTTGCGAGCGCACCGCATCGGATCACCTCGAGCGCGACCGTCCTGCCCGAGCCCGCCAGGCCGAAGTCCTTCGACAGAGAGTCCGGTTGGGCCGCACGGGCGAGGACGAGTCCCGCACCGGCCAGGTAGGAGGCGAGCGAGGGGCGGGTGGGCAGTGCCGCCTCAGCGGCGAGCCGCAGCAGGGCGAGGGCCGTCGGAAGGTTGCGGCGGGTGACCCGCACGGGTACTTCGCGGGAGATCGTGTCGATGAGCTCGTCGGAGTG
This sequence comes from Streptomyces sp. NPDC002619, assembly GCF_042889305.1. Taxonomy (NCBI): domain Bacteria; kingdom Bacillati; phylum Actinomycetota; class Actinomycetes; order Kitasatosporales; family Streptomycetaceae; genus Streptomyces; species Streptomyces sp. NPDC002619. The sequence continues at coordinate 1,324 of NZ_JBIAQV010000125.1, read as the reverse complement.
CCCGCGGAGCAGGGCCAGCCGGAACTGGGCGATACGCAGGTCCTGATGCCGTCGCCTCGCCCAGTCGGTCGGCGGCAGGTCGAGTCCCCTGACGGCGGTTTCAGCCGCACCGGCATTGGCGAGGTCGAGCTCGGCGAGACAGGTGATGAGGGCGGCGGGGCCGGTCGGTTCCCGGCCCGGGACGCCCACCGCGCTCTTCGCTTCGCCGGGATGTCCGTGTTCCAGCAACGCCCAGCCCCGCAGGAGGGCGGCCTCGGGGTGGCGTGTGCCGTCCGACACCGTCCCGAGCTTTTGCAACGCGGCCGCCGGCCGCCCTCTGCGCAGGAGCCGACGTGCCCTGGCAACCGACCGGCCGTCGGAGGTGAGCATCCGGCTCACCGGCGGACGGTCGATCGGGACACGGGCCAACGGCGGTCGCCCGCACCAAGCGTCGACTGCACGAGCGGCCAGTCCCAAGGCGATGGCTGCCACCAGGACGGAGGGAACCGCCCCCGGTGCCGATCGCGACCGCCGAGACCACGACTGCGAGTCCGGTGAGCCTCTGTGCGGCGAAGACCGCTGTCAGGACGTAGACAGGCCACGGCGCGTCGGCGGACGCCGCGAGAATGCCTACGGGCGCGGCGGCAAGAATCAGGATGGTCGCCTGGTGCCGGTAGCGACGCCGTACCGCGTGACTCTCCACCACCGCTTGGCTGGTGGCCGTCCGTCTCCCGGTCCCTCGTATCTCCTGGCCCTCCATGCACAGGTGTTTTGCCTCGCCCGCCTCACCCCAGTGAGCGATCAATGGGAGGATCAGATACAGGACGGTGAGAACCTTGGCGGCCTCCTTCAGCCCCGTGGCGGCGGCCACCACAGCGAGGCAGCCGTGCCACGGCCAGCTCAGGGGCAGCTCCCCTGCACGCAGGTTGTCGGCCAGCTCCAGAGGTCTTTGCCGGACGTCCCAGGACGAAGGGATCGCGGCGAAGGCAACCAGCCAGGCGAGCCATCCGCCATGGATGGTCGAGGCGAGGAGCAGCAGAACGACGAATCCGGCGCCGCGTGCTGCGTACAGACCGGTCCGGGCCAGTCGCTGGCGACGTCTCCCCAGCGGCGTCGGGCCCCAGGCGAGTCCCTCGGTCGGCTGCGAGCTGCCCTGTGCCGGTCGACCGCTCAGATGATCGCCGACCACCTCCTCCGTGCAGCCGACTGCGCGAAAGTACGTTGCGTGCGCTTGATGGAAGGCGACCGTGTTCGTCGGCTGTAGCTCGATTCTCAGCACGCCGGGTGCCGTCGCCTCGCCGCTCACTGTGACCTCGACGTCACCGGAGGAGGAGTAGCTGTGGAC
>NZ_JBIAQV010000124.1:0-4255 GCF_042889305.1 Streptomyces sp. NPDC002619 | reverse complement strand
AGCCCCAACGAATACGAACACCGACACCACACCGCTAAACTCACGCTCGCCGCGTGATCAATAACCGCGTGCCCACCTTCACGGGGGAAGGCCCGTCGGCCGATGACGCGACCGCTGACGTGAGATCCAGGGGAAGTGCGGAGACCGTTGCTGGCCAGCTCCGGTCTACTGCATCCGAGGCCGGCACCAGGGAGCGGTCCGGCCAACTGAATTCGGGCATTGGCCAATCATGGTCAGAACGATGGCAGTTGTCGACGGGAGGCCTCAGCGCCTCCGCGCTCAGCCGCGAGACCAACACGCTTTCCAACTGTCCGCATGGCTGTTCAGAGTCGGTCGTGGGCGTTCACTGTGCAGCTCAGACGGGGTTCGCGTACGGCGGCGAACGATGGCGTCCGTCAGTGCACTGGACAAAGACCAGGACAACGAGCGGCTCATTGGTGCGCCGCCAAGATCGGCACTGCCGCCTCGTACTCGCTGAAGTCCGTGGCCATGGGCTCAGCCGATCAGCACGGGCCGACGGTGGTCAAGGCCGGTAGCAGGCCATCAGCTTGGGAAGCTAATTGCGTCTAGGGCTTGCTTCGGGGCTGACCTGCGACGGAGCGGTGTCGGTACCTGTCGGGCGGTCGACTGGTTCCCCGGTGTTCGCCGTGGTTCCCCGCACGACCTGGCACGGGTCTGGCACGACCTCTTCGTCCCGAACGCGATGAGGAATGTTGGTGGCCTTGTCGGGGGCTCACTGAGCTTCTCGTTCAGCTCTGCTGGCGTCCATCACCGTCCGGGAGTGTCTCGGCACGGCTGCTCAGTTTGGCCCCGACTGACCCCTGCCACATGCGAGTTCAACCGGGCGTCAATGCCTCCCGCCTTCGGTGTCATGGAGCAACACCTTGGTCCAGGAGACCAGTTGGCGCGGGTATCTGTGGGGGGCTCAGCACGCGGGCTACGTGCTTCAGCTTCCGGGGTCGAGTTCCTGTTCGGCCCACACGGTCTTGCCGCCACTCGTCAGGCACCTGGCTCCGTGGCGCCGGCAGAGCTGGGCGACGATGTAGAGGCCGCGGCCGCCTTCGTCGCTGGTGCAGGCGTGGCGCAGCCGGGGAAGGGTGTCGCTGGTGTCGGTCACTTCGCAGGTCAGGACCTGGTGCCGGATCAGGCGCAGGCGGATCGGGCCTGTGGCGTGGCGGACAGCGTTGGTGACCAGTTCGCTGATGATCAGCTGGGTGGATGCCTCCAGACGTTCCAATCCCCACTGGGCCAGTCGTCGGGTGACCAAGGTGCGGGCGTGACTGACGACGGCCGGGTCGCTGGGTAGGTCCCAGCACGTGGTTTGGCTCGGGCTCAGCGCATGGGTCCGTGCGATGAGCAGAGTCACATCGTCGCACGGTGACTGAGTCGGCAATGTCTCGATCACCGAGGAGCAGAGCCCTTCCAGGGACCGCCCGGGATGTGCCAGGGTGCCGCACAGACGCATCATGCCGGCGTCGATGTCGTGGTCGCGGCTCTCGATGAGGCCGTCGGTGTACAGGGCGAGCTGGCTCCCCTCGGGCAGTTCCAACTCGACGGCTTCGAAGGGGATCCCCAACCCGACGCCGAGCGGTGTTCCGGTGGGCAGGTGGGGGAAGGTGACCGTGCCGTGGGGGTCGATGACCGCGGGCGGTGGGTGCCCGGCCCGTGCCATGGTGCACTTTCGGGTGACGGGGTCGTAGACGGCATACAGGCAGGTCGCGCCGGTGACGCGGCTCGGGTCGTGAGAGTCGGCGTCTTCCTCGGCCATCCGCCGGACCGTGTCGTCGAGGTGGGTCAGCAGCTCGTCGGGGGGCAGATCGAGGTCCGCGAGCGTGTGTACTGCGGTGCGCAGCCGGCCCATGGTTGCCGCGGCGTTGATGCCGTGTCCCACGACATCGCCCACGACCAGTGCCGTTCGGGCGCCGGACAGCGGGATGACGTCGAACCAGTCGCCCCCGACGCCGTTGTCCACATCGGCCGGCAGATAGCGTGAGGCTGTCTCGATGGCCGTGCCCTGCACCGAACGCGGGGGGAGCAGGTTGCGTTGGAGGGTCAGGGCCGCGCTGCGTTCGCGTGCGTACCGGCGGGCGTTGTCCAGCGAGAGCGCCGTCCGGCTGACGAGTCCCTCGGCCAGGAGCAGGTCGTCCTCCTGGAACGGCGTGGGTTCCTCGGTCCGGATGAACACCGCCGTACCCAGGAAGGCGCGCCGCGTACGGATGGGAACGACCATCAGGGAATGCATGCCGCTCTCACGCATGGTCCGTGCCCGGTCCGGGTCGTGGTCGAACCAGGTCCCGGGAGAACCGTCCAGGACCGGTTCCAAATGGGAGCGGCCGGAGGACAGGACCTTGGCGAAGGGCGAGTTCGGTGGCACGGCGACCAGCTCACCGCGCGCCCACGGGGACTCGGGGACCCCGGGGTGGATCGAGGCCAGGCCCGCACGCCGCAGGACGGGGCGGCGGTCGTCCGACGGGCCGATGCGGGCGAAGGGTGCTTCGCCGAACTGGATCGACTCGGCCAGGTCGACGTTGACGTAGTCGGCCAGGAGGGGCACCGCGATGTCGGCCAGCTCCTGACCGATCTGCATCACGTCCAGACTGTTGCCTATGCGCGTGCTGGCCTCGCTGAGGATGGCCAGGCGCTCGCGCGCCCTCTGGGCGGCGGTGAGGTCCACACTCATGCAGCACACCCCCATGGCCTGGCCGTCGGCGTCCTGGAGGCAGAAGTACGAGGCCGCGATCGCGTGCTCACGGCGCGGATCCGCCGACGGCCACGCACGGTACTCACGGACCGTGGTGACGCCGCTGTCCAGCACCTGTCGCATCACCCCCTCGAGTCTTTCGGCCTCGGTGTCGGGCCGCGCATCCGTCAAACGGCGTCCTAGCCGCTGATCGCAAGGGACGCCGTCCTGCTGCTCCATCGCGTCATTGGCCCAGGCGCAGCGCAGGTCCCGGTCCCGCACGACGATGCCGATCGGTGAGCGGGTGAGAAGTGAGTCCCGCACCCATCCGGTGGTCGCCATCGGGGAGAGCGAGGCGATGTCGGTACCGGAGACGAGCCAATGGATTTCCCCGTCCTGGCCCCACAGCAGCGAGATCCGCAGGCTCGCCTTGAGGGCATGGCCGTCGCGGTGGCGGACGGTCGAGGTGCCGGACCAGCCGCCCCGGGCCAGGCACTGCTCGGTCGACGACCACTCCCGCAGCGTTCGGCGGGTGAGGGGCAGGACGGTGGAGATCGGCTGGCCCACCACTTCCGCGGCCGGGTAGCCGACCAGCCGCTGCGCCGTGGTCGTCCACCCCACCACCGTCCCCTCGGCGTCGATCATCGCGATGGCGGCGGCGGGCGTCTCCCGGGGGTCCAGTCGCCCACAGAGACTGCCTTGAAGGATCTCTGTCACCGGATTCTCCCATCACGTGGATTTCCAAGAACGGGCCGAAGACGGGGTGATCGCCTCGCCGGCCCTACGGTTGAGCCGTCCCTCCGGCGGTCCGGGCATCGCTGCAACGGACAGCGATGCGGCCCGGCGGACCTGCGGCTTCCTGCTGATGCGGGACTGCCCCTCTCCTCGCGGTCTACGGGGATCGGGGTCGCGTAGTCCGGCTCGTGGCAACAACGAGGCTAGGAGTGGAGATCGGGACAGTCACTGGTGCGCAGCACACACCTTCTGGTGAAAATCGGTGATAAAGAACAAATCGCCCAGCACGCTCGTGGTGCCGGACTTGCACCGACCGTCCCCGGACTCAGGACTGCATTGCCGCCCCATCCGATCGTTCGAGTACAAGCAGTTGGTCCAGACCTCCGTCGCCCCTACTCATGGGGGCCGTCAACCATTTCCAGCGGGTCACCTGCCGTCGTCACTCGATACAGGGGGCAAGCACACCCTTCGCCGAGACAGCACAGCAAAATGCGCGAATATTGCAGAAGAGGCTATTTCTGTCAGGGAGCCACAGATGGACGCCTCGGACGGACTCCTCCGAAGGGCTGAGCCGGCGGCTCTGCTGACGTTGGACGGTGCCATCCGCGACCTCAACGCTGCGATGGCCACGGCGCTGGGCAGGCCGGCGGAGCAGTGCCTGGGACGTGACTTCGGTGAGCAGTGCCTGGGACGTGACTTCGGTGATCTGTGGCCCGCGAGCCAACGGGTGTCGGCCGAGAATCTTGTGGTCCACGTCGCCAGGACGAAGACGGTCGCGATGCGGGTAATGGAGTTTCCCGGGCAAGGTGGAGCACCACCTGTTGCCTGCTTGATCGAGGC
>NZ_JBIAQV010000123.1:0-4257 GCF_042889305.1 Streptomyces sp. NPDC002619 | reverse complement strand
GTGCGCAGTTCGTGCGAGGCGTCCGCGACGAGCCGCCGCTGCGCGCCCACCGACTCCTCCAGCGCCGCCATCATCGCTGCGAACGACCGGGTGAGGCGGGCTATTTCGTCCCGTCCGTCGGCGTGCAGACGGGCCGTCAGATCCTGTGTCGTCGTGACGTGTTCGACGGTCTCGGTCAGCCGCCGCACCGGCCGCAGCACCCGCCCGGCCGCCAACCGCCCCGCCACCGCGGCCAGTAGGCAGCCGCCCGCGGTGATCCCGACCAGCAGCACCGCAAGCTGCCGCAGAGTGCTGTGTACGACCGCAGTTGGTACATACGTGCGCACCAGGCCACCGCGGCTGTCCACCAACTGCGTGGTGTAGATGCGGTAGTGCGTGTCACCCCAGTCGGCGTCGTGGAAGTACGCGGGGTGGGCGCCCTCGGCGACCTGGACGTCCACGTCGCTAACGTCGACGAACCCGTCCGTCGGGCCCTCGGCGACCGGCGGCTGGACGAACTGCAGCGTCGTGGAGCCGACAGAGACCGGCTTCGTCGGGATGACGACCTCGTCCGGTCCCTCGCCGTTCTGCTCCGCCAGCGCGCTCTTCTGCTTGAACCCCTTTACCACCTCCGGCGCTTGGTTCGCGGCCGACACCAACTCGGCGTCGCGGCGCTCGTTCAGATTGACGCTCAGCGCCGGATACAGCACCACCGAGGCCAGCACCAGCGCAGCGAGCACCGCCGCGGCGCCCGCGGACGCCAGCCTGTTGCGCAGGTTCACGGCTCCTCCCGCAGTACGTACCCGAGCCCGCGCACGGTCTGGACGAGCCGCGGCTCGCCGCCCGCCTCCAGCTTGGCCCGCAGGTAACTCACGTACACCCACAGGGCGTTGGACGACGGCCCGAAGTCGTAGCCCCAGACCGAGTCGAAGATCAGCGTACGGCTCAGCACCCGGCGCGGATTGCGCAGGAAGAGCTCAAGCAGCGCGTACTCCGTTCTGGTCAGGTCCAGGACGCGGCCGCCGCGGGACGCCCGGCAGGCGGAGGTGTCCAGTTCCAGGTCGGCGAAGCGCAGCACCTCCTGGTCGGCGCCGCTGCGCCGCAGCAGGGCGCGGATCCTGGCACGTAACTCCTCCAGAGCGAAGGGCTTTGCCAGGTAGTCGTCCGCGCCCGCGTCGAGGCCCGCGACCCGGTCGGCGACCAGGTCGCGGGCGGTGAGCATCAGGATGGGGGTGCGGTCCCCCCGGGCCCGCACCCGGCGGCACACCTCAAGGCCGTTCGGTTCCGGCATGAGGATGTCCAGCACCACCGCGTCCTGCCGCCCGGCGGCCAGCGACTCCAGCGCGGCGGTACCGTCCGCCGCAACCGTGACCTCGTACCCGTCCCGGGTCAGGGCGTGCGCCAGCGAACGGCGCACCGCGTCATCGTCGTCAACCACCAGCACTCGCATGGCGCAAGGGTGCCTTACCGCTTGTCAGCGCGACGTCAGTTCGACTCGAGCGCGGGCGCCACGGCCGGCTTGCCGTCCCCGGGCTTCCCGGGCGCGGGCGTGCCCGGCGCGGGCTTCCCGTCACCCGGCTTGCCCGGCGCGGGCTCACCCGGCTTCCCGTCGCCCGGCTTCCCCGGTCCGGGCTCACCCGGCTTGCCGGGAACCGGCTTGCACTCGCCGGGCTTGCCCTTGTCGTGCTTGCCGGACCTGCCGTCCTTCCCCGACTTCCCGTCCTTCCCGGGAGCCGGCTTGTCCTTGCCGTCCTTGCCCGGCGCCGGCTTGTCCTCGCCCGGCTTCCCCGGGGCCGGCTTGGCCGTCTCCTTCTTGAGCTGGATGATCGCGTCTGTGAGCTGCTGCGGGCTCACCCCGAGCTTGGCGGCGATCGCCGCGTACGCCGGGGTGGTCTCGTCGATGTGCCCCTTCGGGCCGGTGGCGAGCTTCTGTAGAGCGTCCATCGCGGCCTGGGCCTTCGCCGTCGACACGCCGAGGATCTTGGCGAGGTCGGCGGCGCTGAAGGCGGGGGCGCCGCCCTTGTCCCCCTTGCTGCCCGGGTCACCCGGCTTCGTACCGCCCGGCGCCTCCTTGAAGAGCTTCTGCAGCAGCGCCCGCGCCTTGGCCACGGGCATGCCCGTCTCCTTGGCGAAGGTCGCCACGATCTGGTCGGTGAGCTTGCCGCCGTTCGCGCCGAGCGCGATCTTGACGTTCCTGAGGGCGTTCTCCAGCTTGCTGTCCGGCTTGTCCGGCGAGCACTGGACGACGGTCTTGCCGTGGCCCGTGCTGCCGGCCCCCTTGCCGTCGGACGTGCCGGCCGCTACGGCCGAGCCCGCTCCCACGGCGAGAACGAGAGCTGTCGCGGCGGCCAGCGCTGCGGATGTGTGGCGCATCGTGCGCCTCCCTTCTGGTAGCTGCTGCCAGCACACCAGCCGCCGCTTCAGGCCACCCGAGCCGGACCTTAGGACTTCCCTAGAACAGGAAGAGGCCCCCGTACGCCCCAGTGCCAACACGCACGGCCGGGGGCAGGGCTTCGGCGTAGTCGCGTGACGCCCGGGTCTCCTTCGCCAAGGTCGCCGAGTACCAGAAGCGCGGCGCTGTCCACTTCCACGCCGTCATCCGCATCGACGGTCCCGAGGGCGGCGACACCCCACCTCCGGCCTGGGCAACCGCCGAGCTGCTCACCGACGCCATCAACACAGCCGCTGCCCACGTCCGTGTGGACGGCCCGGTCATCGACGGACGCGCGCACACCTTCACCTTCGGCCGGCAGCTCGACGTACGCCCCATCCGATCCGCCGACTTCGACGGTGGCCAGGAGCTGACCGAGCGGGCCGTCGCCTCCTACATCGCCACGTACGCCACCAAGGGAGCCGAGACCGCCACGGGAGCTCTCGACCGCCCGCTGAAGTTCCTCGCGGAACTGGCCCAACTCGACATCAGCGAGCACGCCCGCCGGCTGATCCGCACCGCCTGGACTCTCGGCGCCCGCAAGGAGTTGGAAGACCTCCGACTCCGGGCCTGGGCTCACATGCTCGGCTTCCGCGGCCACTTCTCCACCAAGTCCCGCCGCTACAGCGCGGCAAGGTGCTCCGCGTCCGCGGCCGCCTGCTTGGCCTCGTCCTCGGCGGCCCGTAGCCGTGCGGCCTCCGCGTCGGAGACGATCCGCTTGGCCTTGCCCGTGATGATGTCCTCTGTCTCTAAGGAACAGGCGCACGGCCGCTGCGCGGAGGGCCGCGCGGGTCTCGGCCCTCTTGCGTTCCCGGAGCCCCGGAGCTGCTGCCTGCATGGAGACCCGGTCCTTTCCGCGTATCCGCTGGCATCATACTGCACTGATGAAAGTTTGCATTACTGCAAACTGTCTCGTAGTGTGGTGGCGCGACAGAGGCATATGGACATATTTCAGGTAGTTCCGTCCACAAACAGGCTTCTGCGAACCGTCTCCGCCTAAGGACAAAAAACATGGGTGTGCAGGTCAGGGGGGTCATCGCAGCCCGCGGCACCGCCGTTCGGTCGCTCAGGCAGGTAATCGCCCAGAAGCGGCTCTCCCGGCGGATGCGGGAAGAGGGTCAGCCGTTTGAGCCGGCGCTCCTGTTTCCGCTGCTGGTGATCGTGCTGGACTCGGTGGCGGCCTTCGTCACGTCCCACCTGCAGTTCTACCGGTTGATCGGGGCGGCCCCGGCGCTGGCCGCGGCGATATTCCCCGTGGCCGGCACGGCCGGGGGTCTGAGCATGGCGGCCTCGTCCGTGTTGGGCCGCATCGGCCGCGAGGGACCTCAGCGGGTGACCGAGCTGGCACGCGCAGAGGGCGTCTCCCAGCCCGGAATGACACAGCTGGTCACGCGTATGGAACACGACGGGCTGGTGCGCCGCATCGCGAGCACCGACGACCGGCGAGGCGTGCTGGTCGAAGCGACCGACGCCGGAGTCGACCTGGTCAGACAGCGGCGTGCCGAGCGTACAGGGGCTCTGCGCGAGCTGATGGACCGGCTTGATCCGCAGGAGCAGTCCGCGGTGCTCATCGCCTTCCCCGCGCTCGCCCGATTGATCCAGGCCGAGGAGTCCAAGTGACCGACGGCATCGATGAGAGACAACCTTCCCAGGGTGGCCAGTATCGGTTCGGCCTGCCGCAAAGCTGAGACAGGGCGTACCGCGGAACCGCGGTACGCCCTCGGCCGCTTCCCGTGCGCCATCCGCCATCCGCCGTCCGCCGTCCGCCGTCCGCCGTCCGCCGTCCGTCGAGAGGAGGTCGTCGTGCTGATCGCCGTGTCCCTGGTCTGCGCCGTGCTTGCGGCCGC
>NZ_JBIAQV010000122.1:0-4549 GCF_042889305.1 Streptomyces sp. NPDC002619 | reverse complement strand
GGCGCGCTTGCGGCCCCACAGGTCCGCGATCCGGCCGCCGAACAGGAGCAGACCGCCGAAGGCGAGGGCGTAGGCCGTGACGACCCACTGCCGGTCGCCGTCGGAGATGCCCAGATCCTGCTGGGCGGAGGGCAGGGCGATGTTCACGATGGTGGCGTCGAGGACGACCATCGGCTGGGCGAGCGCGATGAACACAAGCGCTTTCCAGCGGTTGGCGTGCGCGTCACCGGCAGCCTTGAAGGCTGTTCGAGACATGAAGGTATCCGCTTCGGGGCTTCGTGAGGAAAAAGCTGGCTGAAGGTGCCTGAGGACGTGCCTCGAAGGAATCGCCGCTCTCCGCGAGGGCCTCCGCCGCGGAAGAGGTGACTTCTTTTCCGGCGATTCCCGCTCGCGTCGTCACGCTCGGCGGCGCTCCGCCCCCAGACCCCCGCCCCGTGCCCGGTCAGGGCGTGAGGTCGATGATGCGGAGCGGCTGGTCCTGCAGACGGCCTGCCGCGTGGACAGCCATCCGCTGGGCCGCCCGTCCTCGATCGGGGAGTTGGCGAAGGCGGCTACGAGGACGGGGCCGACACGGTGAGCGAGTTCCAAGCGGTAGCGATAGCCGGAGAAACTGTTGGACTCATCCCCGCCGTCCAGGTTGATCTGGACAGCGGCGGTACGCCGCATCATGACGCGGCCCGAGGGGCCCTCGCGGTCGAAAAACCTCTCCATGGCCCGGTAGCGGGAATGGTGGGGCTCTCAGGTGCGGTCCCGGAACTGGAACGCAGTCCGTTCCGGGACTCGCCTGAGGATGGACGGTCTCCCTGTCGCCCGCCTTCCGACGGGCGAGGGCGTCAGACCCGGACCGTCTTGAGGGCGCGGGCCCAGGACTCCAGCTGGTCGAACAGGGTGGTCGCGGCAGCGTCGTGCTGCTCGCCCGGCTTGAAGACGGAGAAGTTCTCGAAGTCGGTGAACAGCGAGAAGGACAGCTGCTGACGCACGTGGGCCAACTGCAGTTCGCTGGCCACGCCCCGCAGGTGCTCGATGGCCCGAGCGCCGCCGAGAGAACCATAGGAGACGAAAGCGGCGGCCTTGTTGTTCCACTCGCCGTACAGGTAGTCGATCGCGTTCTTGAGTACGCCGGAGGTGGAGTGGTTGTACTCGGGGGTCACGAATATGTACCCGTCGAACTCGGCGATCTTGGCCGCCCACGCCTTGGTGTGCTCACCCTGGTACTGACCCATGGCCGGCGGAATGGCCTCGTCCAGGTGGGGCAGCGGGTACTCGGCGAGGTCGACCAGCTCGTACTCGACGCCGGCGCGGGCGCCGGACCGGTCCACCACCCAGTCCGCGACAACCTTGCCGTTGCGACCGGGACGGGTGCTGCCGAGGATGACGGCGATCTTCAGGTCACTCATGCGGTCTCCTCCTTGATGGGCCGCCGATGCGAGGCCGACCCATTCACTTGAACTTTCATGACACATCCTAGGGCAGTGACTCATGAAAATTCAAATGTGAGCCGCGACTCGTGAACGTTCACGCCAGATAGACTCCGGGCATGCCTGAACAGCCTCCGCACCCGAACGATCAGCGCCGCTGGCTGACCCCGGCAGAGCTGGAGACATGGCAGCAATTCGGCCTGATGATGCACAGACTGCCAACCGCCCTGGAAGCGCAGCTGCAGCAGGACGCGCACCTCAGTTACATCGAGTACTACGTCCTCGCCGGACTGTCCGACCAGCCGGGACACCGCATGCGCATGAGCGACCTGGCCGTCCTCGCCAACTCCGAGCAGTCCCGTCTCTCCCACATGATCAGCAGGCTGGAACGCCGGGGTTTCGTCCGCCGCGAACCCGACCCCACCAACGGCCGCTACACCCAAGCGATCCTGACCGACGCCGGCTACGCCCATCTCGCCGAAGCCGCCCCAGGACACGTGGCCCGGGTACGCGACCTCGTCTTCGACGTTCTAGACCCCGCCGAACTGGACAACCTGCGCACCGCCGCCGAGAAGATCAGCGCGAGGATCGACCGCCGGGAGCAGCAGAACTGCCCCCGCAAGGACACCGCCCCTCGGCTGCCACAGCGGGACGCCACGCCATGATGGACCTCGATGCGACCGACGCCGGGCATCCGACGTCGCTCGCATCGACCGGGCAACGGCTGTCACGGTGGCGATACTCTTCCCCGTCCCAGGCGTGGTGGAGCCGAGAGCCGATGCCGGATCGACAACACCATCGCCGCCCCCGCCGCGCCACCCTGGCGTGAAAACCAACTCGACTCCACCCAACGCGGGACAGTCCGAGATCTCTGCCGAACCCGGGGTGCCGACTGGCCAGGGAGGGACTTGGCCCTTCGTTCGTCGGCGATCATGACGCGCCACACGTGGTCGGCCGGGCGGCGTTTCAAGCACCGCTTCGCTTCCTTCGGCGTCTTGCCCTCGGAGAGTTTGCGCTGGTAGTAGGCGTGTCCGGGTGATTTCGGCATCCGTATCTGCACGACCGCGATGGTGTGGAGGACAGAGTTGAGCTGGCGGTCGCCGGAGCGGGAGAGCCGGTGGCGGGCACCAGCTGGTACCAGTCTCGGCCGGAGCGGGCCAGACGGGACATCTCGATCCCCAGCACGAGTCCGACGTGGTCCAGCCCAATCTCGGTGACCAGACGCTGGAAGCCGGTGCGGGCCACCGCACTGGACCCCGACTTACCCGGGTCCTCGTCGATCACCAGGATCCGGTCCGCCTGCCAGCCCAGCGCGACCGCCCGGTCCACCAGGGCGTACTGCAACCGGGTCGACTCCTGGTGGTCGACGAGCTGCTGACGGGTGGACTGCCGGACATAGATCACCGCGAGCCGCTGCAGGTGGCGGTCGTCGATCTTGCTGCCGGGCCGCTCCCACTGCATCACCGAGGCCATCGCCGGTCCTGCTCACTCGCTGTTGCGATGACCGACAACGCGCGGCTCGCCAGCCGCACCAACTGCCCCACCACCGCCTGCCGGTTCACCTCCGGCAGCGCTGCCCACACCTGTCCGTCCCACACCCCCGGTATCGTCCTCTGGGGCCGACGTCACTGTCGTCGCGCATGACGACCTGTTCCCCTCGTCGCTCAGCCGGCCCCGCAACCGTTGGGCCACAGCGACCAACCGCTGCAGGCCCTCACGGCCGATTATCGGCATCCGCTCACTGCTTTGACTATCCATAAGCGCACTGTGCTTGGGCGATGGAGCGCACCCTGAGCTGGCTGATGCGCTCGCGGCGCCTGGCCCGCGACTACGAAACTCGGCCCGCCACCAGCGAAGCCGTCGTGCAGTGGTCGATGGCCATGCTCATGGGACGGCGCCTCGCCCGCCGCCGCACCTGATCACTCACTCCTCAGGGCATCGGAGCGTGAACAGGCCCGGCCCGTGTTCAGCCAGCCAGCCCCGTTCGACCAGCCGCTTCGCCTTGACCCGCACACCCTCGACCTTCGCGGGCACCAACTCCAGGCCCAACCGAGCAGCCAGGTCCTCCCCGCCACCGGCGGCCTCCAGCACGGCCAACAGCCTCCGGTACTCCGGAGCGAGCACCTGAGCCGTGACACCCTCACGCCACTCGGGGACCACCGACCCGGCCACGGGCTCCTTCACCACGGCCGGAACCGGTGCCGGCCGGACCCTCCTGCGGCACAGCACCTGCGACCAAGGCCTCGGCCAGTTCCGCGAGCGCGACGACCCGCCGTTCCAGCACGACTTCGGCCTCTGCCAGCTCGGCACGAACCCGGTCCGTCTCGGCGCGCAGTTCCTCCACCCGGACCCGGGCAGCCGACTCCCGAGCCTCCAACAGCCCCATCACCGACGGCACCTGCATACCTCCCCGACGAAACAACACGACGTGTCGTCCCTGCCGCAGAACCATCGACATCATGCCTGAGCAGGTAAAACGCAGCAGTCACATTCGGAAACACAACAGCTTCTTACCGAATCGCTTCAGCCAGGTCTGTCACTAGGACGTCGGCCACCAGTTCCTCGACCACAGCGATGCCGTGCCCGCTCAGCCCTTTGGCCGGCCTGGCGGCCGCGGCGGTTGGCGATCCATGTGCCGAGTGCGGTTCGGAATGTTGACTGCCCCGGCGCAGGGGATGCGTCGAGGCAGTCCGGCATCGTGGCCAGTTAGCTGAGTGAGGTGAGGAGGGTGTTGAGTGCCTTGACCTCGGTGGCCTTGTCGGGGTTCGAAGCGCGTAGCGCGGTCAGGACGTGGTCGATTTCGCTGTCGAGGAAGTGCCAGGACTGCTCGCTCTTGGGCTCAAGGGTGGGCTGGCCATCGTCCCAAGCGGTCTCGAGGTCGGTCACTCGGGTGGTCGCGGCTTGCTGGTTGCCCGAGTTGAGCTTTGCCAGGGTGTCAGCTGTGATCGTGCGGAACTTCGCGATCTCAGCCGGAGGGAACGGCGACGTCGCCTGCTTCGGGGTGAGGTGGGCGGTCACAGGTGCCGGGGTGTCGGACTCGCTGGCCGCCGCCGCGTGGGGCTGCTGGTGTGCCCAGACGAGAAGCGCTGCAGTTGCGACCGCTACAACGGCGTAGTAACCGAGCATGATCC
>NZ_JBIAQV010000121.1:0-5168 GCF_042889305.1 Streptomyces sp. NPDC002619 | reverse complement strand
CCTTGATCAACACCACGCCGCGGGGTGGCGACGTAGGAGGCGAGGTCAGCTACCTGCGGTTTTGCCCACGCCGGTTCGTATTTACGCGTCAGAGCAATTGAAAGATGAGCTAACCCCTCCCTGAAGGGAGGGGCCTGCGCTCAAGATGTCCGGTCACTCACCACAGTGTCCGGCGGCGGTACTCGGGGCCGGGTACCCGCGCCGCGAGGAGGGCGACGTCGTCCGTGCAGTCTGTGGTCAGGGCGGTAAGGAGCTGTTCGCAGAAGGCGTCAAGAGGCTCGTGGACCAGGGCGCCGGCGTGCTGGCGCAGCCGGGTCAGGCCCGCGTCGATGTCCTCGCCGCGGCGTTCGATCAGCCCGTCGGTGTACAGCAGCACGGTGGAGTGCGAGGGCAGGGGCTCGGTGGCGTCAAGGCGCGGTACGTCGGGGTCCACGCCGAGGAGGAGTCCGCAGCCGCCTTCGAGATAGTGGGTCGTGCCGTCGTGGGTGATGAGCAGGGGTGGCAGGTGGCCCGCGCTGGCGTATTGCAGCGCCCAGGAGCCGTCTTCGTCCTTCTGGAGGAGGGCGTAGACGCAGCTGGCGGTGGCATCGGGGTAAAGGGTGTGGTGGGCCAGGTCGAGGCGGCGCAGAATCTCGCCGGGCGGCTCCTGCCGGTCACAGCCGATGCCGCGCAGCATGTTGCGCAGCTGGCTCATGGTGATCGCGGCGCGTATGTCGTGCCCGGTGACATCGCCGACGATCAGGGTTGTCTGGCCCATGGGCAGCGTGAAGCTGTCGTACCAGTCGCCGCCGACCTCCGCGGTGGCGGCAGCGGGCACGTAGCGGCCGGCCAGCCTGAGTGGGCCGGTCCGGGGCAGGGTGGGCAGGAGGGAGCGTTGCAGACGTTCGGCGATGTGCTGGGTTTCGCGGTACAGGCGGGCGTTGTCCACGGCCAGCGCGATCCGGTGGGCCAAGTCCTCGACCAGGGCCAGGTCGCTCTCGGTCAGCGGTGCCCGGTCTCCGGTGCGGGCGACGGTCAGCGCGCCGACGACCTGCCGACGGGCCCGCAACGGCGCGACGGCGGCGGTGTGCGCACCGAGTTGGTCGAACAGCTCCGGCTGCCGGGCGCGCTGCGGATCGGCCGCCTGGTCGGGTGCCACGATGCCGCTGCCGGCCTCGATGAGCACCGGGCCGCTGCCGCGCAGGACACGGGCGAGTGGGTCGGCGCTGGCGTCCTGCGCCAGAGCGAGCAGATCGGCCGGTTCCTCGGGCGGCAGCGTCTCCGGGTCGCGGTGGACGAAGCAGGCACGACACGGCCGACCACCTTCGTCGAGGAGGTCCACCGCGCACCAGTCGGCGAGCTGGGGTACGACGATGCGGCACGCACGCAGCAGCCCCTCGTACGGCTCCAGCGTGCTGGACAGAGCGGTGGTCACCTCGGCCAGCAGCGTCAGCCGGTCCAGCGCTCGCTGCACCGCGTCGTCCACCTCGAAGTCGTCCATGCTCGCTTCCTTCGCAACTGCCTCGAGCGCCAGGCCCGGCGTCACGGTGTCCGGGCTCGATGACCTCAGCCACAACCCCGCTGTGCGCCCGAGAGAGTCAGAGACAAAACCGGCAATTGACGCTTTCCCGTCCTCGCAGGGTACGTCTGCCGTGCTGATCGAGGACCGGGACGTGGCCAAGAGTCGGTCAGTACTGGCATGAACGCCGGGTACCTCCATCGGCCGCGGTCATGCGGGGCTTCGCCGCCCGACCGGTCGTGACCAGGTGTGACCGGGTGGTCCGCGACACTGGCCGAACGTCGTCAACGGACGGCGGCGTTCGGTTTACCCGCTCCCGTGCGGGCTACCCGGGTCGCAGGGGTCGCGTCGGCGCGCCACGCTGACCTCGTCATCGCCACGGAGCCGAAGGCGGACCTGCTGGAGGCGTTCGACCGGTACGGGGGTACCGGCAGACCGCGCGTCGGACAGTTGCCCGTGTGCTACGACTCCGACCGCGAGTCCGCGGTCGCGCGCGCCCACGACCAGTTCCGCTGGTTCGGTGGCGGCTGGAAGGTGAACGCCGAACTCCCCCATCCGGACTCGTCCGACTCGGCCACCCGGTTCGTCACCGAAGACGACGTGGCGGCCTCTGTGCCCTGCGGCGACGACATGGACGCGTTCCTGGACGCGATCCGCCCGTACGCCGAGGCAGGTTTCACCGAGATCGCCCTCGTACAGATCGGTGGCGAAAGCCAGCGCTCGTTCCTGGACTGGGCCGCCAAGTCCCTTCTACCGGCGCTTCGAAAAGCCTTCGCGTGAGGAGCCTCCGGCTGAGAGTCGCGCATGACTGTCCAGTATTCGCATAATTTGTTCGCTTTATAATTCGTTCGCTTCGAGAGGGGAAGTCGGCCGTCATGAGACTTACGAGACCGACAGACCGAGGACCACACCCGCCCGGCAGTGCCCTGGTGTCGATGATGGACGCGCTCGAAGGCCAGGAGCGATTGGACGGCCTCATCGAGAAGGTCCGCGAAGTGGTGCGCGCCCTGCCTCTGGGCCGGAGCCGGGACCTGCTGCACGGGCTCTGGCTCGGGCATCCGCTCCACCCCGTCCTGATACAACTGCCCATCGGCGCGTGGAGTTCGGCCGCGCTTCTCGACCTGCTCCCCGGTGAAAGTCGTGCCGCCCGTCGTCTGGTGGCCGTCGGAGTGGCCTCTGCTGGGCCCGCGGCGCTGGCCGGCTGGGTGGACTGGGCGGAGCAGCGTCCGCGGCAGGCACGTGTGGGCCTGGTCCACGCCGCGGCGAACGTCGCTGCCCTCGCTCTGTACGCCGGTTCGCTGCTGGCACGGACGCGTGGCCACGGCGCGCTCGGCCGTGCACTCGGCTTCGGCGGGTTGTCGGTCGCGACGGGCGGCGGCATGCTCGGCGGCCATCTCGCCTACCGGCAGGCCGCCGGTGTCAACCACGCCGAGGCCGTGCTCGTCACGGCCGAGGCGGGCCGGCACCGGATCGGGGTGCTGGACGACTTCCCGGTCGGCGAACCCGTACGGCGTATGGTCGGCGAGGTGCCGCTGATCGTGGTCCGCGACGAGAACGGCCGGCTGAACGCACTGGGCGCCCGATGCAGTCATGCGGACGGGCCGCTTCACGAGGGCAAGGTCGTCGACG
Source organism: Streptomyces sp. NPDC002619 (assembly GCF_042889305.1). Classification (NCBI taxonomy): domain Bacteria; kingdom Bacillati; phylum Actinomycetota; class Actinomycetes; order Kitasatosporales; family Streptomycetaceae; genus Streptomyces; species Streptomyces sp. NPDC002619. The sequence continues at coordinate 2,041 of NZ_JBIAQV010000121.1, read as the reverse complement.
GCTGTATCGCATGCCCGTGGCACGGCAGCAGGTTCCGGCTCTCGGACGGGGCGAACGTCCACGGGCCGGCGACCGCACCGCAGCCGGTGTTCGACTGCCAGGTGGGCCCCGACGGCACGGTCGACGTGCAGCTCGTACAGGAGTGAGCAGCACCGGAGGACCATCCGTGCCGAACGCCGATGGCCCGCAACCGGGTCGACACGGGCGAGTCCGTACGGCGACCGTGCGCGACAAGGAACACGTCGTCCCGCGTTCCGGGACGGGCACGCTGGGGGTGGAGGAGGAGTTCCTGGTGATCTCCCCCTCCAGCCGTCTGGTGGTGCCCGAAGGCCCGCGTGTGGTGGGCCGCGCCACCCCGGTGCTGGGGAGCGCGGTGTCGGGCGAGTTCACCCTGTACCAGGTGGAGACGAGGACGCGCCCCTGCCGGGACGGGACCGAGGTGTCCGCGGAACTGGCGCGGCTGCGCTGCGCGGCGACGCGAGCGGCGCGAGCGGAAGGGTTGCGGTTGTGTGCCTCAGGAACGCCAATTCTCGGTGGCACAGACCCGGGCGCGATCGCTGATCATCCGCGGTATCGCGCGGAGGCGGACCAGTACCGCACGTTGCTCGGCGACTTCGCGGTGTGTGCGTGCCACGTGCATGTGGGTGTTCCGGGGCGGGGGCAGGCGGTGCTGGTGAGCAATCACCTGCGGCCGTGGCTGCCGCTGTTGGTGGCGATGAGTGCCAATTCACCGTTCCATCAGGGCCGGGACACCGGGTACGCGAGCTGGCGCACGGCGATCCGGGGCCGCTTCCCCTGTCTGGGCCCGCCGCCGTACGCCTCGTCGATGGCAGAGTACGAGCGGATGGCTGAGGCGATGACCGCTACAGGAGCGATGCTCGCGCCGGACCTGCCGCTCTGGGACGTCAGGCCCAGCCCCCGATACCCGACGGTGGAGATCCGGGCCATGGACGTACTGCCCGAGACGCAGGACACGGTTGCTCTCGCTCTTCTCCTGCGGGCTCTGGTGCTGACCGCACTGGAGCGGGTGGAGCACGGTGATGCCGGACCCGAGGTCCCCGGTGAACTGGTCCGCGCCGGCTGCTGGCGCGCGGCGCGCGACGGCTGGCTGGGCCATGCGCCGGATCCTGAGACCTGGCAGGCTGTTCGCTGCGCGCCGTTGGCCGGGAGGCTGGTCCGACGCATGCGATCGGTTCTGGAGGCTCGCGGGGACGAGGATGCGGTGTCCGGTCTGATCGAGAGGCTAAAGGCTCGAGGCGACGGCTCCGTGGCCCAGCGGCGGGCGGCCCGCTCTGGTGGGCCACCCGCAGTGGTGGACATGGTGACGGCACGCACGGAACAAGCGGCGCAACCCGGAGCGGTCGAACGGCGGGCTGCCGAGAAGCCGGGGTGACGGCGCTGGACATCAGCCGCCGTGCGACATTCCCGCTGCACCCGGACTTCAGCGGGCCCAGCCGCCTGCCTCGCCGTCCAGGACGCGGGCGGCGACGCGCAAGTCCGCGACCAGACCCTTGTACACCGCGTCACGGTCGTCCGCGCGCAGAACGGCAGACGGGCCGGACCTCCTCGCGCGCGGCCTGCTCGGCATCCAGCACGGTCGGCAGCGGCTCGGTCGAGACACGCGCCCGGTCCCGGCGGTCCTCGGCCAGGTTCCGGTTCTCGGCCACCACGAGGGCCACCGGCTCGCCCGCATACCTGACCCTGTCCGTGGCCACCGCGGGCCACGGCCGGTCGCGGGCCAGCTCGGGATCCAGCATCGCCGGGACGAGCGGCACGTCGCCCAGATCGGACGCCGCCCAGGCACCGAGGACCCCCGGTACACGACGCGTCGCGGCCAGGTCCACCGTGCACAACAGTCCATCCCTCTTCTTCGGAGGGAATCCCCGCCTTCAGGCGGGGAGGGAATCCGATCCTGAGTGCTGCGGCGCGGAGCGCCGCAGCATCGCTCTGGAATGCTCCGCCAACGGTCCGTACTCAGTCGGGCCGCTTCTGGTTCTCGATGTAGTCCTTGACCACCTGGAGCGGTGCGCCGCCGCATGAT
>NZ_JBIAQV010000120.1:0-5220 GCF_042889305.1 Streptomyces sp. NPDC002619 | reverse complement strand
ATCCACGTGCATCATCTGACCTACCGCAGCAAGGGCGGCAGCGACCACCCGAGCAACCTGGAGCTGATCCACACGACCTGTCATCGCCAGGCACAGGGCCTTCCCCCGCGATGGTGGACACGTTTCATGTGGTTATGCGGCGAGTGTCATGGTAGTCGACAGTTGCTCGTAGCAGTGCTCGTAGGCGACGGGGCTGAGCTGCCCGTTCGTCGAGTGGCGCCGCCTGGTGTTGTAGCGGGTCAGCCAGCGGAAGACGCGGCGACGGCAGTCACCGGGGCCGTCGTAGCACCGCGCGCCTTGGAGTGTTTCCCGTTTCATGGAGGCGTGGAAGCTTTCGCAGGCGGCGTTGTCGGCGCTCGTGCCGACGGCGCCCATGGACTGGGTGACGCCCAACTCGGTGCAGAGATCGGCGAATTCCCGGGATGCGTATTGCGCTCCGTGATCGCTGTGGAAGATCGCGTCGTTGAGGTTGCCGCGGGTGGCGTGGGCCATCTTCAGCGCGTCGGCGACGAGCTCGGTGCGCATGTGATCGGCAATCGACCAGCCGACCACGCGGCGCGAGAAGCAGTCGATGACGGTGGCCAGATAGCGGAACTCGCCGTCAGCGACGGGGAGATAGGTTATGTCGCCCATGTACTTCAGGTTCGGCGCCGGCGCGGTGAAGTCCCGCTTGAACAGGTCCGGCACTGGTGTGGCCGACGGCTCGGGCACGGTCGTGCGGACCTTCTTGCGCAGGCGGAAACCGGCGATGTGGAACTTGCGCATCACGCGGGCGACCTTCTTCTCGTTGATCTGCATGCCGTGGGTGTCCCGCAGCTCGGCGGTGACGCGCGGGGAGCCGTACGTCCCGTCGGATTCGGCGTGGACGGTCTTGATCTTCTCGGCCAGGGCCTCGTCCGCCCGCTCGCGCGCGGCGCGGGCCGCACGGGCCTCGCGCCACTTGTAGTAGGTGGAGCGGGCCACCTCGAGCACCTGGCACAGTCGCTTGACCTTGAAGGTCTTTCGGTGATCCTCGATGAAGCGGCAGCGACTCACCAGTTCATCTCGGCGGCGAAAAACTTCGTCGCCTTGCGCAGGATGTCCCTCTCGGTGGCCAGGGTCGCGTTCTCCTTGCGCGCGGCCTTCAGCTCCTGGCGCAGGGCCTCGTTCTCGGCCTTCAGTTCTTCGACGGTGGCCTGGTCGGCCCGGGTGGTGCTGGTCACGTTCTTCCTGGTGGTGCTGATGCCGCCGCGGGCGCGGTCGGCACGGATCCAGTTCCGCAAGGTCTCCGCATTGATCCCCAGGTCACGCGCGGTCTGCGCGATCGTGAGATCGGGGTCCGAGCTGAACAAGGCCACAGCATCAGCCTTGAACTCGGGCGAATAGACCTTCATCACCATAATCGGTCACCCTCTCCCGACCCCCACCGGAGCCGGCGTGCAGGGTGTCCACCACCCAGGGGGAGGCGCCACACGCTGGCGACCGGAAGCACGACACCAACCGGCAGCCACAGGCCAGCTTGAGCCGGATGCGGGGATGACTCGCACGTCCGGTTCTGAGGGGGCTCCGGTGCAGCAATGCCCCGGAGCTACCCGACTGCTCAGCGTAGTGACCGCCGACGGTTCGACCGAGTCCGGCTCCCTGATGGACGAGATCGTGCGCGAGGGCGCCCGTCGGATGCTCGCCGCCGCGCTGGAAGCCGAAGTCAACAAGTACATAGCCGAGTTGGCCGCCGAGACGGACGAGGCCGGGCGCCGCCTGGTGGTCCGCAACGGCCACCACCGGCCCCGCACCGTGACCACCGCCGCAGGTCCCGTCGAGGTCACGGCCCCGCGCGTGAACGACAAGCGAATGGACGCGTCCACCGGCCAGCGGATGCGGTTCTCCTCGAAGATCCTGCCGCCGAGGTGCCGCAAGTCGCCCAAGGTCAGCGAGGTACTGCCGCTGCTCTACCTGCACGGGCTGCCGCCCCGAGGCCCGCGAGCTCCTCAAGGCCGCACCGACCCCGCTGCGGGCCGCGCGGCTGACCCGCACCCAGCTCCAGGCCGCCCTCAAGCGGGCCGGCCGCAAGCGCGGCATCACGGCGGAGGCCGACCGCCTCCGTGACGTCTTCCGCGCCGACTGGGCCCACCAGCCGCCCCTTGTCGAGGACGCCCTCGGCAAGCAGACGCTCGCCCTGCTCATTCAACTGGAGGCCGCCTGCACCGCCGCCGATGATCTCGCCGAGGCGGTGGAAGATGCGTTCCCTCAGCACCCGGACGCCGAGATCCTGCTAAGCTTCCCCGGGCTCGGGATCCAGCTCGCCGCCCGGATTCTGGCTGAGATCGGGGACGACCCCACACGCTTCACCGACGCCCGCGGCCTGAAGGCCCACGCGGGCTCCTCGCCCATCACCCGGGCCTCCGGCAAGAAGTCGTCCATCACCAGCCGCTGGGTGAAGAACGACCGCCTCAACCACGCCGGCTACCTCCGGGCCTTCGCCTCACTGCGGGCATCCGCCGGGGCCAACACCCACTACCGACGACGCCGCGAGCACGGAAACTGGCACGCGGCCGCCCAGAGGAACCCCTTCAACCGCATGATCGGACAACTCTCTCACTGTCTCCAGCACCGCAAGCTGTTCGACGAGAACACGGCGTTCCCCACCGAACTCGCCGCCGCAGCTTGACGCGTTGGCATCATGAGGTGTCTGCGGACCACGAACCCCATCAAGTCGACCTTCGCCACCGCCAAGCTCCGCACCAAGGTCACCCGCAGCTCCGGCAGCCCCGCCGCAGCCCTCGCCATGGTGTTCAAGCTCGTCGAGTCCGCCCAGGCCCGCTGGCGCGCGATCACCGCACCCCACCTCGTCGAACGGCCCGAGGCCGCTGCAACATGACACCAACCTGCTGCACACCGTTAACAAGTAGGCGTCCCAGAACCGACCTGGAACTATGGCGGCCATGAAGCGAGTCGTGATCCTCGGGCGTGGCGGTTCAGGGAAGTCAACCCTCGCAGCCCGCCTGGGCGCAATCACCGGGCTTCCCGTCTTCGAGCTGGACAAGCACTTCTGGCGACCCGGCCTTGAAGCGACTCCTCCCGATCAGTGGGCCGCCGTCCAACGTGAACTCGTCCGAGACGAAACTTGGATCATGGATGGCGACCTCGGGCCCTACGACGTCCCCGACATCCGGCTCCAAACGGCCGACACCGTCATCCTGCTGGACTTCTCGTTCTGGCGCTGCGCCTGGCGAACGATCCGACGCTCGCGGGAACGCGCCGACTTCTGGCGGTGGGTATGGGCCTACCGACGCCGGAGCCGACCGCTCCTCCTCGCGGCGATCGCGACCCACGCCGGTAATGCGAACCTGCACGTGCTTCGGAATCCGCACGCACTGAGACGCTTCGTAGTGCAAGTCACGGCCGACCAGACCCCCAGCCGACCGTAACTCCATCCACGGCAGCCACACCGCGCAACCTCGCTCGATCCACAGGATTTGACGCTTACTCCGTAGTGGCCGCCTCGTTGCGGTAGCTGGGTCGATCAGCTGGCGTGAGAGGCAGGTCGGATGAGCTGCGACGAGGTGCTGGGGCTGCTGCTGGAGCGCGAAGCGGCCTGCCGCAGTGAGGCCGAGCGGCTTCGGGTGGAGGCGGAGCGGATCACGGCTCTGCTGGCGGCGTACGAGCGGGAGCTGGCCCGTATCACCACGGCGTGCCAGATCGTGGGTGAACTGCCACGCAGCGAGCCGACGCCGGCCGCGCCTGCGGCTGTGGCCTCTGGGTCGGACAGCCCCCGTGGGTCTTCGTGCCTGTCAGCACGTGTGGCGTCGCAGTCGGCGGCCGAGGAGGACGACTGCCGAGCCGGAGGCCAGGCACGCGACGGCGATGGCACCGAGTGTGGTGTCGGCCTTGGTGCGTCCCGCGGTACCGGTGCTTGCGAGGGTCGGGCCCGCGGACTCGCCGGCGGTGGCGGCCTCGAGGATGAGGTTGGCGACGGCGCCGGGTTGCGCGATCAGGGACACGTGGCAGGTGTCGAGTTCCACGGTGTGGGAGTGGGCGCGCTTGGCCTCGAAGCGTTCCTGCTCCGGATTGATGGTCATGTCCTGCCGGCCGACGAGGGCCCAGGACGGTATGTCCTTCCACGCCGCGACTTTGGCTTTCTCCGAGAACGCTGTGGTGGCCGCAGGTCGCTGGGTGACCGCCAGCAGGTTCGCTTCGCTTGCAGGCAGGCAGGCGGCGAAGACCGGGTGAACCTTGTCGGGTTTGAGGTACAGGTCGGTCCCGCCGACACCGCCGGCCGCCTGGTAGGGCACGGACGTGGTGGCGGTGCCGAGGGCGCTGGGGAAGCGGGCCCCCAGCGACATGCCGCTCTCGCCCACGTCGGGCATCAGCGCCGAGATGTACACCAGGGACTTCACCTGGGAGTTGCCGGCCGCCGCCGTGCTGATGACGGCCCCGCCGTAGGAGTGCCCGGCCAGCACGATGGGGCCCTTGATGCTCTTCAGCACGGAGGCGATGTACATGGAGTCGCTGTACAGTCCGCGCAGCGGGTTGGCCGGGGCCTTGACCGTGTAGCCGCGACGCTCGAGCCGTTCGATGACTTCGTTCCAACTGGAGCCGTCCGCGAATGCCCCGTGCACCAGCACGATGGTGGGCTTCAGGCCGCCGGTACCGGCTGTGCCACCGTCCGCGGTGGCCGGGGCCACTGTGCCCGCGCACAGGGCGGCAACGGCGCACCCCATCACCGCGAGGGGGAAACGCCGTATTCGGCGCCCGGAGCCACGGACCGTAGAGACTGCCATGTCAATCTCACTTTCTGCTGGGGCATTCGGTACACAGCGTTCATGCATCCGTCCGTCCGGGCCCGGCCACACGGTCCACCCGGGTGAAACATGTGCGGCATCGGGATGACAACAGGCGTGCGTGCCGCGCCCATCGAGAGTGGTGGTGAGCCGGAAGCGACCGATCACAGGCGCCGCCCGATGGCGAGTTCCGCCGTTTGGTGCATTCACGGAGGGAACTTGTGCTTCCGGCCGCCGACGCGCGCCGTCCATGCCGTCCGGCGGAAACGCGGGGAACCCGCCGAATGGGAGCTGAGGTCAGCATGGCCGTCGTGAACGTGGGTTACGGCCTGTCCGGCGGATCATGTGACTACTAGGCTGCGACGGTGACTCCTCCACCCCGTAAACGGGGTGGCTTCTCGCTAAGCCGGTTGAGCTTCGCGACGGACCAGCCCGGCCCGTAGAACGTTGAGAGCGCCCA
>NZ_JBIAQV010000119.1:2123-3535 GCF_042889305.1 Streptomyces sp. NPDC002619 | reverse complement strand
CCGGGCACGCTGTTGGGTGTCTGAGGGCACGGCCGTAATGGTCTGTCTTCGGTTGCCGGCCCCAGTGAACTCCGGTTGTTGCCGGGGGTGATGGGTGGTTGGTCGTTGTTTGAGAACTGCACAGTGGACGCGAGCATCTGTGGCCAAGTTTTTAAGGGCGCACGGTGGATGCCTTGGCACCAGGAACCGATGAAGGACGTGGGAGGCCGCGATAGTCCCCGGGGAGTCGTCAACCAGGCTTTGATCCGGGGGTTTCCGAATGGGGAAACCCGGCAGTCGTCATGGGCTGTCACCCGCTGCTGAACACATAGGCAGTGTGGAGGGAACGAGGGGAAGTGAAACATCTCAGTACCCTCAGGAAGAGAAAACAACCGTGATTCCGGGAGTAGTGGCGAGCGAAACCGGATGAGGCCAAACCTACGACGTGTGAGACCCGGCAGGGGTTGCGTCGTGGGGGTTGTGGGATCTCACTTGATCAGTCTGCCGGCTGGTCGGCGAGTCAGAAACCGTATGGGTAGGCGAAGGACATGCGAAAGGTCCGGCGTAGAGGGTAAGACCCCCGTAGCTGAAATCTGTACGGCTTGCTTGTGAGACACCCAAGTAGCACGGGGCCCGAGAAATCCCGTGTGAATCTGGCGGGACCACCCGCTAAGCCTAAATATTCCCTGGTGACCGATAGCGGATAGTACCGTGAGGGAATGGTGAAAAGTACCCCGGGAGGGGAGTGAAATAGTACCTGAAACCGTGTGCCTACAAGCCGTGGGAGCGTCGGAAGCAGCTTGCTGTTTCTCGTGACTGCGTGCCTTTTGAAGAATGAGCCTGCGAGTTTGCGGTGTGTTGCGAGGTTAACCCGGGTGGGGTAGCCGTAGCGAAAGCGAGTCCGAACAGGGCGGTTTGAGTAGCACGCTCAAGACCCGAAGCGGAGTGATCTAGCCATGGGCAGGTTGAAGCGGAGGTAAGACTTCGTGGAGGACCGAACCCACCAGGGTTGAAAACCTGGGGGATGACCTGTGGTTAGGGGTGAAAGGCCAATCAAACTCCGTGATAGCTGGTTCTCCCCGAAATGCATTTAGGTGCAGCGTCGTGTGTTTCTTGCCGGAGGTAGAGCACTGGATAGGCGATGGGCCCTACCGGGTTACTGACCTTAGCCAAACTCCGAATGCCGGTAAGTGAGAGCGCGGCAGTGAGACTGTGGGGGATAAGCTCCATGGTCGAGAGGGAAACAGCCCAGAGCATCGACTAAGGCCCCTAAGCGTACGCTAAGTGGGAAAGGATGTGGAGTCGCAGAGACAACCAGGAGGTTGGCTTAGAAGCAGCCACCCTTGAAAGAGTGCGTAATAGCTCACTGGTCTAGTGATTCCGCGCCGACAATGTAGCGGGGCTCAAGCGTACCGCCGAAGTCGTGTCATTGA
>NZ_JBIAQV010000119.1:0-2030 GCF_042889305.1 Streptomyces sp. NPDC002619 | reverse complement strand
GTATGGATGGGTAGGGGAGCGTCGTCTGCCGGGTGAAGCAGCCGCGGAAGCGAGTTGTGGACGGTTGACGAGTGAGAATGCAGGCATGAGTAGCGATACAAACGTGAGAAACGTTTGCGCCGATTGACCAAGGGTTCCTGGGTCAAGCTGATCTGCCCAGGGTAAGTCGGGACCTAAGGCGAGGCCGACAGGCGTAGTCGATGGATAACCGGTTGATATTCCGGTACCCGCTGTGAAGCGTCAAACATTGAATCCAGTGATGCTAAGGCCGTGAAGCCGCCCTGGAGCCTTCGGGCAAAGGGGAGTGGTGGAGCCGCCGGACCAAGTTGGTAGTAGGTGAGTGATGGGGTGACGCAGGAAGGTAGTCCATCCCGGGCGGTGGTTGTCCCGGGGTAAGGGTGTAGCCCGAGTGGTAGGTAAATCCGCCACTTACAGGGGTGAGACCTGATGCCGAGCCGATTGTGGTGAAGTGGATGATCCTATGCTGTCGAGAAAAGCCTCTAGCGAGTTTCATGGCGGCCCGTACCCTAAACCGACTCAGGTGGTCAGGTAGAGAATACCGAGGCGTTCGGGTGAACTATGGTTAAGGAACTCGGCAAAATGCCCCCGTAACTTCGGGAGAAGGGGGGCCACACCTGGTGATGATCTTTTCGGTCTGAGCTGGGGGTGGCCGCAGAGACCAGCGAGAAGCGACTGTTTACTAAAAACACAGGTCCGTGCGAAGCCGTAAGGCGATGTATACGGACTGACGCCTGCCCGGTGCTGGAACGTTAAGGGGACCGGTTAGCTCCATTTCGGTGGGGCGAAGCTGAGAACTTAAGCGCCAGTAAACGGCGGTGGTAACTATAACCATCCTAAGGTAGCGAAATTCCTTGTCGGGTAAGTTCCGACCTGCACGAATGGCGTAACGACTTCTCGACTGTCTCAACCATAGGCCCGGTGAAATTGCACTACGAGTAAAGATGCTCGTTTCGCGCAGCAGGACGGAAAGACCCCGGGACCTTTACTACAGTTTGATATTGGTGTTCGGTTCGGCTTGTGTAGGATAGCTGGGAGACTTTGAAACGCGGACGCCAGTTCGTGTGGAGTCGTCGTTGAAATACCAGTCTGGTCGTGCTGGATGTCTAACCTGGGTCCGTGATCCGGATCAGGGACAGTGTCTGATGGGTAGTTTAACTGGGGCGGTTGCCTCCTAAAGAGTAACGGAGGCGCCCAAAGGTTCCCTCAGCCTGGTTGGCAATCAGGTGTTGAGTGTAAGTGCACAAGGGAGCTTGACTGTGAGACCGACGGGTCGAGCAGGGACGAAAGTCGGGACTAGTGATCCGGCGGTGGCTTGTGGAAGCGCCGTCGCTCAACGGATAAAAGGTACCCCGGGGATAACAGGCTGATCTTCCCCAAGAGTCCATATCGACGGGATGGTTTGGCACCTCGATGTCGGCTCGTCGCATCCTGGGGCTGGAGTCGGTCCCAAGGGTTGGGCTGTTCGCCCATTAAAGCGGTACGCGAGCTGGGTTTAGAACGTCGTGAGACAGTTCGGTCCCTATCCGCTGTGCGCGTAGGAGTCTTGAGAAGGGCTGTCCCTAGTACGAGAGGACCGGGACGGACGAACCTCTGGTGTGCCAGTTGTTCTGCCAAGGGCATGGCTGGTTGGCTACGTTCGGGAGGGATAACCGCTGAAAGCATCTAAGCGGGAAGCCTGCTTCGAGATGAGGACTCCCACCCACTTGATGGGGTAAGGCTCCCAGTAGACGACTGGGTTGATAGGCCGGATCTGGAAGCCAGGCAACTGGTGGAGGTGACCGGTACTAATAGGCCGAGGGCTTGTCCTCAGTTGCTCGCGTCCACTGTGTTGGTTCTGAAACCACGAACAACCCCGTTGCCGGGTTACGGCGGCGGTGCGGGTGTTCACAGTTTCATCGTGTTTCGGTGGTCATAGCGTGAGGGAAACGCCCGGTTACATTTCGAACCCGGAAGCTAAGCCTTACAGCGCCGATGGTACTGCAGGGGGGACCCTGTGGGAGAGTAGGACA
>NZ_JBIAQV010000118.1:0-5562 GCF_042889305.1 Streptomyces sp. NPDC002619 | reverse complement strand
CCCTGACGGCGATCCGGCCGCCCCTGCCCCACTCCGCAGGAGTCCGATTCCTCCCCGGCCTAAAGGCCGGGGCATCCTCGGAGGAACCCGGTGACCGTCCAGGCGCCGATCGAGAAGGCGTTCACCGTCTTCACGCAGGGCATGGACAGCTGGTGGCCGCGCGGCCACAAGATCGGCGAGGGGGAGCTGAAGCAGGCGGTCCTCGAAGGCAGGGAAGGCGGTCGCTGGTACGAGATCGACGTCGACGGCAGCGAGTGCGAGTGGGGCCGGGTGCTGACGTGGAAGCCGCCCACCCTCCTGGTGCTGGCCTGGCAGATCGACGCCGCCTGGCGCTTCGACCCGCAGCTGATCACTGAGGTGGAGATCCGCTTCGTCTCCGAAGGGCCGGATCGCACTCGAGTGGAGCTCGAACACCGTGACCTGGACCGCTTCGGCGAAGCCCAAGACGAGGTCCGCGCCGCGTTCGATTCGCCGGGCGGCTGGCCGGGTCTCCTCGACGCGTTCGCCCAGGCAGCAGCGGCATAGCCCCAAGGGGGCATGCCCCCGCGGTGCGGTGCCGGGCATGGTGGCGGAATCTGTGTTGCACACGGCCCTCCCGTCTCGATTGGCAGCGATGTCGGGAGGGCCGTTCTGGTGCGCTCGGAGGCGCTCTTGGTCACGGTAGAGGCGGATGCCGCGGCTGTCGAACGGCGCCTTGCGGCAGCCGAGTTGACCTGTCCGAAGTGCGGCGGGGTCCTGCGCGGGTGGGGTCTCGCGTGCCCGGTCGCTACATCGGGGTTCATCTGCCGAACCTGGGCTGGCCAGCGGATTCGTCTGTTCCTACGAGAAGAGGATCCAGCCCGGAGCAGTGGAACCCGGCGTCCACCCGAGACGACACCCGGGCACTCGGCCTGCCCACCCTCGGCCACCGACAACGAAGTGGGCCCCCGACGGAGTCGGGGGCCCATCACGAAAGTTCGAGGTTAAGGGCTGTCCCGCAAATGATCTCCGTGTCGTCCGCGGCCAGGGCCTGTCTGCGAGCCGGGAGGTGCGGCAAGCGGGGCCGTGGTCGGCGGCTTCCGCGAATTTCCTCGCCGTTCAAGGCAGAGCCGTCGGCGAGGCCGAGTGCCGCTGGGGGAGGGGGCTGTCAGTGCCTCCCGTGATAATCACCTCGCCACGTTGACCACGCCGATCGGAGGCACCTGTGTCCACGCTCCATGAGTTCACGACCTGGGAGCCGCTGCTGCACGTACTGCGGTCCGCTCACTCCGCGACGCCGGGGGCTTTGGGCGGTCACGTTGCCGGACGGATCGGCACCCACGCGTACAGCATGCCGATGCCATGGGGGACGATGTTCACCATGCACGGGCAGGCGCCTGACGCGGCGGACAGACGGCCCGAGTTCGACGCCGTGCAGCGGGTGCGGAGGGCGCTCGCGCAGGCTGACACCGACGGCGTCTCCTTCGTGGCCGGGATGTCCCCGGACGGCCCGGCCGTGCTGCACTTGCTCGACTTCGGGCCCGCCGTGGAGGCCGAGGTCAGCGGGCCGCTCCCGGGTGCGCTTCTGCTGGTCGAAGGCGCCGTGCCCGAGCCCTGGCGCCGGCTGCCCGATCCGGTGCCCGGCGCGAAGCTCTCGCCGGCGGCGGATCCGGCGGCACTGGAGAGCTTCCTGCGCGAACGCCTCCCCGACGCCGTCGGCGCCACGGAGGCGGAGCTGGCGGAAGCGGAGGCACGCCTCGGTGTCGCGATGCCCGACGAGCTCAAGGCGCTGTACCGGGTGACCCGGGCACGGTGGGAGGACTGGAACGACGACTACGAGTCGGCCATGCGGGTCGCCAACGTCGTCGGCTGCCAACTCTTGCCCCTTGACGAGCTGTACATCGCCGACGCCGCCTCACGCTGGTCCCAGTGGCGGTTCGCGGCGATGGAGGCGGAGGCCGTTGACACCCGGTCCGACACAGCGGTGCAGGGGCTGGTCAGCTCACCCGGCTGGATCGTCTTCGGCCACTGGGACGGCGACCGGCTCGCGGTCGACCTGACCCCGGGACCGGGCGGGCACAGCGGGCAGGTCATCGTCCTCACCCGAGAGGAGAGTATCGGCGCGGGCCTGATCGCCGACTCTCTCACCCAGCTGGTGCTCCCCGGACGGCGAAGGCGCAATCCCCGTGGGCGCGCGGACGACGCGCCGTCGGCCGTGGCGCACGTCAACAGCGGCAGTCTGAGAAGCGTCGAAGCCGCCGCGCACCCCGCACTGGAGGTCCTGAGTATCGGCCTGTGGGAGGGCGAACCGTTCAGCCTGGAGCCCGTCGTGGACCTGCCGCGCCTGCGGACCCTGAGGGCCGAACCGGGCACGCTCGCCGACCCGTTGGAGATCTCCCGGCTCACCGGCCTGGAGTTCCTGGAGCTCTGCCCGCAGGACTGGCGCGTGCTCCTGGACGCTGACGCGGTCCCGCGCAGCCTGCTGGCCGCGGGCATTCAGGTGCGCAACGACGTCGACCCCCTGCCGGTCGTGGACCTCGCCAACGAGATCCTCGCCCGCTGGGACCGCCCCTTGGTCACCCGCACCACCCTGGAAGGCAGCCTCGACCCCGTGGCGTAGCCCTGGCTGGCCGGGACGGCGGGGGACGGGGTCAGCCATGCACGGGCCACACGGGCCAGTGGTTCGTGCGCGGCAGCCACCCGTTCTTTCGCTGCTCACGCACCAGCCGGGCGTAGCACTTGCACGTCTTCGGGATCCGGCCGTGCGCGGCGATCATCCGCTCGTTGCTCCTACGACGGTTACCGCTTCAGGCGGCCGCGGACGGATTTGCTTACCTCTGCCGGAAACTACCGGTTGCCGAGGAACATTTACCGGGACTCTTGCAGAAAGCCCCGGCGTTCACGACTCCGTTGGCAAAAGGACAGGGCGGGCATCCCGGCTCGCACTCTGGCTGGGAGTGGATCACTTGACCTGCGGGTCCGTGAGCCAAAGTGACCACCACGGCTGGCGGTTCGTCCCTTTCCCAACGGAGTCCTTTAGGGCCGGGTCAAGTTGACAATTCCTGAAGCATTCTCGTTTCGTCCGACCATTCCGCGGCCTGGTCGAAGTCGAGGCGGCTCGGGCTGACGGCGCTGGCGGTGGCGGTGGTGAAGGTCCTCAGCAGATTCTGGAGAACTCACGGGATCCGCGCCGTGGCAGTTCCCGTCGGCTGATCAAACGTCGAAGGCTGGAGTCACCTCGTATGGCTCCGGCCTTTCGCGTGTGCGCGGCTGTCCTCGCCCCGGGTGCCCGACTCGAAGCGATCTTCTTCGGCGAAAAGGTGATCTTCTTCAGCAAAACAGACATGTCCTCCCGTGCAACCCTTGCTCCCCATGCGGCGTCAAACACGGCGCCGGACATAGGAACGGGGCCTATCCGGACACCCCCGCGCCCCCCGAGCCAGCCGGTCGTATCTGAGCCAAGGAGCCGCTCATGCGCAAGCACCGCTCGGCCGCCGTCGCGGCGGCATCGTTTCTCCTCGTGACGGGCGCGGTCATCGCGACCGCTCCGAGTGTCTACGCCGGAACACCCGGCGGAACACACGCCAACGACCGCAACACCGACTTCAACGGCGACGGGTACGACGACGTGCTCGTCGGTGGCCCCGGGGCGGCGGTCAGTGGGTACAAGGGCGCCGGCATGGTCACCGTGCAGTACGGCGGACCCAGGGGCATCGGCACGACCAGGGTCAAGGCCTTCAGCCAGAACTCCACGGGCGTCCCCGGCGCCGCCGAGACCGGTGACGGCTTCGGCAAGTCGCTGGCCACCGGCGACCTCGACGGCGACGGCTACGACGACGCGATCATCGGCATCCCCGGCGAGGACCTCGGCGCCGTCACCAACGCGGGCGGCGCGGTCGTCCTGTGGGGCACGCCGAACGGCCTGACCGGATCGGCCAGCGACTGGCTGCAGTCCGACGACCTCACCACGGGCGGCAGGTTCGGCGCCTCGCTCGCCGCGGCCCGCTTCGGCGACACCACTCCGGGCGACTTCCTCGCCGTCATGGACTCGGTCGGGCTGACGATCTACACCTTCGAGCCCGCCCCCCAGTCCACCGCCAAGAGCGCGGACGTGCAGGCGCGGCGGTCGGTGCAGAAGTCGCGCACCACGCTCACCTCGCTTCCGCGGAAGACGCTCAGCCAGGCCTCCGTCGCCGACGCGCCGGGCATCCAGCCCAAGTCGATGACCACGGGCGACTACGACAACAACGGCTTCGCCGACCTGGTCGTCTCCGGCACCAGCGTGGGCGACGAGCCGGGCTACGGCTGGTCGTACATCCTGCCCGGCTCCGCATCGAACGAAGAGCCGCTGCCGATCACCGCGGTGCGCGGCGGCCCGGTCGTCGCGTCCGGCGACATCAACCGCGACGGCTATGACGACCTGGTTACCGGCGAGCCGCACAGCCCGGACGACGGCGGCGAGAGCATGACCGGCGGCATGGTCGGTGTCTACTACGGCAGTGCGGACGGGCCCGCCGGCCAGGAGGGGCCGGGCACCCCGCCCGTGTGGTGGACCCAGAACTCGGCGGGCGTGCCGGGCGCGAGCGAGCAGGGCGACGGCTTCGGCACCGACCTCTCCGTCGGCGACAGCAACGGCGACGGATACGCGGACGTGGCGATCGGTGTCGCGGGCGAGGACATCGGCGCCGTCGCGAACGCGGGCGCCGTCACGGTCCTGCGTGGCTCGGTCAAGGGCATGACGTCCACCGGCGCACTGTCCGTGAGCCAGGGCACCGCGAACGTCCCGGGCGCCGTCGAGAAGGGCGACAAGTTCGGCGGCCAGGTCTCCTTCACCGACCCGAACGACGACGGCCGCTTCGGCCTGCTCGCCTCGGCACCCGGTGAGAACACGAACGACGGCTACGTCTGGGTGTTCTCCGCACGCAGCTCGGGCCTGACCACCTCCGGCTCCTGGAACTACGGCCCGAGCGCGTTCGGCGGCCTGCCGACGGACGCGCTGTACGGGGCGGCGATCGACGACTAGGCGGTACATGGCGAGCGGCCCGTACGCGGCCTTCGTACGCGTACGGGCCGACGATGGGCCGCGACGCGTCCGGCGGCGAACCCGTTATGAAGCACCGCCTGCTCTGGCCTCGCGGCCGGGGCATGCGGTGTCGTCGTTCCATGAGAACCAGGAGAGTGGCGCAGGGCGCGGTCGTGTCGGCGTGCGCCGTGCTGCCTTCCGGATAGTCACCACCGGTGCGGGGAAGTTCCGCGCGGATGCCCTGGCCGCGAAGGTGCCGAAGCGGGCCTGGCAGAAGCTGTCGGCAGGGGCCGGCGCCAAGGGGCACCGCTTCTACGGCTGGGCGGTCATCGCCCTGGCCGACCCCTGCCCGGGCCGCCACCAAATGCTGATCCGCCGCAACCGTGCCACCGGCGAACTCGCCTACTGCCGCTGCTTCTCACACCAGCCGGTGCCGCTGACCGAGCTGGTCCGGGTCGCCGGACCCAGATGGCGGGTGGAAGAGACCTTGTGCGCCACGAGGCGCTCTGCCGTATCCCCGGTTCAGCCGGGAGGAATTGGAGGGAGGTTCCTGGGTTCGATGGCTTACCTGATGCCGAAAG
>NZ_JBIAQV010000117.1:0-5755 GCF_042889305.1 Streptomyces sp. NPDC002619 | reverse complement strand
GTCCAAAGCGAATCGGTAGGCATGCGTAACGATCACCCCATCAGCCTACCGACCGCCACCGACAACACCCCGAGCTGCAACAGAAGTTGAGAAACACTGAGATTCGATGACGAAACCCGCAGCAGTTAGCCCCCCCCCCCGGCCCAACTGCAGTACCGGCACCGCCTCAGCCGACTCCCTCCGACCGCTGCTGATCAAGCACCGCCAGTGCCGCCTCCAGGGACAGTGCCCAACCCTGGGCATAGGCGCCGGCGTACCCCTGGTCCCCGGTCAGCGCGCGGGCCGCGCTCGCGGTGCGGACCACATCCGGGTCCCCGGCGACCGCCATGCCGCGCAGAGACACCCCCGCGCCGAGCAGCAGCGCCGCCCGCTCCCCCGCACCCTCCAGCACGGCGAGCCCGGCCAGTCCCTCCGCCGCCTGTGCCAGGTCGGCCGGCGTGTGCAGCTCCAGGGCCGTGCGCAGCGCCAGTTCGTGCCAGGAGCGGGCCTCCTCCCCTCGCTCCTCGGCCTCGGCGGCACGGCCCAGGCCGGTGTGCAGGCGCTGTATCAGCGACCCGCTGAACCAGTGGTCCCCGCAGGACGCCAGGCCCCGCTCGTACCACTCCCGGGCCCCGGCCGTGTTGTCCCTCAGCCGCTCCAGGTCGCCGAGGCCCAGCTGGGCGGCGGCCACCTTGTCGGAGCTGCCGACTCGGCGGGCCAGCTCGGCGGCCCGGCCGTAGTCGGCTCCGGCCTGCTCGAAGTCCCCGCAGTGCAGCAGGGCGTCGGCGCGGTGGCAGAGCAGGCCCGCCATCTCCTCGGGCGCGTCCAGCTGCCCGACCAGGACCATCGCCTCGTCCAGGTGGGCCAGCGCCTGCTCCTGGTCGCCGCGCCAGTCGGCGAACATGGCCAGCGGATCGAGGCAGTTGGCCATGCCCCAGCGGTCCCCGGTCTGCCGGAAGTGCGCCAGTGCGGTGGCGAACTGCGCCTCGGCCTCCTCCGGTTGTCCGCCGAACCACGGCTGGAACCCGTCCCCCATCAGCCCGACCGCCCTCGACCACGGCTCGGGACCGATCTGCCGGCGCCGGGTGGCCTCGTCGGCGGCCCGGCCGGGACCCGCGATCAGTGCCCGCAGCACGGTCAGGATCGGACGCCTGAGCGGTCTGTCGATGGCGAGGAGCACCGCGTCGGCCCGGTCGAGCCACTGGTGTTCCGCCGGTTCCGCCCGGTCGACGGACGGCTCCAGGGCCCACTCGGTGTAGGCGTTGAGCGCGCACAGGGCGTACTCCTCGTCCAGGCCGGGCGGCGGCCGCTCTCCGATCGCGGTCAGCAGCGTCGCGGTGGGCGTGGCGTGTTCCACGGTCAGTCCGCGCAGCCACCAGTACCAGGTCAGCTCGGCCGCCAGGCGCAGCGCGACGTCGGGGTCCGCGGTCACCGACCAGCGCAGCGCCGCCTCCAGGTTGCCCTGCTCGGCGCCGAGGACGGCCAGCCACTCCACCTGTTCGGTACGGCGCAGGTACGGCTCGGCTCGCTGTGCGAGGTCCAGGAAGTACGTGGCGTGCGCCCGGCGGAACTCCTCCTGCTCGCCGGACTCCACCAGCCGCTCGGCGCAGAACGCGCGCACCGTCTCGAACATCGTCACCCGGCCCTCGCGGGTCTCGGCGAGCGACTTGCCCACCAGCGAGTCGAGCAGCTGCTCGGTGTCGGGCAGGCCGCACACCGCCTCGGCCGCCGCGAGGGTCGCGCCGCCTGCGAACACGGTCAGCCGGCGGGCCAGGGCCCGCTCGTCGGCGTCCAGCAGGTCCCAGCTCCACTCCACGACGGACCGCAGTGTGCGGTGGCGCGGGTCCGCCGTGCGGTCGCCCCGGGAGAGCAGTTTGAACCGGTCGTCGAGGCGGGCGGCGATGTCCTGGACGCTCAGGGTCCGCAGCCGGGCCGCCGCGAGTTCGAGGGCGAGCGGCAGCCCGTCCAGGGCGGTGCAGATCCACTCCACGACGCCGGCCCGCTCCGCGTCGAGGGCGAAGCCCGGCGAGACGGCCGCCGCCCGGTCGGTGAACAGCTGTACGGCGGAGCGGCGTTCCAGCGGGGACAGCGGGCACAGCGCCTCGCCGGTCAGGCCGAGCGCTTCGCGCCCGGTGCACAGGATCCGTACGCCGGGGCAGGCGCCGAGCAGCCGCCGGGCCAGCCGGGCGATGTCCTCGACGACGTGCTCGCAGTTGTCCAGGACCAGCAGCAGCCGGCGTTCGGCCAGGGCGGTCACCAGGCGTTCCTCGGGTCCGCGCCCGCCGTCGGCGCCGGGCCGCAGACCGAGCGCGGTAAGGACGGCGGCGTGGATCTGGCCGCCGTCCTCCAGGGGGGCGAGCTCCACGAAGCAGACGTCGTCGGCGCGTTCCCGGCTCGCCGCCTCCACGGCCAGCCGGGTCTTGCCGACGCCGCCGGGTCCGATGAGGGTGACCAGCCGTGCGCTGGCGACGAGTTCGCGGATCCGGTGCAGTTCCTGGTCGCGGCCGACGAAGCTGGTGAACTGGGCGGGCACACCGCGCGGGGTGATCCCCCCGGGGGAGCCGTCCGAGCGCAGCAACTCCTGGTGCAGACGGGACAGTTCGGCCGACGGGTCGGTGCCCAGCTCCTCGGCGAGGGTGGCCCGGGTCTTCTCGTACACCGTGAGCGCCTCGGCCCGCCGTCCGCTGGCGTGCAGCGCCCGCATCAGCAGTCCGCTCAGCTGCTCGCGCAGCGGATACGCCTCGGCCAACTGCCGCAACTCCGGTACCAGTGGACCCGATTCGCCGAGGGCGAGCTCGGCCTCGACACGGTCCTCGAGGGCGGCCAGACGCAGCTCCTCCAGGCGTACGGCGGCCTGGGTCTGGGCGGGCCCGCGCCACAGGCCGAGCCCCTCGCGCAGCAGGGCGGCGGCGCGCCGGTGGTCGCCGTGGCCGAGCGCCTCGCGGCCCTGCCTGACCAGCCGTTCGAAGCGGTGGGCGTCGATGTCGTCGGGGTCGACATCCAGGCGGTAACCGTGCGGCAGCGACTCGATGGTGACGCCGAGCCGGCGGCGCAGCCGGGAGATCTGGGACTGCAGCGCGTTGGCGGCACTCGCGGGCGGCTCGTCGCCGTACACCTCGTCGATCAGCCGCTCGGTGGAGACCACCTTGCCCACGTCCTCCAGCAGCAGTCCAAGAACCGACCGCAGCCGTGCGCCGCCGAGCTCGAGCGGTTCGCCCTCGGCGGTCCGCGCTTCCATCGGCCCCAGAATCGTGAACAGCACGGGAAGATTGTCTCTCATTCCGGTCGACGGCATGAGAGGGCCTGGAGACAGGGCCCGGCACGAAGACCGTACCGCGCTTCACTCCGGTCACGCCGGAACGCGGGACGAACCGTGGACCGCGAGACACCCCTGTCGTGAACGCGCCGCCGAGTGCCCGGTTTTTTTCGGGCATCCCCCTATCTGTTTAGGGGTTATTGGTGCGTTGTGGGCCATGCGAACGCGCCAATAATGAGGCGAGTCATTGCACTCCGGTGGACTGCACCGAATACGAAGGAGGGCCCCATGGGCCGGCTGGCAGGAAAAGTAGCAGTAATAACCGGTGCGGGCCGGGGCCAGGGCCGCAGCCACGCCGTGCGGCTCGCGGGGGAGGGCGCGGACGTCCTCGCCATCGACCTGGGCGACGGCGAGGTCGGCAGCGTGGAGTACCCGCTGGCGAGCACGGAGGACCTGGAGGAGACGGCCCGCCTGGTCCGCAAGACCGGGCAGCGCGCGGTCGTCCGGGTCGCCGACGTCCGCGACCGCGCCGCGCTGCGGCAGGCCATCGACGAGGGGGTGGCCGAACTCGGCCGCCTGGACGTGGTGATTCCCAACGCCGGCATCCTGCCCATCGGCGCGGGCCGCCCGATCGACGCCTACGTCGACACCGTCGACATCAACCTGTCGGGTGCCGTCAACACGGTGCACGCGGCGCTGCCGCACCTCGGCGAGGGCGGCTCGATCATCATCGTCGGCTCCATCGTGGGCCTCCAGCCGGGGCACGCGGACGTGTCGCAGGCCGGCCCGGGATTCGCCGGCTACCGCTTCGCGAAGCACTCGCTGGTCGAGTACGTCAACACCCTCTCCCAGCTGCTGGCCCAGCAGGCGATCCGGGTCAACGCCGTGCACCCGACCAACGTCGAGACGGACATGCTCCTGAACGACGCGGTCTACCAGGCGTTCATGCCCGACAAGGAGGGCCCGACGCGCGAGGACGCCCTGCCGATCTTCACCGGCATCCAGGCCATGCCGATCCCGTACGTCACCCCCGGCGACGTCTCGCACGCGGTGGTCTACCTGGCCTCGGACGAGTCCCGCTACGTCACCGGACTGCACCTGAAGATCGACGGCGGCGCCCAGGTCAAGCTGGGGCTCTGACGGCGCCCGTGCCCGCACGCGTCCGGGCCGTCGGCGGATTGTCCGCCGACGGCCCGTCGTCTCGGTGGAGGGTGGGTGGTGACGCTCAGCGCCGCGCGGCGCGCAGGGGGTCGCCGGCGCTCCTGAGGTGGCGCAGGGCCTCGCGGTGGGAGGCGGCCAGGCCCGTCTGGTGGTACGGGATGCCCAGCTCGGCGCAGTACTCCTCGGTGATTCGCTGGGCCTGCCGCAGGGCGGGGGTCGGCATGCTGGGGAACAGATGGTGCTCGATCTGGTAGTTGAGGCCGCCCATGAAGGCGTCGACGACCAGTCCGCCGCGTACGTTGCGCGAGGTGAGCACCTGGCGGCGCAGGAAGTCCAGTTCCTGACCGTCGGTGACCATCTGCATGCCCTTGTGGTTGGGGGCGAACACCGAGCCCAGGTAGATGCCGAACAGCGCCATGTGCACGGCGACGAAGGCGACCGCCTTGCCGGGCGAGAGCACGGTGAATATCGCGCCGAAGTAAACCACGAAGTGCGCGACGAGCAGGGCCCCTTCGAGACGGGGCCGCTTCATCGACGGGGTGAACAAGGCCCGGACGCTGGCGACGCTGAGGTTGAACCCCTCGAGCGTGAGCATCGGGTAGAAGAGGACGGCCTGGTGCCGGCCGATGAACGCCGGCAGTCCGCGGGCCACGCTCGCCTGCCGGCGCGACCACACCAGCAGGTTGGGCGCGACGTCGGGGTCCTTGTCCTCATGGTTGGGGTTGGCGTGGTGGCGGGTGTGCTTGTTCATCCACCAGCCGTAGCTCATGCCGAGCAGCGCGTTGGCCGCGATCAGCCCGCCGACCTCGGTGGGGCGGCGGCGGAAGAACACCTGCTTGTGGGCCAGGTCGTGGGCCGCAAGCCCGAGTTGCCCGAAGACCACGGCCAGCACGACCGCGACGAGGAGCTGCAGCCAGCTGTCACCCAGCACGGCGAACGCCACGCAGCTCGCCACGAGTGCGAGCGCCACCACGCCGAATCGCAGGGTGTAGTAGACCGGACGCCGTTCCATCAGCCCCGCCTCGGAAATTCTGCGCGACAGGCGGGAAAAATCACTCCCGGTTTCCTGGGCGATCGGCGGTAATTGCTCCGTGAGCACTGTGGGGTTCGCCATGCGACCCAGTATGCGGGGCGGATATTACGCGGCATAATGCCATCCAACCCCTATTAACCGGGCACCTGACCCCGGCCTGAATGCGGGAAAACCCCTAATTAATTGCCGCTCCACCGGCGCTCCGGCGCCGCTCCACAACGGTTTCTGCGCTTTGACTTCCTCCCCCTCGTGAGCGAGGGGGATTCCCTTATGAGGGGGTTCGGCCGGTCGCCCGGCTTACGGGTTCCTGTTTCACGGACCGGCTG
>NZ_JBIAQV010000116.1:0-5966 GCF_042889305.1 Streptomyces sp. NPDC002619 | reverse complement strand
GGACCGGCACCAGCCCACTGCCCGGGACCAAAAATGCACCCACCGTCCCCAGCTCCAGCAACGCGGACGTCATCGCATGACCCGGCGCACCGCAGGGGAAATGCCTCCTGCCGCAGGCCGACGCCGAACTGCACGCGCGCGATGGCCGGTTGGACGGCCCCGAAGGGTGCCGTCGCATCAGGGACCGAGCACGGCCGCCGGCCTCCGTTGGTGCCGGGCAGCGCCTTGTCCGCGTGGGCTGCGGGTGCTGGGGCAGCGTCCGGTCCGCGCGGGCTGTGGGCCGGGTGGCTGAGGGCACTGCCCCGGGATCGGCGACCGGGTCCTGGAGGCGGCCGCGGAGCCGGCCGGTGCCTGCGGCGAGCGTCCGGCCCGTCGGTCCTCGTATGCAGGCAAGAACACCCCGGACCGGGTCTGGGGCGTGAGTCAAGGAAACGACAGTGAACCTCAATCATTCCTCGGTGCCTGGCGCGCCGGGCGGTCGTGAGCCGCTGCTGCCGGCCCTCATGACCGTGACGGCGGTGAGCGGCCTCATCGACGCGATCAGCTACCTAGGTCTGGGACACGTCTTCACCGCGAACATGACCGGCAACGTGGTCATCATCGGCTTCGCCGCTGCCGGTGTCCCCGGCTTCTCGGTGCTCGGCTCGCTGGTGTCGCTGGCCGCCTTCCTGGTCGGAGCGGGGATCGCCGGTCGTCTGGAGACCGTGATGCGCCGCCGCACTTCGCCGTGTTGGCTGCGCTGGATCCTGATGCTGGAAGCGGCGCTCCTGGCCACGGCCACCACGGTCGCCTTCGCCGCGAGCCACGCGGTCCATGTGCTCATCGCCCTGATCGCATTGGCCATGGGCCTGCGCAACGGGACGGTGCGCAAACTCGCCGTGCCGGATGTGACCACGACGGTGCTGACGCTCACGCTGACCGGACTGGCGTCCGACTCGACTCTGGCAGGCGGTACCAATCCGCGTGCCGGCCGCCGACTGGCCTCAGTCCTGGCGATGCTGGCAGGCGCACTCGGGGGAGCCCTGCTCGTGCAACACACGGGGCCTGGCTGGCCCCTGCTGGTGAGCACGTTCGGTACCGCTGCTGCCGTCCTGGCCGTGCCGCGCAGCTCATCCTCCCGCTGACGCAAAGCCGGCCACTCTTCCGCCTTGCTGCGAACCCGCGGCAGCCGCTTCACCCTCACACAGCTTCTGAGAACCCCCCACATACTGGAGATGATTTCCATGGCCACTATGCCTGTGGCTGGCCTTCCCCCCATCACCGCCGAGGCCACGGTGCGTAATGTGCACCTCGGCATCGAGCAACCTGCGGCCCACATCGCGGACGTGGTGGTGCGCAATGCCAAGGTCTACACCGGCGACCCGCGCCGTCCGCAGGCCAGCGCGGTCGCGATCAAGGACGGCAAGGTCACGGTGGTCGGCGACGACGCCGACATCGTCCGTCTGATCGGCCCGAAGACCCGGGTGGTCGACGCGCTGGGCCGCCGGGTGATCCCCGGCCTGAACGACTCCCACCTCCATGTCATCCGGGGTGGCCTGAACTACGTCCTGGAACTGCGCTGGGACGGCGTGCCCACCCTGCGCCAGGGCCTGGCCATGCTGCGCGAGCAGGCGGCCCGCACCCCCAAGGGCCAGTGGGTCCGCGTCGTCGGCGGATTCTCCGCCGACCAGTTCGCCGAGAAGCGCCTGCCCACCGTCTCCGAGCTCAACGCCGCAGCCCCGGACACCCCCGTATTCGTCCTCAACCTCTACCAGTCGGCGATCATGAACCACGCCGCCGTCCAGGCGGCCGGCTTCACCAAGGACACTCCCGACCCCCGCGGCGGGCAGATCGTACGTGGCGCTAACGGCGAACCCACCGGCATGCTGCTGGCAGCCCCGGGCGCCCTGATCCTGTACTCCACCCTGGCCAAGGCCCCCACCCTCCAGGGCGAGGACCTCAAGACCTCCACCCGCCACTACCTGCGCGAACTCAACCGCTTCGGCCTCACCTCCGCCATCGACGCCGCCGGCGGCTTCCAGAACTTCCCCGACAACTACGGCACCGTCATCGACCTGGCCAAGGACGGCCAACTGTCGCTGCGCATCGCCTACCACCTCTTCCCGCAGACCGGCGGGCAGGAGATCGACGACCTCAAGCGCTGGATCGGCATGGTCCGCCCCGGAGACGGCGATGAGTGGCTGCGGCTGAACGGCGCCGGTGAGAACCTCACCTGGGCCGCCGCCGACTTCGAGAACTTCTCCCAGCCCCGCCCGGAACTCGGACCCTTCGAAGCCGAGTTCGAACAGGCCGTGCGTCTGCTGATGGAGAACGGCTGGGGCTTCCGCCTGCACGCCACCTACGACGAGACCATACGCCGCGACCTCGCCGTCTTCGAGAAGCTCGCCGCCGAAGGCCTCTTCCCCGCCGGCAACCGCTGGCTGTTCGACCACGCGGAGACCGTCTCCCGCGACAGCCTCGACCGCATCGCCGCCCTCGGCGGCGCCGTGTCCGTCCAGAACCGCATGTCCTTCCAGGGCGAAGCCTTCGTCCGCCGCTACGGCGCCGGAGCCGCCGCCGAGGCCCCGCCGATCCGCGCCATGCTGGACCGCGGCCTGACCGTCGGCGCCGGCACCGACGCCACCCGGGTGTCCTCCTACAACCCCTGGGTCGCCCTGCACTGGCTGGTCTCCGGCCGAACCATCGGCGACCTGGCGATCTACCCGCCGGAGAACCGCGTCTCCCGCGAGACCGCCCTGGAGATGTACACCCAGGCCGGCGCCCAGCTCACCGGAGAGCAGGACGTCAAGGGCATCCTCGCCCCCGGCTACTACGGCGACCTGGCCATCCTCTCCGACGACTTCTTCACCGTCCCCGAGCAGGACATCCCGCATATCGAGTCGCTGCTCACCATCACCGGCGGCCGCATCGTCTACGCCGCCGGCGAGTACGAGGGCCTGGACGAGCAGCTCCCGCGGGTCAGCCCCCTGTGGAGCCCGGTGGCGCACTTCGGCGGCTACCAGGCCACCGTCAAGCCCAGCATCTCGGGCGCGCGACAGGCCGAACTCCTCGGCCAAGCCGTCGCCGAATCCGAACAGCACCGCCAGTGGCGTGCCGCCCGTGGCTTCACCCCCGAGACCGCACCCGAGATCTTCGACGCCTGCTTCGTCCTGTAAGGCACCGCAACCGAGCGCTGCCGCACCACCTACCCACCCTTGAGGAGAGTGTGATGAACACCGGATTGCTCATGCTGAGGCTGGCCGTCGGCCTGCTGTACGCCGGGCATGGGATCCAGAAGGTCAGCCACCGCCTCGGCGGCCGCGGGATCGACGGCGGAGCGGCAGAGTTCGAAGCAGACGGGTTCCGCGGCGGCCGGCTCACTGCGGCCGCCGCGGGAGGCGGGCAGATCGCTGCGGGCCTGCTGCTTTGCGTAGGGGCGCTCACCCCCCTGGCGGCCACCATCGCAGCGGGAGTGATGACCGTCGCGGTCACGGTCAAGCGGCGCAACGGGCTCTGGGTGCAGAACGACGGCTACGAGTACCCGCTCATGTTGATCATCCTGCCGGCCGTACTGACGCTCACCGGGCCCG
The DNA here is from genome assembly GCF_042889305.1 of Streptomyces sp. NPDC002619. Taxonomy (NCBI): domain Bacteria; kingdom Bacillati; phylum Actinomycetota; class Actinomycetes; order Kitasatosporales; family Streptomycetaceae; genus Streptomyces; species Streptomyces sp. NPDC002619. The sequence continues at coordinate 2,397 of NZ_JBIAQV010000116.1, read as the reverse complement.
GCCGCTGGTCCCTCGACCGGGCCGCGGGGCTGCTTCCCTGGGCCCCGTGGTGGACAGCCGCGGCCACAGGCCTCGGCATCACCAGCGGACTGGCCACCCGCGCCCTCCTCCAACGGCTGGACCTACACTCCTGAGTGATCAGGAACATCTGCGCCGCCAGGGAGTTGAGGCTGCTATGGAGACCGAAACGAGGGACCTGACCGGCGCGGTACCACCGGCCGAGGGTGGCGAGGGCCGGGGTGCCGACCAGAGCATTGATCGTGAACTGCTTGACGGGTGGTTGCTGGTGATGCAGGGCTTCCACGCCACACAGGATTCTCTCGCCAGCGAGCTGACCAAGCGTTTCAACCTCGGCCAAGGCTTCGCCCACGTCCTGGTGTGCTTGCTCGCCGCCCCCAAGCACGGGATGCCGATGACCCGCCTGGCACTCGAGACACGCATGTCCAGCGGCGGGTTCACCAAGCTTGCCGACCGGCTCTGCGCGGCTGGTCTGACCCGGCGTATGACGTGCGAGGACGACCGACGCCTCACCTACCTCGAACTGACCGACCAGGGTCAGGACACGGCCCAGGCCATCTCCCAGGCGGTGACACAGGTCCTGCGCGCCCGGGTGCTGACCCCCCTCGGATGCGACGGGTTCGGCAAACTCGCCGATGCCATGCGTGCATTGCGCGACGCCAAGGACGACCTCGGCAAGTGACGGCGGCCGACACGGAGGGGATCCGAGGCATGACGGCACGCCGCATCGGCGGCCGCAAGCCGCTGCCCGCCCGGCAGCCTTGTTGCGGCCGACGGCCCTCGCATACGACCAGCCCGCGTCCTCCAACGCACCGCCCCGGTACAGGTATGGGCCGTGACGGATGAGCAAACTGCCGCGCCACCTCTCCTCCCGGACGGCGATGGCCCGGGCGGCCGCCGCGGCGTACTGGACCCGTGACGCTGCCCCACTAGGATCTCGACGGCAGCGCCCCCGATGGTGGACAAGGCTCATGCACCACAGCGGCGAACCGGCCGGATCGCACACGGCCCGGGCCGGAGGAAGCCCTGAGACAGCAGGCGGCGCGTTCGCACCTCTGCTCAGCAGGGCGCGCTGACCGGAGTCACGGCCAATCCGCCCGGCCCATTGCGCGGCCCGTCGGGCTCCCCACACCACGTGATCACGGACGGGCAGGGCGCACCCGCTCGCGGCCGCCCTGACCGTCGGCAACCGCAACGACCCAGCTCCTGCCCCTGCTTGACGCCCTTTTGGCGCTATGCGGCAAGGTGGTCGGCCTGGCCGCAGAGCGGACCCGCTCTTCGCTGACTGCGGCTACCGGGATCATTCGCAGTGCCCCGTGGATACCTTCAGGGCGGTGGTGAAGCGAGTCCTTACGAGTCCTCCCGCGATTGTGACGGGGGTGAAGCGGGCGATGGTGTGGTGCCGGCCCGCCCGATCGCCGTCCTGGCAAGATGGCGGCATGGAACGTGTGCTTGGAATCGGTGGCTACTTCATGCGGGCCGCCGACCCGGCGGCCCTGAGCGCGTGGTATCGCGATTGCCTGGGCCTGGACGCCGATGAGAACGGCCTGTGGCATCAGGGAACCGGGCCGACGGTGTTCGCGACGTTCGAGTCCGAGACCGACTACTTCGGGTCCCGCGCCCAGCAGAGCATGCTCAACTTCCGGGTCCGCGACCTGGATGCGATGCTCACGCAATTGCGCGCCAAGGGAGCGGACGTGGCCAAGGAAACGCAGGACATGGAGGGCGTCGGTCGATTCGGCTGGGTCACCGATCCCGAGGGCAATCGGGTCGAGCTGTGGCAGCCCGCCTGACCGCGTCTTCACGCAGGCGGTGACGTGCCGGTGGCCCACTGGGTTGCCGAGGTGACCTTGGTCAGGCCCGCGCGGTCATGTCCCCTTACGCCTTCTGCGGGCTGTCGCGGGAACACCTTGGCGAGCTTGTCACCGAACGCGCGCCGCAGTGGGAGGCGCCCTGCGCGTCCGGACGCAGCCGGCGGCGCCGCGGCGACCGGCGGCGTCCGGCGGGCGCTGGGCCAGAATGCGCGTTGGTGTTTGCCGACCGACTGCCGGCCACCCTTCCACCTGCGCACCGGTGCGACCCACGAGGCCCTCGGCGTGATCACCAGGTCGGGTCCTCCACGATCGGCCGGGCAATCGGCGAGATCAGGCCGCTACCGGCCGAACGCGGCCTTCCACGGTGACGGTGATCAAGGATGCGGCCGGGCGGTACGTCTACTCGTTCGTCGTGGACACCGACCCCGAACACCCGCCTCCGGTCACGCCCGATGTCGGCACAGACCTCGGCCTAGATGATCTAGTCCAAGGGGTCAGTGATCGTAGGCGATCAGTGAGCGTAGGACGGTTTGTCCGGTGGCGTCGTTGTGCCAGATCGCGGCGG
>NZ_JBIAQV010000115.1:0-6228 GCF_042889305.1 Streptomyces sp. NPDC002619 | reverse complement strand
CCATCGAAGTAACAGGCCGCCAGAACAGCAAAACCATCTTCACATCCACCATCACCGGACCCGCCAGCTGACGACCAAAGCCACGCCATCGCCGCCGCCCGCACCAGGGGCACCCCGGCACGGCCCCCGAACGGCACCCGCGTTCCCACGGACACCGCCCCGACAGCCTCTCCAGCGAACTGCGACCCGACGTCCCGCACGCGACACCGACACCGGTGCCGAACGGGCCGGTGTCAGAACACCGCAGGAGAAACCGAAGAACGCGACCCGCCCACCAGCCAGGCCGCGGCACCCGCCCCGGGCGCCGCGGCCGGCCGCCACGCGGACCCGACGGCCGTCCGCGAAGCCGCCGCACACCGCCGACGCACCTCCGACTCAGGTCACCGGCCCCACCCGGGGGTGCTGCGCAAGAGGGACTCCACGAGCGCGGTGACATGACGACGGTCGGCCTCCGACAGCCGCTGCACACTCGCGATCAGCGTGGCGATCTCCGGGTCGGACGCCGTGCCCGCACCGTCCTCGAAGTACAGATGGATCCCGCACGCCTCCGCGGCCGCCCTGCGCACCGCGTCAAGCGGCAGCTCCAGCCCCCTCGCCAGACCCTCCAGCGTCGCCTGCTGCGGCATCCGCGTCACCTGCGCCACGGTCGCCAGATGATGCACCGTCGAGCGCGGGATACCGCCACGCCGGGCCACGTCACCGTAGGACCAGCCCTGCTGCTCCAGCCGGTCCTTCACCAATTCCTGCAGTGCGTTGGCCACGAGATCGATTCTCCCTGCTAGCACGGCGGTTGAGCAAACACTCTTGAACGGCCTGCCATCAGGTGCTACAGAGGCTGACGTCCAACCTCGTTGGACGATTCGTACGGCACCCGTGACTGCGAAGCCGTACGACCGTGCGTGCTGCCGCACTCATCACGTTCCTTTCTCCGGACACACCCAACGTCCTCCCGGGCCCGGACACTTCGCCACCACGACCGCCGGGTTCAACGCTTCACCGCGCCGTGCGTCACGCCCGTCCCGCAGGTGCGACCCACCAACGCACCGACGCAGCACCGCCGAGCCGGCGGTGCCGGGGACGGTGAGTCACCCTGTAGTGCCGGAGGCGGTGAGACGGCCGGCAGCGGCGCCGGGGACGGTGAGACGGCCGCGCAGGCGCGGCGCCGAGGGTGACTTCCGGGCCGAACAAGCCGGTGATCACGTCGAAGGTGTGGTCCTCGCGCAGCCGGGCCCCGGTGGCCCGGCCGAGCCCGGCGGCCGGCTCCTGCCCGGGCAGGCCAGTGTGCCGCCGCCCGGCGCGGCACGGCGGTTCGGTGCGGACAGCGTGGTGCTGGCGCAGCCGGGTCTCCGGCCGCCCTGGCGCGGGCCCTGCGGATCGCGTCCGGGGACTGACAGCCGGTCAGCAGGGTGAACGGGCCGGTGCCGGCCAACAGGGTCGGGTCGGTCGGGTGGAAGGCCCGTTGCGGGCCCGGGCCGGCGGGCCGGGCCCGGAGGCGGTCGACCGTGCGGGTACGGCCGGCGGCCGGATCTCTGCGGCGACCGGTGAGGACCGTGGGGCTGATGACGCGGTGTCGTCGCCGGCGCGTCACGGATGCAGGCCGCGCGGGGCGCGGACCCGGCCAGCGACGTCGGCGGCGTCCTCGGCGCCGGTCCGCCTCGCCGCGGTGGCTCTCGCGGGCGCGGTGCCTGGCCCGACCGCGGATGCGGTGCACCAGTCGGTCGTGGTGGAGCGGGAGCCTGACGGCCGGGGCCGCTGCGCCGCCGGCCAGGTCAATGCCCGGCGTGGCCTGCGCGCCCAGGGCCGGGGCGTCCGGGGGGTCTGGCGGCTGCGGCTCGTCGGCGGCGGCGCGCCGCGAGGGCGGCCGCCGGCCGCTCCCGTCGGTCCTGATGCAGTGGTGATGAGTCCTGTCTGGATCGGCGCCGGCCCGGATCGCAGTCATGTGGTGCCTGCGTGCGGTGTGCTGGCGGTGCCCGGCGCGGACGGCCTCGCCGCCGCTTCCCCGCACGGCGGTCACGCGCCAATCCCCGTGGGAGGCCGGGTCGTCGTGGGGTGCCGGGCGGCCGGTGAAAGCCGCACACTCCAGAGCTCTTCCACCGCACCCGGCGCCCGGCGTTGTGCTGCGCGAGGCGGTGGGCAGAGGGAGTTTTCGGCGAAAGTCGTTGCCAGGCTTGTTCGGGGACGAGGGCGGCGCGGCCGATGTCGCCGCTCCTGCCGATTCCGGCGCCGCGCCCCGGTATCCGCAGGTGGTGAGCCCGAGCGGTCCGCCGGCCACCGCCCTGCACAGCGCCGAGAATGCGTGACGGCGGGCGGCGGCGGTGCCGGGCGTGGGCCGGGTGCGGAGTCAGGGAGCGGCAGCAGGGTGCCGTCCGGGCGGAGGGCACCGCACCCCCGGACCCGGGGGCCCGGTGTGTGCCGGGGTACCGGGTGTCCGTCTGCCTGCCGTCGCTGCTGCGGCGGACGGCCGCACGGTCCGGCTGCGGCCCACGTACCGTCCAGGGGTTCACCTGGCGCACGCCCCGCCGACGGCACGTCTGCAGAGCCTGGTGAAGATCGCCGGGCTATGGGCTGCGGGAGCGCCGGTCCCCTCGTGCGGCTCGTGCGGGTACCGGTGACCGGCCGTCCGGGAGATGCCGGCGCCAGCGGGCCGGGCGGGCGCACACGCCTCTTCGCGCAAGCAGCACGGCACGGCGTCGGGGGCCGCCCGGGCGGCCCCCGACGCCCATGGCCCGCCGGGCCGGTCCGGCGCCCGGGGGCGGCCCGGCGGGGAGGTCGCGGCGCGGCAGGGAGGTCGCGGCGCGGCCCGCAGGCATCGGGCGGGGCGGCACGGGTGACGGTGTGAAGCCTCCGGTCCGGCGGACGGCCCGGCGGGGGGAACCGTCCCGCCGGGGGGCTGTGCGTGCGTCTGCGGCCGGGGCCGTCCCGTCCGCCCTGTCCGTCCCGTCTGTCCCGTCCGGTTCCCGGCAGTTCGTCCCGCCGGGGCATCGCTCGTTCCGCCGAGAAGGCCTCGCCGTCAAGGGGGCGGCTGCGAGGGCGGCGGACGGTCGTGGGGCTCCCGGGCGTTGCCGGGAGCCCCAGGGCGGTGCGGCCGAGTCAGTGCGGGTCAGTAGTGGTGACGGTTGCAGTCCCAGCGGTCGTCGCAGTCGCGGTTCTTCCAGCCGCTGTTCCAGCCGCCCCGGTCCCAGCGGTCGTCGCAGTCGCGGTTCTTCCAGCCGCTGTTCCAGCCGCCCCAGTCCCAGCGGTTGCCGCAGTCGTCCCACCGGTGGTGCCGGTGTTTCCCGCACCGGCCGTAGTCGTCGTCGTCATAGCCTTGGTGCAGCAGCCGGTGGGAATGGGCCGGGACGGCCGCGGCGGTGGAGGCCATGGCCGTGCCCGTCAGGGGAATGGCGACCGCGGCGACGGTCAGGGCCGCCGTCGCGGTAGCGCGTGCCAGTTTTCTCACCGTGTTTCTCCTTGCTTTCGGTGAATTGCCGGATGGCGTGCCAGACATTACTTGGCCACTGCTCCGAGCTCATTCATCCAACCGCTCTTCTGCGGCTCACCGGACCACAATTGGCGACGGGTCACATGATGCCGGGACATGCTTTGAGCTCTGCTTATTCGGTGTTTTCGGGTCTCGTTAACGAGGCGGGGGAAACACTCTTCAAGGTGATCCTTCTCCGGCATGTCGCGGTTTTCAGAAAACCCCCGTGAAAGGTGAAGAATTTGTTTACGGGTGCCCCGTGAAATGCGATGAAGAATTCTCCCCATATTGTTGTCGGCGGGGGCCCGGGATGCGGGAACGTTGTGCCGTCGGATCGTATGCGCCCCGTGTTCCGCGCAGTCGGTGGCGTGGTCAGCCTCGGTAGACGGTCAGGACGGCCCCGCTCACCTCGATGCGGCGTTCGTGGAGTTTCTCCCCGCAGCGCAGTGCGGCCAGGCACTTCCCAAACAGCTCCAGTTCCTCCGCATCGAGGACGGCGGCGGCCAGGTTCATCAGGTCGTTCAGACTGGAGGGGGTGAGGGCCTCGGGGAGTTCACCGGAGAGCAGGACCACCGGCTCTCCCGTCCTGTCCCGCACGACGGCGGTCGCGGAGGCTCCGTGGACGACAAGCACATGCACCCCTCTCGCGGAGGTTTCGGACGGTTCACCCGTCTCGCGGGACGAGAGAATAGCCACCGCCCGGCCCGCCAACATGGTCCGAACGGCCCCGAGTTGACCCGATCGGGTGGCGGTGCGCTGCGCGCCAGTCCGGCCCTGCGTCCGGTCACGGCGGCCCCCACCTGCGGTTTTCCCCGGCGGGCGAGATGTCTGGCAAGGGGCGATGTGCGTGAAGCGGTTGTCGAGGGTTTCCGCCACCGACTACTGTCCAATCTCGTCAGACAGATCGTCCGGCATGGATGGACGCTCCGGACCGGACACGGCCGCCCATGCCCCCTTCAGCAAAGGAACCACCATGCTCGGCATGCGTGAGCTCGACGCGGAGTCCGCACAGCTGCTGCCCGGCCGCGAGGCCCTGGGCCGGCTGAAGTTCAGCTTCGTCAAGACGACCAACGTCACCAAGCACGTCGCCTACGTCGACGCGCACAACGAGTCCGCCGCGGCGAACTACTGCTCGCCCGAGGCCATGGCCGCCTCCGCGGCCAACCAGTCCATCAAGATCAGCCAGTAACCCACCCCACCCCGAAAGAGGACCCACCATGAACAACGACCAGCTCAACGCCGAGTCCGCCGAACTGCTGCCCAGCCGCGAGGCCCTGGGCCGGCTGAAGTTCAGCTTCGTCAAGACGACCCACGTCACCAAGCACGTCGCCTACGTCGACGCGCACAACGAGTCCGCCGCGGTGAACTACTACTCCCCCGAGGCCATGGCGGCTTCCGAGGCCAACCAGTCCATCCACATCAGCCAGTAACAGCCGGCCGGGCATGCGGACCGTGCCCCATGACGGCACGGTCCGCACCCGGGAAAACCGGGGAGAAACCGGGGAAAAAGGAGTGACCGGTGGACGACGGTCAGGGGGCCCACGACCCCGCTCCCACGGGGACGGCGCTGCGCGACGCCGACGCAGCACACCATCCCGCGGACGCAACACACCCCGCGGACGAAACGTATCCCACAGACGGAACACATCCCGCGGACAGGGCGTTCCCCGTGGACGGAACGTATCCCCGGGACGAAACACATCCCTCGGGCGGGGTGTATCCCCGGGACATGTGCGGGCAGCCGCTGTTTCCCGTCCTACGGCCCGGGGCGGGACTGCAACGCCTGGGCGAGTACCGGGGATCCGGCTCCAGATGGTCCCCCTCACCGCCGCCGAACTCGGCTACGCCCTGTGGAACCTCCCCCGCCTCATCGAAACCGGACTGCGCTCCCTGACCGAGCAGGCGGCCGGAACCTTCTCCGCCTTCGCCGACGACCGGATCACCGTCGGACTCGTCGGCACCCTCGGCGAGTTCATGCTCCTGTGCCCCCTGGTCGGCGCCGCCTACCTCTGCGTCCGCGTCACCGGCGGCTCGTACGCGCCACGCTCCGTGCCACCGAGAACAACACCCGCCTGCGTCGGCACCCTGGCCGCCACCGGCGCGCTCGCCGCGGCCTGGCTGGGCGGGATGACACCCCAGCCCCTCCCGCCCAAGCCGCCCATCGTCCCCCTGCTCCAGCCCGGCGTGCCCACACTCCGCACACCGGACTCACCCCCGGCCCAAACACCGCAGGACGACGCCCGGCCCGAGCCGCCCCACCCCACCGGCCCCACACGGCAGGCCAGCTCACCCACCCCCAGCCCCTCAGCCTTACCGTCCGACGAAGCCAGCACGGCAAGCGCCTCCACCCCGGCCCAGACCCAGGCCGCCGCCCACGCCGACCGAGAAGACGAGCCCCAGCCCGAGCCGCGGACAGAACTCGACGCCACCCGCGCCCAGCCCTTCGGCCGGTACGCCCAGCGTCACACCGTCCATCTCACCCCCGGCCAGCGGCTTCCCGACACCCACCGTGAGCTTCCCCGGCCCCCTCAGTTCGTGACACCCGGCCCCGATGCCGCCTCCACGTGACCTCCCGGCCCCGCATCGCCCGTACGACCGCGCAAGGAGAACACCCGTGAGCCACCGCAAACCACGCCCCCGCACCGCCCGCAGCACCGCCCTCCGCCTGGGCACGCTGACCACCGTCTGCCTGACCGGCCTCGCGACCGTGACGCCGGCGGGCGCGATGACCGGATCGCGGGTCACCAGCGGTGTCGGCATCGCCGTGG
>NZ_JBIAQV010000114.1:0-6244 GCF_042889305.1 Streptomyces sp. NPDC002619 | reverse complement strand
GAGAAGTTCCACTGTCAGGAGTGCGGTCACCAGGCGCACGCGGACACGGTGGGCGCTCTCAACGTTCTACGGGCCGGGCTGGTCCGTCGCGAAGCCCAACCGGCTTAGCGAGAAACCACCCCGTTCACGGGGTGGAGGAGTCACCGTCCCTCCAAGCCCAACGATCGCGATGCGCACCGGGTACCTCGGACGGCCACCGTCATGCGGGGTTTCATTGCCGGCCCGAGTCGTCCGCGCTGCAGGCCGGGCGGCGGCCCGTACTCTTGCGCCCCGTAGGTGGTCGCCTCATCCGATGGACACGGGGCGTGGCGAACGCGGCCGTGCCGTAGGACGCCGGTAGCGTCGCCGCGGGATCCCGGTTCGAAACAGCGTCGCCCATCTCCTGGTGGGCCGTCGTTTCCAGCCCCGGGCACCGGTTTTCCCGGCGGCGGCCGGGCACTCGACCACCGCTCCCACCTCGCGGGCCGGTCGTGTGTCGCCGCCGGACCATGAGCAGACCCGGAGGCGGACGATGACCGAGGCCTCAGAACACGTCGGCCAGGCGACTACGGACCACCCCGCCCCGTCCTCCTTCGGACGCACGCTGCTGAACTGGGCGAACACGACCGATCACAAGGTGATCGGTCGCCTCTACATGGTCACGGCGTTCTGCTTCTTCCTCCTGGCCGGGCTGATGGCCATGGCCATGCGTGCCGAACTCGCCCGTCCGGGGCTGCAGTTCATGAGCGAGCACGCCTACAACCAGCTCTTCACCATCCATGGCACGATCATGATGCTGCTGTTCGCGACACCGATGTTCGCCGGCTTCGCGAACGCCGTGATGCCGCTGCAGATCGGCGCACCGGACGTCGCCTTCCCCCGGCTCAATGCCCTGTCGTACTGGATGTACCTCTTCGGCGGCCTGATGGTCGTCGCGGGGTTCCTGGTCCCGGGAGGCGCGGCGGCGTTCGGATGGTTCGCTTACGCGCCGTTGAACAGCGCCTACCACTCCCCCGACGCCGGTGGGGACCTGTGGGTGATGGGGCTCGTGGTCACCGGCGTGTCCACGACCCTGGGCGCGGTCAACTTCATCACCACGATCCTGTGTCTGCGCGCACCCGGCATGACGATGTTCCGGATGCCGATCTTCACCTGGAACGTGCTGTTCACGTCCATCCTGGTGCTGCCCGCGTTCCCGGTGCTCACGGCCACCCTGTTGTGCCTGGAGGCGGACCGGAAGTTCGGTTCGCACGTGTTCGACGCCACGAACGGCGGTGCGCTGCTGTGGCAGCATCTCTTCTGGTTCTTCGGGCATCCCGAGGTCTACATCGTGGCGTTGCCGTTCTTCGGGATCGTCTCGGAGATCATCCCGGTCTTCGCTCGCAAGCCGCTGTTCGGGTATCTGCCGATGATCGGGGCGACGATCGCGATCACCATGCTCTCCGCGGTCGTGTGGGCGCACCACATGTTCGCGACCGGTTCGGTGCTGCTGCCGTTCTTCTCCCTGATGTCGTTCCTGATCGCGGTGCCCACGGGGATCAAGTTCTTCGCGTGGATCGGGACGATGCTGGGTGGGTCGCTGTCGTTCGAGACGCCGATGCTGTGGTCGCTCGGGTTCCTCGTGTCGTTCCTGCTCGGTGGTCTGAGCGGGGTTCTCATCGCTTCGCCGCCGCTCGACTTCCACGTCACCGACAGCTATTTCATCGTGGCGCACCTGCACTATGTGCTGTTCGGCACGGTGGTGTTCGCCATGTTCGCGGGGTTCTACTTCTGGTGGCCCAAGTTCACCGGGAAGATGCTCGACGAGCGGCTGGGCAAGGTGCACTTCTGGCTGCTCTTCCCGGCCTTCCAGCTGACCTTCCTGGTACAGCACTGGCTCGGCGAGATGGGGATGCCCCGCCGGTACGCCGACTATCTGCCGACGGACGGCTTCACGCTGCTCAACACCCTGTCGTCGGTGGGGGCGTTCCTGCTCGGTGTCTCCACCCTGCCGTTCCTCTACAACGTCTGGCACACGTCGCGGCACGGACGCCGGGTCGACGAGGACGACCCGTGGGGGTATGGGCGTTCGCTGGAGTGGGTGACGACCTGTCCGCCTCCCCGGCACAACTTCGTCGCCCTGCCGCGGGTGCGGTCCGAGGCGCCCGCCTTCGACCTGCACCACCCCGCCATCGTGCGGCAGGCCCGGGAGGAGGGGCTGCGATGAAGACCGAAGCGCTGCTCTTCGGTGGTGTCGCCGTCTTCTTCGGCGGCACCACGGCCCTGTACGGACTCTGGTCGCGCGATCCGGCGGGTACGGCGGCCCTGCTCGTCGCGTTCGCCATGGCGGCGCTGGTCTCGTTCTTCTGCGCGGTGCAGTACCGCCGCAAGGGGCCGCGCCCGCAGGATCGCGGCGATGCCGAAGTGGCCGACGGAACCGGCCCGTTGGAGTTCTTCCCGCCGCACAGCCCGTGGCCGGTGGTGACCGCGCTCGGTTTCGCCGTCGCCGCGACCGGTGTGGTCTACGGGCTGTGGCTGTTCCTCATCGGCGTCGGCGTGCTGGCTCGTGGTGTCCTCGGGATGGTGTTCCAGTACGTGGGTCGGGGCGCTGTTCGGGTGGACTGAGCCTGCGTGGTGCACCGGGCCGGAACGTCTCGACGGCACGGTGGTCGCTCTCGTATCCGCCGGCCATAGTCTGCCGTACCTCGCCCGTCTCGTCGCCCTCGGCCAGCCGTTCCGTCTCCGCGTCCAGCAGGGCGTGGCAGATGCGCCGGGTGAGCATGAACGCGATGACCGGTGCGACGACGAGGGCGACGCGGAGCACCCAGGTCAGGGAGTTCACCGAGATCCTGAAGGTCGCCGCGACGACGTCGTTGCCGCCGGCCAGCAGCAGCACGCCGTAGAAGGTGACGCCCGCCGCTCCCAGAGCGGTGCGTACGGGCCGTTCGCGCGGGCGGTCGCACAGGTGCTGCTCCTCGGCCCCCTCGCCGGTCAGCCGTTGCTCGACGAACGGGTAGGCGTACAGGACCGCGAAGAGCAGGCCGGGAAGGACGACGGCCGGCAGCAGCACGTTCCACATGAGAGTGTGTCCGGCGAGGGAGGTCTCCCACGGCGGGACCAGCCGCAGGGCGCCCTCCAGGAAGCCCACGTACCAGTCGGGCTGGGAGCCGGTCGACACCTCGTCCGGGCGGTAGGGACCGTACACCCACACCGGGTTGATCTGGGCGATGCCCGAGAGGGCCGCCAGGACGCCGAAGACGGTGAGGGACAGCCCTGTCGACGAAGCGGCGAACTGCGGGAAGAGGGGCTTGCCGATGACGTTCGCGTTCGTTCGGCCGGGGCTGCGCCATTGGGTGTGCTTGAGGTAGAAGACGAGGATCAGATGGACCGTGAGCAGGCCGAGGAGTGCCCCGGGCAGCAGCAGGATGTGCAGGCTGTACAGCCGGGGGACGATGTCGTGCCCGGGGAACTGGGCCCCGAAGACGAACATGCTCACATACGTCCCGGCCACCGGGATGGACAGCATGATGCCCTGCGCGATCCGCAGGCCGGTGCCCGAGAGCAGGTCGTCGGGGAGCGAGTAGCCGGCGAACCCCTCGGCGAGGGCGACGACGAACAGGGTGACGCCGATGACCCAGTTCATCTCGCGCGGTCTGCGGAAGGCACCGGTGAAGAAGACGCGCAGCAGGTGCAGGCCGATGGCGCCGACGAAGACCAGCGCCGCCCAGTGGTGCATCTGCCGCACCAGCAGTCCGCCGCGGATGTCGAAGCTGATGTCCAGGGTCGAGTCGAAGGCGGTGGACATCCGCACGCCCTGCAACGGCAGGTACGAGCCGTCGTAGACGACTTCCCGCATCTCGGGCTGGAAGAAGAACGTGAGCCATACGCCCGTGAGCACGAGAACGATCAGGCTGTAGAGCGCCAGTTCGCCCAGGAGGAACGACCAGTGGTCGGGGAAGGCCTTGCGCACGAGCCTGCCGCCGCCGTCGTGCACCGGCAGCCGCGCGTCGACCGCGTCCGCGAATCGCTCCCCGGGGTGGCGCCCGTCCGGTCCTGACGTCGAAGACCGCGTGCGACGCGCCGTCACGTCACGTCCCTGCCATGGCCGACGGTGTCGTGCCGCTCGCGTCCCACAGAACGCCTCCTCGCTGCCCTCACACGTCTTCTGTGTTGTCGTCATCTCTTGCCGCGGGCCCGCGCCGCGGGTGTCCCGGCGGCACGAAGCACTCGCGCGGCGCGCGTGCCGCACCCGATCGGCCGAGGACAGGGGCCACCGGTGGTCGGACCGTTGGTCCGGCGGGACCCCGCCGCCCTCTCCCCCGCCCTTGTCGCCTTTCTCCGATCCGTGCGGTCCCTTGGGTTCGACATGTGCCGACGCCTCGTTTCGCGTCTCGTACGGCAGGAGACGCCCGGGGTCACCGTCCTTCGGCCGCGGCGAGCACTTCCTCGGCCAGGTGTTTGTCGAGGGCGGCGTGGACCAGGCCGTCCGCCAGCCGGGGCATGTCACGCCCGGCGACGAAGCCGCCCAGCTCTTCCGGCGAGGCGGGCAGGCCGAGCCGTCGAGCACCGTCCAGGACCTTGGGGTCGGCGTACGGTGCGAATTCGGGCCAGATGCCCTGCACATCGCGCAGAAAGATGTCGGCCCCCGTGGGCCCGATCCCGGGTATGTCCAGTAGAGCCTTCTTCGGGTCGGGTTCCTCGCGCAGTCGGCGCAGATCCCCGTCGTAACGGTCGAGGACCAGAGCGGCGCTCTTGCCGAGGATCGTGGAGGTACGTTCGTCGTAGCGGCGGTAGCCGCCCCTGCCGAGTGCGTCGACGCGTTGTTGCCAGGTCGCGTCCGCCATCGACCGCGCGTCACGCAGTCCGGCTTCGAACAGTGCCCGGGCCGCCGCCACCGCGATGTCTCCCCTGATCCGGGCGCTGAGGAGAGTCGCCAGCACGAGGGTCTGGTACAGCGGGGCCGGGGTGTTGCGCAGCCGGATACCGGCCTGGGCCGCGTAGGTGCGCTCCTGCCCGGTCGAGAAGGGCTCGCACCACTGCCTGAACCTTCGTAGTCATCGTCCTGTCCCCGATCCGACGTTCCACCGGGCTTCTGCGGTGCACCGTGTCGCGCGTGCTCCGTGCACCCGTCGAGACCACGTCGACGCAGTCGCCCTGCGCCGGCTTCGACGGGATGTCGACGGAGCAACACGCGGCGTTGCGGCACGCACGTTCACGCCGCCCGGGTGCCCTGCAGGACCTCGTCGCGGACCTGATGACAGCACCGGCTGATCAGACGTGAGACGTGCATCTGGGAGATGCCGAGCTCCTCGGCGATGCTCCGCTGGGTCATGTCCTTGAAGAACCTCATGTAGAGGATGGTGCGTTCCCGCTCGGGGAGGACCTCCAGGCGGGGCTTGACGGCCTCGCGGTCCACTACGGTGTCGAGGGCGGGGTCGGACGAACCGAGGGAGTCACCCAGCGAGTAGCCGTCCTCGCTGCCGGGGAGATCGGCGTCGAGCGAGAGCGTGCTGAAGCTCTCCAGCGCTTCGAGGCCGACCAGGACGTCGCCCTCGCTCAGGTGCGCATGCTCGGCGATCTCGCTCACGCTGGGCCAGCGGTCACACACGTCATGGGAGAGTTCCTGGCAGGACGTCCGTACGCGATTGCGCAGGTCCTGGACCCGGCGCGGCACGTGCAGGGTCCACATGTGATCGCGGAAGTGCCGCTTGATCTCGCCGGTGATGGTGGGCACGGCGTAGCTCTCGAAGGCGTTGCCCCGCTCGGGGTCGTAGCGGTCGACCGCGTTGACCAGGCCGAGGGCCGCGACTTGGCGCAGGTCCTCGAAGCTTTCACCGCGGCTGCGGAACCGTCCCGCGATCCGGTCGGCCATCGGCAACCAGGCCTCGACGATCTCTTCACGGAGTGTGTCATGCTCCTCACCCGGCGAAAGCGCAGCAAGCCTGCGGAACGCTTCCTCGGTGTCAGGGGCGTCGTCGTGCGGGTGGCGCTGCCCGCTCGTTCGAGTTCCCACGATGTCGCAACTCCCTCGTGCGGTGATGTGACGATCACCCGTGGGCGTGCAACAGCGATTCGGGCAGCCGCACCCGTGCGACGGTTCCGTCGCTCCCCACGGGGCGTGCCTCCTGTCCGAAACACTCCATATTTGGCGTGCCCGTCACTCTGGCCCGCAAACGCACGCATGGATATTCGTCAACGACCCGGGACTGAAGGTCCCGGGCTTGCACAACGGGCATCACTGGCGGTGATGCTGCGTTTGCGTCCAGCCCTGTCCCGCTGGCGCGGG
>NZ_JBIAQV010000113.1:0-6299 GCF_042889305.1 Streptomyces sp. NPDC002619 | reverse complement strand
TCACTGGTCAGGTCCGCATGACACGTCTCCTCCCCTGCGGACTCTGCGTGCGATGTGACTTCACGTCGCACCGGGCGTGCCTTCCCGACCCGCGCTGCGAACGCGGGCCTACTCGGTGACTTGTCGATCAATCACCCGGGAAGGTACGCCCTTCGCGCGCTCCCGGGGAGCCGATCCACAAGTCCTGAGCGTTGCTCGCCACCACGCCAGACACGGCGCTCTCACCGACCTCACTCAACAAGAAGCGCACCCTGCCGCGAACGCTTCCAAGCGGGGACGGACCTCGCACATCTCCTCAGGTGTCACACCTGATACAAGATCACACGCTATCCGCTGGACGGCAGTTGGGGCACCTAACGAAGCCCTACTAGTAACTCGTAATTTAGGAATTATTGTTGACACGCGCCGGTAACCGCTGCAAGATCCTGGAAACAATCCGCAGGCGCGCGGGCATTGACTGGTCCGAAGACCGACCGCCGCACCCTCCACGAGGGAGCGGTACCTCAGACTCACGACCAGGACGGGTCGGCACGCCTGATCGAAGGATCCGATGTGAAACGACATCTCACCGTCCTCCTCGTCCTCCTGACCGGCTTGCTGGCCGTGTCAGCACCCGCCCACGCCGACCCAGCGGCCGGCACCGTCGCCGTCACGGCGCCAGCACCTCAGCAGGTACTGAGCCCGACGCCGTACATGGGCTGGAACACCTACTACGCGCTGGGTGGCGATCCGACCGAGGCCGAGGTCAAGTCAATAGCCGACTTCCTGGTCAGCAGCGGTCTGCGCGACGCCGGCTACCAGTACGTCTGGATCGACGGCAACTGGGCGGCGCCGACCCCACGCAACTCGGCCGGCGACCTGGTGCCCAACCCGGACCAGTTTCCGAACGGGCTGAAGCCGCTGGTCGACTACATCCACGCCAAGGGCCTGAAGGCCGGCATCTACACCGACGCCGGCCCGTACATCCCGGGCAAGTGCGGACTCGGCAGCCACGGCTACTACCAGCGCGACGCGGACCAGTTCGCCGCCTGGGAGTTCGACGCGGTCAAGGCGGACTACCTCTGCGGGATCGCCGCGAACCTCGACCCGAAGACCGTCTACACCGAGTTCGCGCAGGCGTTGCGGAACAACGCCAGCGGGCGCCCCATGATCTTCAACCTCTGCAACCCGGTGACCTCCCCGGACTGGGGCAACTACCCGGAGGAGCAGCAGTCGACGCACTCCTGGACCTATGCACCGGCGATCGCGCAGTCCTGGCGGACGTACACGGATGTGGGTTTCGTCGGCGAGATCAAGTACAAGGACGTGCTGCGGAACTACGACGCGAACGCGCGGCACCCCGAGGCCGCCGGGCCGGGGCACTTCAACGACCCGGACTACCTCGGACCTGAGCTGGGGATGACCGACGAGGAGTTCCGTACCCAGATGACGCTCTGGTCGGTGGCGGCCGCGCCGCTGGTGATCGGCAGCGACGTCCGCAAGCTCAGCAAGACCTCGCTCGACATTCTCGCGGACCCCGATGTACTCGCGATCGACCAGGACTCCGCCGGCATCCAGGCCGTCCGCGTCGGGCCCGCCGGTACGACGGAGACCTGGGTGAAGCGTCTTGCCAACGGTGACCGTGCCGTGGTGCTGCTGAACCGGGGCGACAGCCCGACGACCCTGACCACGACGGCGCCGGCGGTCGGGCTGTCCGGAGATCGGTTCACCCTGAAGAACGCCTGGACCAACCAGGTCACCGAGAGCGCCGGCACCATCAGTGCCGCCGTCCCGGCCCACGGCGCGGCCCTGTTCCGGGTCGGCCCGGCCACGGGCAAGCCCGGTGTTCCGCACGTCGTCGCCGGCCTGCCGCAGGTGACGCAGGTCGGTGGCGACGCGGTGCCGGCCGGGGCCGCCCCGGTGGTCGCCGGCGGCGACCAGGCCCGGGTCGAGGTCACCGTGCGTAACGACGGTGCGCAGCCGGTCTTCGCGCCGCGGGTTGAGCTGACGGTGCCCGCCGGCTGGACGGCCCGACCGCTCGGCGAAGCGCCGAAGCTGCTGGACTCCAACCACTTGGTGACCTTCGCCTTCACGGTGACCCTGCCGGCCACCGCCGCGCCGGGCAACGCCGCACTGACCGCCGGCACGTCGTACGAGGTGATCGGCAAGGGACGGCTGCGGCAGGAGACGTCCACGCCGATAGTTGTCGCACCGGCGGCGCCGGACGGCGATGTCGCACTCTCGCACCACCAGTGGATCAGCGCCACCAGCGGGTGGATGAGCCCGACGGTCGACCAGAGCGTCGGTGGCGGGTCGCCGATCAGCATGCTCGGCCAGGTCTACCCGACCGGTATCGGGGTCGCCTCGCCCTCCACGATCCGCTACTACCTCGGCGACCAGTGCAGCCGGCTGACCGCGACCGTCGGCATCGACGATGCGGTGCGCAACGTCGGCCCGGAGGGCGGCACGTCGACCTTCCAGGTGATCGGTGACGGCCGGGTGCTGTTCGACAGCGGTGTGCTGACCCGCGACGACATCCGCCAGGTCGACATCGACCTGACCGGCGTCCGGGCGCTCGACCTGGTGGTCGGCGACGCCGGCGACGGCGGCTACAACGACCGCGCCAACTGGGCCGGTCTGAACGCCACCTGCTGATTCGGCTCGGCCGCACCCAGGTGACACCTCACCTGGGTGCGGCCGATTCGCCAAGACTTTGAGACGCCGTGGCGCGGTTACGCGCCACGGCGTCGTGATGTTGGGCCGGCCCGGATCGGGAGCGGACGGCGTCAGGCGCGCCGCAGCACAACGAGTTCGGCGTCGTGCTCGGCGGTCCACTGCACGGGCAGGCCGACGGTGGTGAGGTGGCTGCCGGACTAGCGCTGTTCGCCGTGCCGGTAGACGCCGGCCGGGTCGATGCCGGCGAGCGGCAGCCGTACCGGGCGGGACGGCAGCAGGCCAGTGCCGTCGAGTCGGCCGGTGTGCCAGCTACCGCAACGAGACGGCCACCACGCCTGACACGGCCCTCTCACCGACCTCACTCAACAAGAAGCGCACCCTTCGGGGTACGAGATCAAGTGATGACACGTCAGCCCGTGCCGATCGCGCCGCCCCACCTCCTTCGCGCGCGGGCGCCCGGCACCCGAGGCCACGCCGGCAGGCTCCGTGGCGGCGGTCACCCGCGGCGAAGCGGAACTGACGACACGTCAGCCATTTTGGGTCGCCAATTGACGGATCGTGCACGTGGCCTGTGCCTTTCCCTGTTGGTCCCGTACACCACTCGGCGGGACACGACCGGCAACGGCTGGCCCGGGGGCCGGACTCTCCGGGCCTGCCGCCAAATGACCGCGTCCCGGAACGTGGTGCAGCGATGCGCAGTTCATGCCGGTGCCGGTGCAACGGGGCGGTGTGGCCGGCGCTGTGCCGGAGCGCGCTGGACGCGCCGCTGTCTCCCGCGGCCGGGCGCGCTCTCGCCGCGGCCCGAAGGCGGCAGCCGGATAGCCCACTTGGCGGGATGGGCGGTGCCGGTCACCGCTCCACGCGCTCCGCCGTGCTTCCATCGCGCCAGGAGGCATAGGACATGGCCAACGAACCACAGCAGGACACCCGTTCCCCGCGCACCGCGTCCCGGCGCCGTGTGCTGACCGCAGCAGCCCTGGCGCCCGTACTCACCGGGGTGCCGCCCGGCGCCCGCGCCCTTTCCGCCGGGCCCAAGAACCGCGCCCTGATCGCGCCGGTGCTGACCCAGCTGGCGGACTGGGCGGAGGTGGGCCAGGCGCTGGGCCGACCCGGTGACATGAGACGGTTCATGTACCACACGGGCTTGCCGCGCACTGACCTCAGGGTCTTCTCCCACGGCATTCGGATCAACCCGGCGCTCGCCCTGGGCACGCACGTGTCGTTCGTCCGGTACGCCGACCACAGCACGCTGTTGATGGGCGACGTCGTGGTCACCGAACGCGAACTGCAGCACTTCAGCGACGTCCTGCACGAGCACGGGATCATGCAGACGGCCATCCACAAGCACCTGCTCGCCCACGAGCCGGACGTCTGGTGGGTTCATGTGCACGCCCACGCCCACGATCCGGTCGCCGTCGCCCGCGGTCTGCGCGCCGCGTTCGACTGCACCGGCACCCCGCCCGCCCCACCCGCCGCCCCCGCGCCGCCCGTCGACCTGGACACCACCGCCATCGACGCCGCCATGGGCGTCAAGGGCAGCGCCGACGGCGAGATCTACAAGTCCACTTACGTCCGCCGCGAGATCGTGGCCGACGGCGATCTGGCGCTGCCTGCGGGGCTGGGCTCCACCTCCGCCGCCAACTTCCAGCCGTTGGGCGGCGGAAGGGCCGCTGTCAGCGGCGACCTGGCGCTGATCGCCGGCGAGGTCCAGGCCGCCCTTGTGGCGCTGCGGCGCGGCGGCGTCGAACTCGTCGAGTTGCACAATCACCACCTGACCGACGAACCACGCCTGTTCTTCGTCCACTACTGGGCCGTCGGCGATGCCGTCCAGCTCGCCCAGGCCATTCGCCGGGCCGTGGGTGCCACCAACGTCGTACCCATGCTAGGAGTCGGCGGATGACCGTGGACAACGAGACGGTCGTCTGCCCGTTCGACTTCAGCGAAGCCCTGGAGTTCGACCCCGCGCTCGCGGAGCTGATGCGCCGCGAGCGCCCCGCGCGCATCCGGCTCCGCTACGGCGACAGGGACGCCTGGCTGATCACCGGCTTCGACGCGGTCAAGCAGGTGACCACCGACCACCGGCTGAGCCGGGCGGGCATCATCGGCCACGACTACCCCCGGATGACGCCGGAGCCCATCGTCTCGCCCGAGTCGGTCAACGTGATGGACCCGCCGCTCAGCAGCCGCGTCCGCCACCTGGCCTCGCAGGCCTTCACCCAGCAGCAGGTCGACGGCATGCGGCACCGGATCATCCGGCTCACCGACGTCCTGCTGGACGACATGGCGAAACAGGGGCCGCCGGTCGATCTGGTCCAGCACCTGTCCGACACACTTCCCCAGCACACCATCCTGGACCTCCTTGGCATCGAACAGGGGGAATGGCCCCGCATGCAGGAGTCGGTACGCCAACTCCTCGTCGTCGGCGCGGGTAACAAGGAAGCCGCTGCAAGAGCCAAGGCCGATCTGACGGCCTACTTCGCCAAACTCGTCGAACAGCGTCGCCACTCACCGGGCCCGGACCTCATCAGCGCGATGGCCGCAGCCCGGGAAGGTGAGGAGCAGCTGGACGACAGGGAACTGGCGGTCATGGCGCTGATGTTGGCGCTCAGTGGCCAGGACACGGCGACCTGTGAGATCAGCAACATCGTCTACCTGCTCCTGACCCGTCCCGAGCTGATGGAGCACCTCAGGCGCCGGCCCGAGACTCTGACCGATGTGCTGCACGAAATGCTCCGCTGCATCCCGTTCCGCAAGGGGGTCGGAATCCCCCGGGTGGCGCTGGAGGACGTGGAAGTGGACGGGGCACGCATCCGGGCGGGTGACTTCGTCCACGTGTCGTACCTGACGGCCAACCGTGACCCGGAGCGCTACCCGGACCCGCACGTCATCGACCTCGGCCGGCCCAGCGCTCCGCACATGACCTTCGGCTGGGGCGGACACCGGTGCATCGCGATGCCCTTGGCCATGGCGGAGCTGGAGGTGGCCGTCGGGCGGCTCGTGGAGAGATTCCCCGATCTGCGGCTCGCCGTGCCGCCGGAGGAACTGCGGTGGGACACGCAGACGATCAGGCGTTTCCCGCTTCAGCTGCCGGTGGCCTGGTAGGGGTATCGCCGGGCAAGGGCCCAGAGGCCGCCAGCCCGGCGGTGCGCCCCGTGTCCTGGCCGGCCGGGTGCCGCCGCCTTCGCCGCCGCGGGCGCAGGGCCGGACACGCCGCTGTCTTCGCCGCCGCAGCGCTCGTCGGCAGCCGCGGACCCCCGGGGTGGGGACTGCGCTCGGAGAATTCCGCAGCCGTGCCGTTGGCCGGCACGGTGCTGCCTGCGACCATCGTCGTCGTGACTCCTCCACCCCGTGAACGGGGTGGTTTCTCGCTAAGCCGGTTGGGCTTCGCGACGGGCCAGCCCGGCCCGTAGAACGTTGAGAGCGCCCACGGTGTCCGCGTGCGCTTGGTGACCGCACTCCTGGCAGTGGAACTTCTCCTGTGTGGGCCGGTTCTCCTTGGCGGTGTGCCCGCATTCGGGGCACCGCCGGGAGGTGTTGCGGGGGTCCACGGCCATCACTTCCCGTCCGGCACTCTCAGCCTTGGCGTTCAAGATCGCGAGGAACACCCCCCATCCGGCATCGGCGATCGAACGGTTCAGCCCGGC
>NZ_JBIAQV010000112.1:0-6686 GCF_042889305.1 Streptomyces sp. NPDC002619 | reverse complement strand
CGTGCCAAGGAGATCGCCGACTTCTCCTCCGCCTTGATCACCGCAGCCACGGGGCAGGAGCTGCGGCAGGTCGTCCTGACCCGGCTCGCCGCGACCTTCGGTGCCAGCGGCGCCCTGCTCGCACTCGTCGACGACGGCCGCCTGCACGTCTTCACCGATGCCGGGATAACCCTATGCGAGGTCGAGGTCCTGCACGGCCTGCGGCTGGACCATCCGAACGCGCTGTGCGAGGCGATCCGCACCGGCAAGCCGCAGTTCGTCACCGACCGGGAGGACTGCAGGCGCCGCTGGCCGCACGGGGTCGGATTTCCGCACCTCGACCGACTCGGCTTCGACTACACCGTCTCCATCACCCCCCTCAGCGAGGCCGGCAATCCACCCCTCGGGGGATGGCTGGTCACCTACGGCAGCGGACACCGGCCGTCCTTGGACGAGCGGACCCTCATGGGGACTCTGGCCGACCTGGCGGGCCAGGCACTGAGGCGCATCAGGTTGCAGCAGGCACGCGTCGAGCTGGCCACGGCGCTGCAGCAGGCCATGCTCCCCACGCTGCCCGAGCACCTGGCGGGCCTGGAGGTCGCCGCCCGCTACCGGCCCAGCCGGGACGGGCTGGACATCGGCGGAGACTGGTACGACGCCTTCGTGATGCCCGACGGCGCGATCGCCCTGGAGATCGGCGACGCCCAAGGACACGACGTGGACGCCGCCGCATCCATGGGACAGGTACGCGCCTCCATACGCGCGATCGCCGCCCACGAACCGGATCCCGCAACCGTGCTGACGCGCACCAACGAGCTGCTCGTCACGATGGGCGCGGCACGATTCGCCAGCTGCACCATCCTGCATGTCGACCCGAGCGACGGACAGGTCACCGGCACCAGCGCCGGCCACGTGCCGTTGCTGTGCGCACGCAGAGA
Organism: Streptomyces sp. NPDC002619; assembly: GCF_042889305.1. Lineage (NCBI taxonomy): Bacteria > Bacillati > Actinomycetota > Actinomycetes > Kitasatosporales > Streptomycetaceae > Streptomyces > Streptomyces sp. NPDC002619. Next base: position 5,769 of record NZ_JBIAQV010000112.1, on the reverse strand, counting down.
CGGCAGCCACAGCATCCGCCAGCTGCCGGGCGGGCCGGTCCTGGGCGTCGTGCCCGACACCGAGTACCGCGAGGAGACCTTCACCCTGGACGAGGACAGCGCGCTGGTCATGGTCACCGACGGCGTGGTCGAAGGACCAAGCCTGACGTTGGACGCCGGACTGGAGCGAGCCGGAACACTGGCCGGCACAGCCCTCCACGACGGACTGAACGCCGAGCAGACCGCCGACCGCATCCTCGACGCCGCGGTCGCGGTGGACCACCTCGACGACGTGGCCGTGCTGGTCATCCGACGCACGTGACCGCGTCAAGCCGGCGCGCGCCATCAAACGGTCGATGACGACGCCCACGCCGGCACAGGCTTTGAGATCTAGCCTCATCCTCATCAGGTCGATCATGTGGTGTCGGTAACGGCGGTCAACCGCCAGGAGTCCTTGGCTGGTCGTCTGCTGCGATTCGGCGTTGGTCGGCGCTGTCCGCACCTGTTGGTGTCAGCCGGTGGTGTCAGCCGGTCGACTCCCTCTTGACAGATCTGCCTCATCTTGTCCGACCGCCAACCCTGGACGGAAAAGATGTAGCCTCTGGGCATGCCCGATGTGGATCTTCAAGCGCTCTATGCCGAGTTCGAGACGCGGGCGTTTCCGGGGTCTTGGATCGAATGGGTACACGGTGATCTATCCGTTAGCAGTAACGAAAGCGGCCATGCGATCGTGCTCGCTGAGTCGGATGAGTTCTGGGATGACCATGATGGTTCAGCCGCCGCGGCGGCCGGAGAGCACCTGGCATCGGTGCACCGCAACTACGAGATTGCCGCCACAGTCGCCTGGGGTGGCCCTCGTCTGGTCGACATCACGCATCGGCTCGCAGGGGGTGAGACGTCGTCTTTCACCGAGTTGCTGCTAGAGCAGGGAGCGATCAGCGGCAACTTCTGGGATCGCGGCGAACGAGCGCTCGGCCTGGCCATCTGCCAGATGGACAAGGAAATGGCGATTCAAGTTATCGCCTTTGTGGTACCAATCGGCGAGCTGCAGAAGTAGCTACGGCCCCAGTTTGGAAGACGGCGTATGCGGGTCTCGGCTGACCTGCCGAGACTCCGACCTGGGACAGAGCGCAGGCTGGCCCGTCGTTCCCCGTGGCTCCCCGTTGCGTCCCCTCGGAACGGGCACGCAGCGGGCACGGAGCCCCTCGATGCGAACTACGGGGGGTGGTCGCTGAGGTCTGCACGGCTGTGGGCCCATGTGCCTGCGGTCGGTGAAGAGCGGCTGCGGTCGCGGTGGTTGCTGTACTTCGATGCTGTACGCCGTGCCCTGGGGTGCGCTCCGAGCTGACCGGGATATGAGTAATTGTCAAATGTTGTGGACCCGGGCGAGGCTGTCACCCGCCTCGTCTGCGGTGCCCTCCGGGGGTTCCCAGGTGTCACTCGGCGGGTGTCGGAGCCCGGTTGAAGAGCCGTCCGGCCAGGTCCGCTCCGATGATGGCGCCGTCGGCGTCGCGGGTGAGGAAACCGCGCTGGCCGATCAAGCCGCCGCCGGTGACGATGTACTCGTCGCCGCTTCCGGGGAGCAGGCCGAGCCCGGCCGGCGGCAGGTCCGGCGGCAGTTCCCTCTCGGATGCCGTGCGGATCTCCGGCTTGATCCGGCATTCAACCGTCATCGTGTCACCGTCGGTATCGATGATCAGCTTCATGAATTCGTTCTCGTAGTGCCCGATGATCTCCTGAGCGCGCTGCGGGTCGTACGGGAGCGGCTCGGGGGCGCGCTCGACCACGCCGAGGTAGTGCTCGAGTGCCCAGCGGAGCACGGCCTGATTGAACTCCAGCCCGCTGTCGGGTCCGGCGTTGGACACCGCCACGACGGCGAAGTCCCGCTCCGGAACCAGCAGCAGGTCGGCGAACTGGCCATTGGTCGATCCGCCGTGCCCGACGGTGCGCACACCGTCCACGTCGCGCAGGAACCAGCCGAGGCCGACGGCGTCACCGAGCGTGGAGCCGTGCAGCTCCACCGTCGGCTCCTGCATCCGCCGCGCCAGGTCACCGCCGCCGAGGTGGAACCGGGCCCAGCGCAGCTGGTCGGAGACCGAGGACACCAGGCCGCCGCCCGGGTTGTTGCCGCGCGTGTCCTTCCATGTCCGGGCGACCTTGAGCGCCCCTTCGCTGAGGTTGTGGCCCACGGCGAACCGGCGGGTGATGGCCTGTCCGGCGGTGAAGACGCTGTTGGCCAGGCCGACCTGCTCAAAGACGAGTGAGGCGACAGCGGCCTCGTAGGTCTCGCCGGTGACGTTCTCGATGACCCGGCCGAGCAGGTTGTAGCCGAGCTGGCTGTAGGAGGCACGGCCGCCGACCGGACCGATCAGCGCCACCTCGGCCATCTTGGCCACCTCGCCGGCCAGCGCGTCGTCTCCGTCTCCGCTGTCGAAGACCATCCGGGTGTCCAACCCGGCGGTGTGGTTGAGCAGGTTCAGGATGGTGATCTGCGCGGCCGCGTCCTCGTCGGGGAGCCGGAGTTCGGGAACGTAGCGGCGGACCGGCGCCTCCAACTCGACCCGCCCCGCCTCGACCAGGCGCATGATCGCGGTCGCCGTGTAGGTCTTGGTGACCGAGCCCAGCACGAACAGCGTGTCCCGGTCGACGGGCAGCGGGTTGTCATTGCTCGTCACGCCGTGACAGGCGGTCAGCTCCCGTCCGTCCACCCAGACCCCCACCGCTGCACCCGGGATGTCGAACTCCTTGGCCTTCGCCTCGACGAACTCCGCCAGCGCGTCGCGTGACATCTCGATTCCCTCTCGGTCGGTGTGGTTCGGCACGACCCCGAGGTGTCCACCGGGCGTCGCGGCGACTTGCACTTTGTTCAAGTGAAGGCTAGCGAACGACTTGAACACAGTGCAAGAGGTTTCTTGAACGCCGTGCAAGTCGACGGCTATCGTGAATCCATGCCCCGCAACACGCTGACCCGCGAACAGATCCTCACCGCCGCTATCGCCCTACTGGACACCGAAGGGCTGGAGGGCCTGAACATGCGGGCACTGGGTCAGCGGTTGGGCTCGGCGGCCACCGCGGTCTACTGGCACGTGGGCAGCAAGGACAACCTCATCGCCCTCGCCAGCGACCAGCTGTGGCACGAAATCACGCTGCCCGACCCTGACCTGGTCGACTGGCGCACGGCAGCCACCACCATGGCCACCGACCTGCATGCGATGCTCACCCGCCACCCGTGGCTGCTGCAGGCCTTCGGCTCCTTCCTCATGTTCGGCCCCGGCAAGGCCCGCCACGACGACCACCTCCTCGCCATCTACGAGGCCGCGGGATTCGCCGGCGCCGCAGCCGACCAGGCCGCGGCCGCCGTTTTCACCTTCGTCCTCGGCAACGCCCTCGGCCCAGCCGCAGCAGCCTCGCTCACCCGCAAACTGCGGCGCGAAGGCAGCAGCAACGCCGAACAGGTCATCAGCAACGCCAAGGCCGAAGCCCGCGAGACTGCCGCACAGTTCCCTCGGCTGCGCACCCGCCTGGACACCCACGGCGCCGACTACGGCGCGGCGCCCGACAACACTTTCCAGTTCGGCCTCCAGGCCATCCTCGACGGGCTGGAAGCGCTGCAACGCGGGCCTACTCGGTGACCACCACACGATCATCCGGGAAGGTACGCCCGGCCCACGGTTCGAAGGCGGGGCCGGGGCGGAGGACGGTGGCCCGGCGGTCCAGGTGCCGCAGCACAGCGGACTGGGCCACGGTCTGGTCTGGTCTGGATCGGTGAGGACCTTCTTGACCAGAGCCGTCTCCTCAGCCGGACCTGCGCGAGCTCGCGAAGGTAGGCAGCGAAACGCAGGTGCTCGGCCGGCCCTTCCTGCGGGGCGTCGTAGGGGTTCATGCGGCTTGGTCCTGCCGCTCGACCAGGACGCCGTTCCCGAACCTCGCTCCCGCGCGGACCAGGGGCACCAGGTAGGCACCAGTGATCGCCCGCCAGCGGGCCTGGGCGGACTCGACGAGCTTGAACACCATCGCGAGGGCGGCGGAGGGGCTCCCCGCGCCGCGGGTGACCTTGGTCCGCAGCTTGACGGCGGAGAAGGTCGACTCGATCGGGTTGGTGGTCCGCAGGTGGATCCAGTGCTCGGCCGGGAAGTTGTAGAAGGCCAGCAGCTCCTCCCGGTCCTCGGTGATCTTCGCGACGGCCTTGGGGAACTTGGCGCCGTAGGTCTTCGCGAACGCCTCGATCGCCTTCTCGGCATGCGCGCCGTCCTCGGCGTTGTAGATCTCCTGCATCGCCTTCGTCGCGCCCGGCTGTGCGGACTTCGGCAGGGCGTTCGTGATATTTCGGGCCTTGTGGACCCAGCACCGCTGATGGCGGGCAGCCGGGAACACCTCGGCCAGCGCCTTCCACAGGCCCATCGCGCCGTCGCCGACGACCAGCTCCGGGTCGCGCATGCCCCGCCTGCGGCAGTCACGCAGCAGGTCGGCCCACGACTCGGTCGACTCCCGCAGCCCCTCGGCCAGCGCGATCAGCTCCTTGGTACCGTCCAAGCGCACCCCCATCAGCACCAGGACACAGGAGTGCGCCTGTCCGAGCCGGACCTTGGGGTGCACACCGTCCGCCCACACGTACACGTAGTCGGACTCGGCGAGGTCGCGCTGCTGGAAGGCGGCGTGGTCGTCCTGCCACTGCTTCGTCAGCCGGGTCACGGTTGCCGGCGAGAGCCGGCCGCCGAGCCGAGGAACTGCTCCAGCGCGGGCACGAAGTCCCCGGACGACAGTCCGTGCAGATAGAGCAGGGGCAGTACCTCGCTCGCCTCGGCGATCGTCTCGCCCTACGACACCACGGCGCGTTACGTCCGTCACGGGCACATCATCAGCTGGAAGGGGTTCGCCGCGCAGGTCACCGAGACGTGTGCCTCCGACAGTGCCAACGTGATCACGGACGTGGCCACCACCTCGGCCGCCACGAACGACGGCCAGGCCCTGCCCGGCATCCACACCCGCCTGGAACGTCGCGGGCTGCTGCCTGCCGAGCACCTGGTCGACGGCGGCTACACCTCTCTGGTCCACCTGGAACGAGCCACCCGTGAACACCAGATCATCCTGAGCGGGCCGCTGCCGGGCAACCCCACCCGCCAGCACCGCAGGAATGAAGGCTTTGACCGGGACGACTTCCACATCGACTTCGACCACCGGCAGGTCACCTGCCCCCGAGGCCAGGTCAGCAAAGGCTGGCACGGCCCCTACCCGACTTCGTCGCCCACCGCGGCACCCCTGATCGTGGCGCGGTTCACCAAGAGCCAGTGTCAGCCGTGTCCAGACCGCCCTCGGTGCACCACCTCCCGCGAGAGCGCCCGCAACGTGGGCTTTCCCCCGCGAGAACTCCGCGACCTGCAAGTCCGCGTCCGCAGCGAGCAGCAGACACCCGAGTGGAAGGCCCGTTACGCGGTCCGCTCCGGAGTGGAGGGCACCATCAACGAGTTCGCCCACGGACACGGCATGCGCCACTGCCGCTACCGCGGACAGCCGAAAGCCCACCTGCAACACGTACTCACGGCCATCGCCGTGAACATCGAACGCCTCAGCGGCCGGTCAGTGACCGAGGGAGCCTCCTCACCGAGACCGCCGACAGCCTTCCAGACCTTCCTGGATCAGAACGGCATCCCCCGGCCGAAGTCCTGGCGAACCCTCGGTACTTGAGCCCGACCATCCAAGATCCCCGACTGTGAGGATGAGGGAGGCACCGCTCGGGGGTCTGACCCGATCCCCGATTGACGCTTCGGCTGTCCTCACTCTGAATCGTCG
>NZ_JBIAQV010000111.1:0-6965 GCF_042889305.1 Streptomyces sp. NPDC002619 | reverse complement strand
ATCACAGCGGCGTTCGGGTCGGACAGGAGGCGGTGCAGCTTGCGGCGGCGCCCGTTCAACCCCGACCCGACCTCGGTCACCACCTCAGCGACCGGAAAACCGAGACCGGTAGCCCCCTGGACTACGCGGGCGACCTGCCGGTCGAGGTCCGGCTTCTGGTCGGCCGAGGAGACACGGCAGTACGCCACGACACGGCCGGCCACTTCCGGGGTGGGCTCGTCGACCAGCCACGTCCCGGACAGTGTCTGGCGTACAGGAACCGGCATGCGGCCCTCTTTCGCCCACGTCCACGCGGTCTGGTAGTGCACGCCGTTGCGTGCAGCCCACTCAGAAAGCTTCATATGGTCAAGATAATAGATGAGAAAGGTTGAGATTCACTGATGGTTCACGGAACAGTTGTTACCCCCCCACACAGCCACAGGCCCCCACGGCCGAGGCCCTGGCCGGGTGACCGGCGACGCGGCTGGAGCGACGGCAGCGGGAACAGAGGCGTAACCTCGCGGAGGACGTACCGCACGCGTCCCGCAGGCCGGTGGACGGCCCGATCCCCGCCCGGGCGGTGACGCTCGCTTCGAGTGACCCACCGGGACGGGCTCTCACCTGGAAGGCAACGACGTCGCCATGTCCAACTCCTACGCGCAACCCATCCTGAGGGCAGCCGAACTCGGGGAGGCGTTGCGCGTGATCGGGCAGTTGCTCGAGATCGCCGACACCCGCGAGCTCGAGGTCGACTTCGAGGCGCGAATCTCGTCGCCGGAGGCGCTGAAACCGTTGAGCGTGCTGCTGCCGAGGGCGGATTGGTTCGCCGCCGGGAACGGAGACGGCTCGTCGGACAAGGGGGACGACCCGGCTGCGCATCTGCCCGTCCGGGTGCAGAGCTGGGCCATGCCACCGGACATCGTGGAGCCGCTCCTGCGCGCAGTCACCGGCACCCCCGCCGCGATCCGCTGGGACTTCCGGGGCTGGCCGGAGGCTCCCGAGGCGGGTCTGGGTACCGGCGGCTCCAGGGGCGCGTACGTGACCCTGTGCGTCAACGCCCGCGACCTCGACCTCGACGAGCCGGCAACCGACCACACGGTCTTCGTGCACGTCAAACAGTCCGAAGCCGAACGCGCCCCCTGGCTGGCGGCGCGGGTCGGACTGCAGGTGATCGGCGACTTGGTGATGGCCCCGCACTGACCGTGCAGAGGGGGAACTACCGCCTGCACTCCGGGCAGTACGTCCTCTGGCTCGGCCCCGGCGCGGTCCTCGTCCCGGAACGAGGCGCCTCCTACCGGACGGTCGCAGGAGTGGCGGGCGAGGTGCGCGGCTACCGCCCGGCAGACCGCATCCGCGTCACCCACGGCACCACTACGGTCCAAGTCGCCCTCGCCCCCACCGCCGACGGGACCCGGACAATGCTCCGCTTCCACCAAGAGCACCTGGCGAGCGCCGAAGAGCGCGAACAGCAGCGGGCGCATTGGCAGCGCACCCTGGACCAGGCCGCTGCCGTCCTCGACCAGCAGTGACGGCAGTGCGCGATACGCGCGGAGCCACCCGAGCGCACGGCCGTCGGGCCCGCGCCGGACGGCGTCGAGCGCCCGCTACAGCGAGCCCGGCGTGACCAGTCCGGTTTCGTAGGCGACCACCACGGCTTGGGCCCGGTCGCGCAGGCCGAGCTTGGTGAAGATGCGGCCGACGTAGGTCTTGGTGGTCTGCTCGGCGATCACGAGCACATCGCTGATCTCGGAGTTGGACAGGCCGCAGGCGATCAGCCGGAGGACCTCGGTCTCGCGCTGGGTGAGCGCGTCGAGTACGGGCGTCGGCCGCGGACCGCCGTGGGGGACACGGGCGAAGTCGGCGATCAGGCGTCGGGTGACCGATGGGGCGAGCAGTGCCTCACCCGCGGCCACCACCCGGACCGCTTGGACCAGTTCGGCGGCGGTGGCGTCCTTGAGCAGGAACCCGCTGGCCCCGGCGCGCAGTGCCGCGTACACGTAATCGTCGAGGTCGAAGGTGGTGAGCATGAGCACCCGCGGGCCCCCCGGCTCTGCCGTCCCGTGCAGGATTTCCCGGCTCGCCTGGAGGCCGTCCATCACCGGCATCCGCACGTCCATCAGCACGACGTCGGGTGACAGTTCCCGGGCCTGGGCGACCGCGGCGGCTCCATCCGCGGCCTGGCCGACGACCTGGAGGTCCGGTTGGGCGTCGAGCACCGCGGCGAAGCCTTCGCGCACCATCGCCTGGTCGTCCGCGATCAGGCAGCGCGTGAGGGCGGGACGTGAAGCAGGACCCGAAGCGGGATCGGACGCGGCACTGGAAGCAGGACCGGCGGTGCTCATGCGGTCTTCTCCAGCGGGAGCACCACTGACACCTCGAAGCCTCCCGTCGGTGTCGGCCCGGCGGACAACGATCCGCCGAGCAGGGCGACCCGCTCACGCATCCCGGTGAGCCCGTGGCCATGCCCGCTGCCGTGGCCGTGCCTGCTGCCATGCCCATAGCCGTTGTCGCTGTCCGGCCCGTGCTCGTGCCCCGGCCGGACAGCGGGAGCGCCCGGATCGTTGGCCACCCGCACCTGGACGGCGTGCGCGTCCTGACGCACCGTCACGGTGACTGCGGCACCCGGGGCGTGGCGGCTGGCGTTGGACAGCGACTCCTGGACGATCCGGTATGCGCACACACCGACACCCGCGGGCACCCCGCCCAGCTCGTCCGGTACCGACAGGCCGACCGTCACGCCTGCCCGGCGGGCGGCGTCGACCAGTGCCGCGAGATCGGTCAGTTGGGGCTGCGGCGCGAGTGCGGCCGACTGGTCCTGGCGCAGCACGCCGAGCAGTCGCCGCATCTCCGTCAGCGCCTCGCGGGCCACCCCGCTCATCGAGGCGAACTCGGCGCGGGTCGGTTCCGGCAGTTCGCCCAGCCGGAAGGGGGCGGTCTCCGCCTGGACCGCGATCAGGGACAGGTGATGGGCCACCACATCGTGCAGTTCCCTGGCGATCCGCGTGCGCTCCTCCAGCACCGCCCGCCGCGCCCGCTCGGCGTCGGTGCGCACTGTCTGGGTGGCCAGCGCCCGCTGGGTGCGGAGCCGGGAGCCGATGCTGTCCACTGCGACCGCCACGACCGTGAAGACCAGCGTGGCGCTGGCCGGACCGTTCAGGTTCGGGATGTCCCGGACCAGCCACCAGACCCAGGGGATCAGCGTCAGGGCCCACATCCACCACAGCGCCGCCCGCCGCTGCCGGACTCCCGCGAGGCAGAAGGTGACGAGCAACGCCAGCACCTGCGGCGGCCCCCAGGGCCAGCCGCCCCACCAGGCGGCGGGCAGCAGCGGGGACAGCAGCAGCGCGAGCCAGCCGATCCGCCAGGCGAGCATCGGACGCATCGCGACGAGCACGAGCGGCAGCACCACGGCGACGGCGAACAGGACCTGTCCCGTGCCGGGCGGTCGCAGGGCGCCGCCGAGGGCGATCCCGTGCACGTGGGTGGTGTTGACGGCAGCCAGCACGATCGTCGCCGCGACCAGCGCGGCGTATCCCGCCCGGCGCTGTCGTGGCGAGGCGGGCCGGACCGGTTCCCGCTCCGGCCCGGCCAGCACCTGAACGAAGGCACGGCAGGCATTCCGTGCCAACCCCTGCAGCCGAATCACGGGTTCAGCGTAGGCGGGCCGAGCCGCCCGATCATCACCCCTGGATGGTCATACCCAGGTATGACCAGGGCCCGCATCCGGCCCGGAATGTCCTCGCACGTAGCACCGGGATTCGTCCACCCCGGGGTGACGACCCCGCCCTCGCCCGCCGGGCAGCCTGGCACCGACTCGCCCGCCCGCTGGAAGGCAGCCGGAAAGCAAGCGCGGAACAGATGGAGACAGGGGAAGGAGCACGATGAACGTCCAGATCAGCGGCCTGACCCGGCGCTTCGGCGCAGTGCAGGCGGTGGCCGGGGTGGACCTGCAGGCCGGTCCCGGGGTCTTCGGACTGCTGGGGCCGAACGGCGCAGGGAAGACCTCGCTGCTGCGGATGATGGCGACGGCGATACCGCCGTCCTCGGGCGGCCTGCGGCTGCTCGGCCGGGATCCGGGCAGTTACCGCCCGCGCTGTGAGATCCGGCGCAGGCTCGGCTATCTGCCGCAGAACCCCGGCTACTACCCGGGGTTCACGGTGGCGGAGTACGTCGAGTACTTCGCGCTGTTGAAGGAGATGCCGCCGGCCCGGATCCGCGCCGCGGTCGCGACCGCCGTCGACCGGGTCGGGCTCGGTGACCGGAGCAGGGCCAAGCTGCGCACCCTGTCCGGCGGCATGCTGCGCCGGGCCGGCATCGCTCAGGCCATCGTCAACGAGCCGGAGTTGCTGCTGCTCGACGAGCCGACCGCGGGCCTCGACCCGGAGCAGCGCGTGTCGTTCCGGGCGCTGCTACGCGAGTTGGGGCAGCGCGCGACGGTGGTGGTGAGCACCCATCTGGTCGAGGACGTCGCCACCGCCTGCGCCGAGGTGGCCCTGATGGACCAGGGCAGGATCGTCTTCCAGGGGACGCCGGCGGGGCTGACCGCCCGAGGCGACGAGCAGGACGCCGGGGACACCCCGATCGAGCGCGGATACAGCGCCGTCCTCGCTCAGGCGCGGTCATGAGCGCGGCGGCCACAGTATCGGCGGCCGAACGACCCGGCCTGGTGCCGCCGCGTCTGCTGCGCCTACTCGGGCTGCTGCGGCTGATCCGTCTTGAGCTGCGGCACAACGCGATGGCCTGGCTGCTGCCGGTCGCGATCGGGCTGTTCTGGCTCACCACCTACCGCAAGGACATGGCCATGCCACCGCTGTGGAACCTGCGTGCGTCCGGGCTGCAGAGCGGGGCCGTGCTCGACTTCGCGATCCCGGTGACCGGCGCGGCGGCCTGGACCGCGTCGCGGGAAGCCCGCCGCCGCCTCACCGACCAGTTGGTCGTCACCGCGCGCCCGCGCTGGGAACGGCAGTTCGCGTCCTGGCTGGCCACCACGGTCTGGGCGTTGGCGGCCTACTTCGGCTGTGTGGCCGTGCTGTACGAGGTGACGGCCCATCAGGCCCGTTGGGGCGGCCCGCTGTGGTGGCCGGCTGCCGTAGGGGCGGCGAGCCTGCCCGCCTTCGCGGCCCTGGGCTTCGTGGTGGGGGCGCTGCTGCCCGGGCGCTTCACCGCGCCGCTGGTGACCGTCTCCGCGTTCCTCGCCCTCGCGCTCAGCACCGAGCTGATCCACGGCAGCCAGTCAGCCTGGCAGATCTCACCGGTCGTCACCGGGCCGTGGGACCTGGGCCCGCAGGCGGGTGTGGCGACCTTCTACCCGTTCTCCGCCGATCTCTCCCTCGCGCAGGTGATCTTCCTGACCGGGGTCACCGTCGCGCTGCTCGGTGTGCTCGCACTGTCTCCGGTGGCGGCCGGCCGGTGGGTGCGCGTGACGGCGGCCGGGCTCACCGGGGCTGCCGTGCTGGTGGCCGGTACCGCGGTGGTGCTGGCCGGATCCGGCACCCTGGGGCCGCAGGGGCAGATCAACATTCCGGCTCTGCACGATCCCGCCGAGGACCAGCCGCTCCGGTTTACGCCGGTGTGCGGCGACACCGCGATCCCGGTCTGTCTCAACCCCGCCTACGCCTCCTTCCTGCCCACCACCTCGAACGCCTTGGCACCGGTGCTCGACCAGTTGGCCGGGCTGCCGGGCGCGCCGACCCGGATTCTGCAGGTTCCCGTGACCTACCGTCAGGACACCGGCAACGGCGTCAGCGTCCGGCCGGAGGCGCCGCGCGGGGGCGGCGCGGCAACCGGGTTCCCTCTGGTGCTTCCCGTCCAGCTGCCGGGGCCGTCCCTGACGGACGCTCAGATGACGGGCCAGGTGGCCGGGACGTACGGCCCGGAGCTGGTCGCCCGCGTCATCGGCGACGGGCCCGGCGCGTCCCCCGCGCAGAACGCGGTGGCCAAGGCGCTGTTGCTGGCCGCCGGCCTGCGCGAGCCGACGGACCCGGCCGCCTTCCCCGGATCGGACGGACCAGACGGTGCAGGCAGGTCAGGTGAGACCAACTGGCCGAGTCTGACGCCGGGGACGCCGGCCTACGCGGCCGCCGAACGCTTTGCCGCGCTGCCGAGCGCGACCCGGCACGCCTGGCTCGTGCGGCACCTGGCCGCGCTGCGGGCCGGCGGGATCACCCCGGAGCAGCTGCCATGACCGGCGCCCGCCTGCTCCAGCTGTACGCCAAGGGCCGCCGGGTGCCGTTCGCCCTGCTGGCGGTCGCGGGCTGCGCCGCCGGGCTGCGGCTCGCGCTGCTCGGGCACTGGGACGCCTACGGCGCGCTGCAGTTGCCGCTGATCTTCGAGGCCGCCGCGGCGGTCGGCGTCGCAGCCACCGCGGCGAGCCCGCTCGGCGAGCCGGAGCGTGTGTCCGGGCGGTGGCTGCCCTATCTGCGGTCGGCCGTCACGCTCGCACTGACCGCGGTGGCGGTCGGCCTGCTGTGCGCCGCCGCGTTCAGCGGGCACCTGGCCGGCGGCGCCCTGGACGTACTACGTAACTTTGCAGGGATCACCGGCATCGGCCTGCTCTGCGCCGCCGCGCTCGGCGGTGGCCTGTCCTGGACCGGCCCGACGGGCTACCTGGTCGCGGCGGTGTACGCGCTCTACACGCAGTGGCACCCGCCCGCGCTTTCCACCCCGTGGCTCTGGCCCGCGCGCCCGCCGCACGATCTGGGCGGTGCCCTCTGCGCCGGGCTGGTGTTCGCCTGCGGGCTGGCGGCCATCACCGCGCGCGGGGCGCGTGACCGCCCGGCCGATCCCGACGCGGCATGACGGGCCGTCAGTGGGCTTGGATGGACAGGTACTCAGGCGGTCAGGGGGGTAACAACTGTTCCGTGAACCATCAGTGAATCTCAACCTTTCTCATCTATTATCTTGACCATATGAAGCTTTCCGAGTGGGCTGCACGCAACGGCGTGCACTACCAGACCGCGTGGACGTGGGCGAAAGAGGGCCGCATG
>NZ_JBIAQV010000110.1:0-7141 GCF_042889305.1 Streptomyces sp. NPDC002619 | reverse complement strand
GACCCCCGTCCGATCCCGACATCCGGTCCGCAACTGAAGCGGCCCGGATGCTGCCGCCTGCCCACCAGGAGATCGATTTTCCGATCAGCTTCAGAGTCAAGCTAAGACGTGGGATAGAACTGGCGGGCCCAGTGCCGGAACTGCCCGATCGCCTGCTCGTCGGAGGCGAGTCCTGGATAGGGCCGGTACCGTTTGTGAGCCCAGATCCTGATGTCTTCGTATGCGTACTTGATGGCGGTGCCCAGCAGGATTCGTGCCGCAGCCCTGGACGCAGCGGTCCGCAGAAGTGGGCTTGTCCCACCGGGCAGCCTCGCGGTGTCGGTCACGGCGGCCGTGGTCGCGAAGCGCAGGACGGTCCGGGTGGGGCTGATGGGGGTGGGCAGGGTCCACAGGTATGTGGTCAGGCCGAGGCGGTCTACGACGACCTCGGTGGTGTGCATGCCCAGCCCGGCCATCGTGATCGTCTGGTGGGCCAGGACGCCGTCCAGCCTGGGCAGAAGGCGTCCCTTTGCGGGGTGGATGCGCACGCGGATGCGCATCAGCGGGCCGTCTGCCTCGGGTGGTGCCACCGGCCGCATGCTGAGCCCGTGCAGTTCGGAGGCATGCCGGCAGTCGAAGGAGTTCTCGAGGATGTCCTGGACCTGCGCGACCACCTCGCGCTTCCACAGCGCCGTCGGTCTGGCCCAGCTCGGCAGGGCAGGTGGCTCCCACCAGGGCTGCGTGTCGGCGGGCCCGTGCCAGACCAGCAGGAGTCCGTTGAGCTCCCGCAGCGGCAGGTGGCCGAGCCGGGCGCGCGGCGGCGACCCGCTGGGGGACGAGACACACGCTCCATCAGGGGCGAAGCCGAGCCGGTGGAAAGGGCACACGAGTAGTTGGCCGACGACCTTGCCGCCGTAACCGAGGTGGGCGCCCAGATGTGGGCAGTGGGCTTCCACCGCCTGTGCGACGCCGTCGAGGGTGCGGTACAGGACGCAGTCCTGGTCCATGAGCTGGCGCGTCACAACGCCGCCACGAGGCAGCTCACGGGAGAGGCCCAGGCAGAACCAGCCGATCGGGAACGGCAGTGTAGGCCCGAGCTCTCTCTGATCCTCGGCCGTGGCCCTCACGGGGCGACGGGCACCAACGGGTACAGAAGGTGCGATATCGGTCACAATGAGTACGTAATCAGAGGTGAAGGGCCGATGCAAGGTACCCCGTCTTCGCGTTGAGTAATCGGACAACTCCTCCGAGGCGCTGTCATGTTGCTGCGTTCGCACTGCGGCGTGGCGGCTGGTTCCGAGCCTTGAGGCGTCGGTCCGTGGGTGGGCTAGCCGAATGTTCTGGATTGTGCGCAATGTCTATAATGAGTTGGTGGTTTTGGCCTCCAACGCCGATACTCGGGCGCCGCCAGGCTGAAGGGTTGCCGTTTGTGTGCCGCCCATGCGTGCGACGCCGCTCCGAACCTCGCAACCCTGGAGTTGCACCGTGGCCTCTTCTGCGAACCGCCCAACGGCTGCCGGCTCTGCAACGACAACCGCCGCCGCTTGCACTGTCGCGGCACGTGCATACCCCTTCAGCGAACCGCATCAGCTTGACTTGGATCCGCTGTACACGAAACTCCAGGAAGAAGAGCCCGTATGCAGGGTCCAAATGCCCTATGGGGAGCAGTCCTGGCTCGCCATCGGTTACCGGGACGTACGGACAGTCCTGGCTGATCCGCGGTTCAGCCTGGCAGCCGGGCGAGGTCGTGACGAGCCCCGAATTCGACCACGGCAGCTGAGCGAAGAGCGCAGTCTCATGGGAATGGACCCGCCCGAACTGACTCGGTTGCGGAGGCTGGTCGCTCGCGCCTTCACCCCTCGCCGGGCGCAGCAGCTCCGACCGGGCATCCAGAAGATCGCCGATGAAATCGTCGGTCAGATGACCGAGTGTGGCCCGCCCATTGATCTCGTCGAGGACTTCGCGCTGCCCTTTTCCATCGCCGTCATCTGCGAACTCCTCGGCGTGCCATATGAGGACCGCCACGACTTCAGAACCTGGGTCAAGGCTTTTGTGACTGCCTCCTGTCTGTCCGAAGAAGAGACGGGGGAGCGCATCGCACGCCTCGTCGACTACATGGCTGCATTGATCGCCGAGCGGCGCGAAAAGCCTGCCGCCGATCTCCTCAGTGCCATGATCCAGGCTCGTGATCACCACGATCGTCTCACGGAAGACGAACTTCTCCATCTTGCCGTGGTCCTGCTGGTCGCCGGCTACGAGACCCTTGCCAATCAGATCCCCAACTCCGTCTACCTCCTGCTCACCCATCCCGAGCAACTCACGTTTCTGAGGCAACGTCCGGAGCACATGCCGTGTGCTGTCGACGAACTCCTTCGGTACATCCCGAGCGGAAACGCGGGCGCGCTCTTTCCACGCTACGCGACCGAGGACGTCCTCCTGGGCGGGTGCACCGTGAAGGCCGGCGACCCGGTCCTGATTTCCCTGCACGCCGCCAACCGCGATCCCCTCGTCTTCCCCGATCCGCACACGCTGGATCTCACCCGCACTCCCAACCCCCACATCGGCTTCGGCTACGGCGCGCACACCTGTCTCGGCGCCCACTTGGCGAAGGTCGAAATCGAGATTGCACTGGACGCCTTGCTGAGGCGCTTCCCCGTGCTGAGGATGGAGCCGAACGCCGACGCCGTGGAGTGGAAGAAGGGCATGGTGTTGCGGGGGCCTTCCTGCATGCCTGTCGCCTGGTGAACGGCCGACTTGTGGAAATGGACCATCCGGTCGCCCGCGAACAGGTGAACTCCCGAGAGTGGCGGCTTGGAACGCCTGCCGCTTGAGGGACTCGTGGAAGCTTTCACAGGCGGCGCTGTCGGCCGAGGTGCCGACGACACCCCACCCCACAGCCCGCCAGGCTCACCGGTTGCCGCCGGTGCGTTGGCGACGTCGGGCGCGTAGGACGGCGTCCAGGGACAGCACCGGGGCACCGGCGAGGACCAACGGGATCCAGGCCATCAGGTAGGCCAGGTCATTGCCGTAGTAGTAGGGGCTGGTGGCCCAGCTCACGGTCAGCCACAGGCTCAGCGAGATCAGCACGCCGCCGAGCGCGGCGAGGCGGGCCAGCAGACCGAGGAGCGTGCCGATGCCGACGGCGAGTTCACCGAAGGCGATGGCGTAGCCGAAGCCCACGGGGCTCTTCAGCGCCAGGTCGACCAGGGCCGGGATCGCCGACGCGTCGCGCACACTGCGCATCAGGTCGCCGATGGAGCCGGCTCCCGAGGCGTGCATGAAGGCGCTGTTGGTGAGCTTGTCCAGGCCCGCGTAGATCAAGGTGACGCCCAGGAAGACACGCAGGGGAAGTAGGGCGTAGCGGGTAGCGGTGTCCCGCCACCCGCGGCCCTCGTCAACGGAGGAGTCCCTGCGAATGCCATGAACCATCGTGCCCGCCGCCTTTCGCCCGCCGTGCCCGTGACCCCTCAACAGACCATGCGTACGGTGGGGGGCGACCGCTCAACCGCTGCGCGAACATTTTGAGTCTCCGACACAAGCGACCGCGGACGATCCGCGACACCCGGGCACACCAGTTCCCACCTGGGCGTATGAGATTTTCGGCGAAGGGGGCGTCTCGAGGCGCCGGAAGCCGCGGATGACCGATCAGGGTCGCAGTCGTTGCCTCACCTCACTATGACCTTGGCGACCATGAAGGTGTGGAAGCAGCAGTGATAGCTGTAGGTTCCGGGCGAATTGAACTGGAAGCTGAAGAGTCATGACGTCGACCCATGTCTTACGTGCGCGGATCCTCAGGCGGCCCGCCAGATGCGGGTCGCGCATCCAGACATGTCCCACGATACTGGGTCAACCGAGCCGTCCGCACCTGCTACCCGAGGCCGCTGACATCATCGGTGTCGGCCCCGACAGTGTTGCTGCCCTGCCGTCAGCGACGAACCTGAGCAGCTGGCCGGCGAGGCGTCTTTCGCCGCTCTGTGCGGGGTCAGCCCGATCGAGCAGTCCTCCGGAAAGACCCGCCGCCGACGACTGAACCGCGGCGGCAACCGCCGGGCATACTCCCGGCCGGGCGGCGGTTCCCGCCGAACCGGACTGCGCTGGCGCCGATGAGGGGTAGCCGAAGGAATCCTCGTAGCGCGGCCCCCGTGGGCCGCTGCTGTCTCCGCCTGCCGAGGTGGGGCGGACAGGGGCGGTCGCCATGGTGTCTCTCCCCTCAGACGGCCGGCCGAAGACCGACATGTCGTCAGCCCGCAGTCTCGTTCTCCTCGGTGCCCTCCTGCTTGGTGCCCGTTACCTTGAACGACTTGTCGAGGTAGACCTCGACCGACGTCCCGTCCTCCTTCTTGACCTCCACCGCGTACATGCCGGGCTTCTCCGCGTCCTCTTCGGACTTCACGACGGTTCCCGGGTATTTGGCCAGGGCCTCCGCCTCCGCCTTCTGCTTCACCTCGCCAGTCAGCGGCGGTTCCATCTTGCTGCTGGCATCCCGGGCGGCCGGGGCGCCACCCGCGCTCAGCGCCGACTGCCGGTCGGCGGCCTTTGTGCTGCCGGAGTCGGAGCCACCGCTGCAGGCGACCAGGGCAAACATGAACAGAGCGGCGGGGAGGGCGGCCAGGGTGCGACGGGCCTGTTCACCAGAAGACGCAAAGTGTGCCTGTAGCGCCAGGCGCAGTCCCTCCTTGAGCAGGTAGGCGCGGTGCAGGACGGGGTGGGCCTTGGCGATGAATTCCAGTTGCGCGCGCTGGTGTTCGGTCAGGTCGGCGGGATTCTTCCACAGCGCCCAGCGGGCCTTCTTCAGCGATTTCGAGCCCGGGGTGGGGCGGCTGTAGGGTCCCAAAAGGTCCGTATACGCGCTGACCTGCGTGTTCGCCGGGTGTCGTTGATGCTAGTTGGGCCGTGTTGTGGTACTCGTGGATGAGTCCGTTGAGGACGTCGTGGCGCTGGATCCGCTGGGCGGGGATCGGGATGACGTCGGGGGCGTCGGCAGGAGCGCGAAGTTGCAGCGCGCGGTGCGGCCTTGCGGAGTTGTAGTGGTGGGCGTACTCGGCGAGGACGTTCCGTAGGCGCTGCTCGTTGTAGATAAGTAGGCGATCGGTGCATTCGGCTCGCGCAGTACGTATGAACCTCTCTGCGTGAGCGTTCATCCGAGGCGTCTGCGGCGCGCTTTTGAGGATTTCGATGCCGTCGGCGGCGAAGACCGCGTCGAACGCTTCGGTGTAGCGGCTGTCGCGGTCGCGCAGCAGGTAGCGGAAGTTGGCGGACTGGTCACTGAGATCGGCGATTAGGTTGCGGGCGAGCTGGGTGGCCCACGCCGCGGTGGGGTGGGCGGTGACGCCGAGAATGTGCACGGTGCGGGTGCCGACCTCCATGACGAAGAACACGTACAGCCGCTTCAAGATCGCGGTGTCGACGTGGAAGAAGTCTGCGGCCAGCAGGCCGGAGGCCTGAGCGCGCAGGAACTGACGCCAGGTCGGCCCTGTGCTGGGGCCACGGCGGGGTGCGGGGCCGAGTCCGGCGCTGCGCAGGATGCGGCGGATGGTCGAGGCGCCGACGCGGCGGCCGAGGCGCCGCAATTCGCCCTGGATTCGGGTATGGCCCCACGTTGGGTTCTCGTGGGCCAGGCGCAGGATGAGGGCGGTGAGTTCCTTGGAGATCGGTGGGCGTCCGATGCGTAGTGGTTTCTGCTTCCATTTCCAGCGGAGCAGTCGGCGGTGCCAGGTGAGCAGGGTGCCGGGGGTGACCAAGCGGTGCCTGCGCAGGCGGGACGGCAGGTGTTGGGCGAGGGCTGCGCGCATGGCGCGGTCCGGCCAGGCGAGGCGTGGTCGGACGCCGAGCTGGCGGCATAGGACCGCGTTCTCGTGGCGCAGCGCGAGCAGTTCGACGTCCTTGGCTTCTTCCGAGCGTGACAGCAGCAGGAGCAGGCCGACGAGCCGGAGGAGGGCCAGGTAGATCATGCGCAGCGCCATGCAGCCCGAGCCTTGTGCGTGCCGGAAATTACGTCTGTGCTGATCAGGCGCCATGTTGGTACTCATGGAGGGTGCCGCGGAGACGGTCATGTCGGTGGATGTCGCGGTGGATGATTTGCCCTGGTTCGGTGCCCGGTTCGGGCAGGGGGGCGGAGTGGGGCGGCGGCCTGCAGTGAGCGTTGAGTTCGGTGCTCGTTGTAGTGCTGCTCGTATTCGCGCAGCGCGTGGCGTAGATGGTGTTCGTTCCAGATCAGGCTCCGGTCGAGCAGCTCTCGGCGCAGAGTTTGCACCCACCGCTCCATGACTGCGTTCATGCGCGGCGCCCGGATGCTGGTCAGGATGGTGCGGACGTCGGCGTCGGCGAGGATCTCGCCGATGAGGGCGGGGAACTTGGCGTCGCGGGCACGGATCAAGAACCGTGCCTTGGCACCGGCGTCCCGCTGCGGTGCGGGATCGATGCCCTCAGTCTTGAGGATCTCCCAGACGGTGGACGGGGCGATCTGGATGCCGAGGGTGGTGAGTTCGCCGTGGGTGTGCCGGTGGCCCCACGTGGTGTTCTCGCGGGCCAGACCCAGGACGAGTCGCCGTATGGAACGCTCGGTCGGCGGGCGGCTGGGCCGACTGAGCTTGCCGTGACGTCGCCTGATCAGATCGCGGTGCCAGCGCAGAATGGTGTCGGGGTGCATCAGCAGCCGCAGGCGCCGCAACTGGCCGCGTGGCATGTGGACCAGGAGGGCGGCGAGGAAGGCCCGGTCCTCGGGGGCGAACTTGACCCTGGTGGTGCCGAGTTGCCTTTCGAGCACAGTGAGCTGGTGGCGCAGCATCAGAATCTCGATGTCTTTGTCCCGGTCGCTCATTGGCAGCAGACGCAGGAGCGCGAAGGTGTTGGTGGCCGCGAGATAGACCAGGCGTAGCAGCACGACAGATCATGATGCCGTGTTGCCCGGTGCAGGCGAAGTCCTTCTGAGGCGATCAGCGGAGACGGTCGGAGCGTCAGGATCAGGCCCCGACCTGGACGGATGACTTATCGGCACCCGCAGAGCCCTGTGGGGTGCCAAAAGTCCCGTAGGTGTGCTGGCCTGGGCGTTCACCTTCCTGCCGTGGTCTTCGTCAGGCGGCGTCGCGGTACTCGTGGATGAGTCCGCCGAGGACGTTGTGGCGGCGGATCCGCTGTGCTGGGAAGGGGATGACTTCCGCGT
>NZ_JBIAQV010000109.1:0-7437 GCF_042889305.1 Streptomyces sp. NPDC002619 | reverse complement strand
TGACCAGGCGTCGGGTCCAAAGCGAATCGGTAGGCATGCGTAACGATCACCCCATCAGCCTACCGACCGCCACCGACAACACCCCGAGCTGCAACCGAAGTTGAAAAACGCTGAGATTCGATGACGAAACCCGCAGCAGTTAGGAACCCCGCCCTTGCGGCGAGGGCCGGCGTCAGCCGACGACGGTCCAGGTGTCGCCCCCGGTCAGCAGTGTGGCCAGGTCACCCTTCCCGTTCTGTTCGATGGCGGTGTCGACCTGGTCGGCCATCTGTGTGTCGTAGACGGGGCGTTCGACGCTGCGGAAGACGCCGATGGGAGTGTGGTGCAGGGTGTCGGGGTCGGCGAGCCGGGAGAGGGCGAAGGCGGTGGTGGGGGAGGCGGAGTGGGCGTCGTGGACCAGGATCTGGTCCCGGTTCTCGTCCGTCACCGGGACCACTGTCAGGTCGCCGGTGGCGGGATCCCGTACGACGCCCTTGGAGCCTCCCCCACTCTCGGATTCGCTCGAGTGGGAGGTGCCCCCACCGCCGAAGGTGATCGGCTGTCCATGCTGGAGGCGGATGACGGCTTCCTCGGCCTGCTGCTTGTCCTTGAGGACTTCGAAGGCGCCGTCGTTGAAGATGTTGCAGTTCTGGTAGATCTCCACCAGCGCGGTGCCCGGGTGGGCGGCGGCCTGGCGCAGTACCTCGGTGAGGTGCCCCCGGTCGGAGTCGACGGTGCGGGCCACGAAGGAGGCTTCGGCGCCGATGGCGAGGGACACCGGGTTGAAGGGCGAGTCCAGCGAGCCCATCGGCGTCGACTTGGTGATCTTGCCGACTTCGGAGGTGGGGGAGTACTGGCCCTTGGTCAGGCCGTAGATCCGGTTGTTGAACAGCAGGATCTTCAGGTTGACGTTGCGGCGCAGGGCGTGGATGAGGTGGTTGCCGCCGATCGACAGCGCGTCCCCGTCGCCCGTGACGACCCACACGGACAGGTCACGTCGGGTGGTCGCCAGGCCCGTCGCGATCGCCGGCGCGCGGCCGTGGATGGAGTGCATCCCGTAGGTGTTCATGTAGTACGGGAAACGGGAGGAGCAGCCGATGCCCGAGACGAAGACGATGTTCTCCTTCGCCAGGCCCAGCTCGGGCATGAAGCCCTGCACCGCGGCCAGGATCGCGTAGTCACCACAGCCCGGGCACCAGCGCACCTCCTGATCCGACTTGAAGTCCTTCATGGACTGCCGGGCCTCCGCCTTCGGCACGAGGGAGAGGGCTTCAAGAGGCATGGGTGATCTCCCTCAGCACGGTGGCGAGTTGCTCGGCCTTGAACGGCGTACCGTTCACCTGGTTGTAGGAGTTGGCGTCGACCAGGTACTTCGCCCGGATCAATGTGGCGAGCTGACCGAGGTTCATCTCGGGAATCACCACCTTGTCGTAGCGGGTGAGGACATCGCCCAGGTTGCGCGGGAACGGGTTGATGTGGCGCAGATGGGCCTGCGCGATGGACTCTCCCGCGGTGCGCAGACGGCGTACGGCGGCGGTGATGGGGCCGTAGGTGGACCCCCAGCCCAGCACCAGCGTGCCCGCCTCGTCCGGGTCGTCGACCTCCACGTCCGGAACCTCGATGCCGTCGATCTTGGCCTGCCGGGTGCGGACCATGAAGTCGTGGTTGGCCGGGTCGTAGGAGATGTTCCCCGTGCCGTCCTCCTTCTCGATCCCGCCGATCCGGTGCTCCAGGCCCGGGGTGCCCGGGATGGCCCAGGGGCGGGCCAGGGTCTGCGGGTCGCGCTTGTACGGCCAGAAGACCTCGGTGCCGTCGTCGAGGGTGTGGTTCGGGCCCTGCGCGAACTGCACCCGCAGGTCCGGCAGTTCCTCCAGATCCGGGATCCGCCACGGCTCGGAGCCGTTGGCCAGGTAGCCGTCCGACAGCAGCATCACGGGCGTGCGGTAGGTGAGCGCGATCCGCGCCGCCTCCAGCGCCGCGTCGAAGCAGTCGGCGGGGGTGCGCGGCGCGATCACCGGCACCGGGGCCTCGCCATTGCGGCCGAACATGGCCTGCAGCAGGTCCGCCTGCTCGGTCTTGGTCGGCAGACCGGTGGAGGGGCCGCCGCGCTGGATGTCGATGATCAGCAGCGGCAACTCCAGCGACACCGCCAGCGCGACCGTCTCCGACTTCAGCGCCACACCCGGCCCCGACGTCGTCGTCACCGCCAGCGAACCGCCGAAGGCCGCACCGAGGGACGCCCCGATCCCGGCGATCTCGTCCTCGGCCTGGAAGGTCCGCACGCCGAAGTTCTTGTGCTTGCTCAGCTCGTGCAGGATGTCGGATGCCGGGGTGATCGGATACGAGCCCAGGAACAGCGGTAGATCCGCCTGCCGCGACGCCGTCACCAGCCCGTAGGCCAGCGCCAGGTTCCCCGAGATGTTCCGGTACGTCCCCATCGGGAACGCCTTCGCTGCCGGCGCCACCTCGTAGGAGACCGCGAATTCCTCCGTCGTCTCGCCGAAGTTCCAGCCCGCCCGGAACGCCGCCAGGTTCGCCTCCGCGATCGCCGGCTTCCCCGCGAACTTCGTCCGCAGGAACTTCTCCGTGCCCTCCGTCGGCCGGTGGTACATCCACGACAGCAGACCCAGCGCGAACATGTTCTTGCTGCGCTCGGCCTCCTTACGACTGAGGTCGAACTCCTTGAGCGCCTGCACCGTCAACGTCGTCAACGGCACCGGATGCAGCCCGTACCCGTCCAGCGACCCGTCATCGAGGGGACTGGCGGCATACCCCACCTTCTGCAACGCCCGCTTCGTGAACTCGTCCGTGTTCACGATGATCTCCGCACCCCGCGGCAGATCCCCGACGTTCGCCTTCAACGCCGCCGGGTTCATCGCCACCAGCACGTTCGGCGCGTCACCGGGCGTGAGGATGTCGTGATCCGCGAAATGCAACTGGAACGACGACACCCCCGGCAACGTCCCGGCAGGAGCCCGGATCTCCGCCGGGAAATTCGGCAGCGTCGACAGGTCGTTGCCGAACGACGCCGTCTCGGACGTGAACCGGTCACCGGTGAGCTGCATACCGTCACCCGAATCCCCCGCAAACCGGATGATCACCCGGTCCAGACGGCGGACGTCCTTCACACCGGACGGCACGCTGGTTTCAACAAGCATGGGAAGTCGGCTCCTGTCAGTCCTTGGTCTCACAGATGGACGCGCCCCGGCAGTGAGAGAGGCGTCGACCTCCGTCAGCATGCAGGTCTTTGCTGGTGTCCGACTTGTGTGCGTTCAGCGGTTGCTCCGTCTCGCGGACCGTGGCCGTGTCTCTCAGGGTCTCCAGAGTCTCGGGGCGTCGGTTGTGCCGTGAGCCGTAGGGGCGGTGTTCTGGGGTGTATCGGCGCGTGGATAGGTGAGTGGTGCGGGGCCATTCTGTGGTGGGTGCAGGGTTTGCGGAGCGGGTGGCCGGGGGTGGGTCGACGAGGCTGTGGTGCGGGCGCGGGCATGATCCGGGACGTCCTCCCCGGGTGGCGGGCGGATCGGCGGTGAACACGGTTTCCGGGAGCGGTACTTCACCTCGGTACCGGGCGCGCGAGTCACAGGCCGAGCATGGCCGGGAGGGTCGACCAGAGCCGACCACCAGGCTCTCCCCCGCGCCGCCACCGGCGTTCCGCCGGGGGCGGGCCGCACCGCTCATGCGGCTGCCTGGGTTGCCGTGTCAGGGTGTTCGGGGAAGAACACCGCCCTGGCCGGCCAGCCCGCGCCCGTGCCTCGCGAACCGGATGGTCACCCGGTCGGGACAGACCTGGCCAGAGGCTGACGAGGCTCGTTGGAGGGGTTCGAACTGCTCCATTATTCATCAGTGAGTATCAGCCTTTCTCAGCGTGTATCGTGATCTCGTGAAGCTTTCCGAGTGGGCGGCACGCAATGGCGTGCACTACCAGACCGCGTGGACCTGGGCGAAAGAGGGCCGTATGCCGGTCCCGGTCGTCCAGACGCCGTCCGGTACGTGGCTGATCGCCGAGCCTGCGACGGAACCGTCAGGCAAGGTCGTGGCGTACTGCCGCGTCTCGTCCGCCGACCAGAAGACCGATCTCGACCGGCAGGTGTCCCGCGTCGTCCAGGGCGCGACCGCGCTGGGCCTGCCGGTCGCCGAGGTCGTCACCGAGATCGGATCCGGCCTCAACGGGCGCCGCCGCAAACTGCACCGGCTCCTGTCCGACCCGGGCGCGGCCGTGATCGTGGTCGAGCACCCTGACCGGCTGGCCCGGTTCGGCGTCGAGCATCTCGAAGCTGTCCTGTCGGCGTCCGGTCGGCGTCTGGTCGTCCTGGACCCCGCCGAGACCGCCGACGACCTGGTGCGCGACATCACTGATGTGCTGACGTCGATGTGCGCGCGCCTGTACGGGCGCCGAGCGGCGAAGAACCGCGCCGCCCGCGCGGTGGCCGTGGCGATGGGCGAGGCCGCCGAGTGAAGAAGTTCCAGCCGCAGCCGGGTTTCGTGGTGCAGGCGTACCGGTACGCGCTCGACCCGAATGCCACCCAGGAAGCCGCGTTGCGCTCGCACTGCGGTGCGGCGCGCGCCGCGTACAACTGGGCGGTCGGCTGGGTGACCGCCTCGTGGTGGCAGCGCACGGCGGAGGAAACCTACGGCGTCCCCGAGACCATGCTGACGCAGTGGCGGCGGTGGTCGCTGCCCGCCCTCAGGAAGGCGTTCAACGCCATCAAGACCACCGATGCGCGGTTCGCGAACTGGTGGGAGGAGAACTCCAAAGAGGCATACAACACCGGCCTGGCCAACGCCGCCGCCGCGTTCGACAACTACGCCAAGTCCAAGCAGGGCAAGCGGCGCGGCAAGAAGGTCGGGACGCCCCGGTTCAAGCCGAAGCGGAAGGCGCGCCTTGCCTGCCGGTTCACCACCGGCACGATCCGCGTCGAGCAGGACGGCCGTCACGTCACCCTGCCCCGACTCGGCACCATGCGGGTGCACGAGCGGGCCGACAGCCTCCGCGACCGCATCACCGCAGGCACGGCACGCATCCTGTCCGCGACCGTCCGGCATGAGCGCGGCCGGTGGTTCGTCGCCTTCCAGGTCGAAGTTGCCCGGGAGATCACCCGC
Source organism: Streptomyces sp. NPDC002619 (assembly GCF_042889305.1). Classification (NCBI taxonomy): domain Bacteria; kingdom Bacillati; phylum Actinomycetota; class Actinomycetes; order Kitasatosporales; family Streptomycetaceae; genus Streptomyces; species Streptomyces sp. NPDC002619. The sequence continues at coordinate 2,358 of NZ_JBIAQV010000109.1, read as the reverse complement.
GTCGCCCGCCCGGACACCGCCGTCGGCATTGATCTTGGAGTGAAAACCCTCGCGGTGATGGCCGACAGCCACGGGGAGATCCGCACCGTCTCCAACCCGAAGCACCTCGACGGTGCGCTGAAGCGGCTGCGCCGGGCCTCCCGCGCCGTGTCCCGCCGTCAGGGCCCCGACCGCAGGACCGGCCAGAAAGCGTCGAAGCGGTGGGAGAAGGCCAACGCCCGCCGCAACAAGGTGCACCACCGGGTCGCGAACCTCCGCGCCGACGCCCTGCACAAGCTCACCGCCGCCGTGACGGCCGAGTACGGCACGGTCGTGGTCGAAGACCTCAACGTCGCCGGGATGCTCCGAAACCGGCGCCTCGCGCGCAGGATCGCCGATGCCGGATTCGGCGAGATCCGCCGCCAACTCGCCTACAAGACCCGCCGCAACGGCTGCCGCATCGTGGCCGCCGACCGCTTCTTCCCCTCCTCCAAGACCTGTTCCGGGTGTGGCACAGTGAAAGCCAAGCTGCCGCTGCACGTCCGGACCTACGAATGCGACGCCTGCGGCCTGGTACTCGACCGGGACGACAACGCGGCCCGCAACCTCGCCGCTCTCGCGGCAGCCTGTACGACTGGTACCGGAGTAGCCGGAGACCAGGACACCACCAAGGTGTCCAAGCCCCGTGGAGCCGACCAGAAGACCCGCATCACCCGTCCCCGCCGCAAGACGGGGACGGGGCGGGCAGGTGGCGCAAACCTGCCGCACCAGCGGCAGACGGAAACGGGAGACCGTACTCAAGCCGAAGCCCTCACGCTTTGGTGATGTGACGGACCATCCGGGCCGAAATGCCCGGATTGCCGAGATCCATTGAGGATCGAAGTAACGGATCGACCAGAACGTGTACGACGCGGGCCGCGACGGATCCCCGTACAAGGACCTGCTGGAGCGGCTGCGGGCCGCGGGCCGCAGCAAGCAGGTCGCCGCCGTTGAGGCCATGGGTCCCGATCCGCGCGTCTGGAGCGCGGAGCAGCACGCCCTCTACCACCGCTTCGTGATGGCCACGAACCCGGAGAGCTTCGCCGCGCTGAAGTCGGTGGTGCTGCCGTCGCTGTGGTTCTCGCCGCTGCACTCGCTGCCCGACCTGCCCGCGTTCTTCCAGGGCATGAAGCTGTCGGCGCGGATCTTTCCCGACACCGCCGTCTTCGACGACTGGGCGGACGGTACGCGATTCGAGGTGCCGTTCTTCCTCTTCCAGGGGGCGCACGACCTGGTCACTCCGCCCGGTCGGGCCCGGCGTTTCTTCGACGACGTCGAGGCGCCCGTGAAGCACTTCGAACTGGTCGGGGACGCCGCGCACTTCGCGGCGTACACGCACCCCGACCGGTTCCTCGCCACGCTTGTGGACCGGGTGCGCCCGCAGCTCACCGCGGCTTAGAGGGCCGGCTGGAGCCAGCCGTCGGTGATCAGTTCGCGGGACCAAGCGTCCATCACCGTACGGACCTTGGTGCGGTCGGTGTCCCACAGGTGCGCCAGTGTGTCGACGGCGAGGTCCACGAAGCCGTCGTTGTGACGCAGGGCGAACCACATGGTGGCGGCGAGGGGCGTGCAGCGGAATCCTTCGGTGCGGCCCTTCGCCCGCAGGGCGATCTGACCGTTCGCCAGAGCGGTGCTGGTCACTCCCTCACCCGGTACGACACGCATGGCCTTCTCCTCTCGGCGGGTTCTCGCTCTGTGGGTCCGGCCCGGTGTTGCGGCCGGTGCATCGAGCATCTCCCGGCCGGGGGGAGGGCGGCCATGGGTCTGGGGCGTGGACGGGGGTGGTGCCGGCACCACCGTGCGGGAGGGAGGCAGGCCGAGTACGACAGTGGTGCTCGTGCGGGGTTCGGGCGCGGTGGACCGCCTCGCGGGCCGGCTCCGGCAGGCCCAGCAGGTGCAGGACGGCCGGGGCACTGGTGCCGGGTACGGTCGCCGCTTCGGCGGCTTGCCGGTAGCGCAGCCGGGCCGTGGGCCGGTCGCCGTGTGCCTCGGCGACACGGGCGGGGCCGGCGAGCGTACGCACCCGGTTGTCGATGCTTGTGACCCAGCGGGCGTCCAGGCGCTCGAGTGCCTGCCGGTTGAGGTTTTCCGCCTCGGTGGAGTCGCCTTCCAGCGCGGCAACGTATGCGCCTTCGGCGCCAGGCGCAGTGCGGCGGCCCCGTCCGATGCCTCGCGAGGCGCCGGTCACCAGTGCCGTCCTGCCGGTCGGTTCGCCCATCCCTGTTCTCGGCAGGGGACGCCCGGCCTTCAGCCGGGTGGGGAATGCCGTCCTTGGACCTGCGTTGCGGAGCGACGCAGCGTCGCTCCGCAACGCTGCGCTCCCACCCAGGTGCCCGCAGG
>NZ_JBIAQV010000108.1:0-7720 GCF_042889305.1 Streptomyces sp. NPDC002619 | reverse complement strand
CGCAAGCGTGTCCTCCTCGCCCGCTGACCCGCGTGCCGGAAACGACGCGGCGGTGACCGTCCGTCAGGCCTGCACTGAAAGTGATCCAGAACCACAATTCAGCCGTCGCCGACACCGCGGCGGGCTTGACTCGGTCATTAAGACTCCGCCGACCTCACTCCGTGACCTGCACGATCCAGCGACGGCCCGACATCTTTGACGACCGCAGCGCCCCCAACAGGCACCGCCCACGGTGTGCGGGCAGGGACCGCGCGCGGACCAGGGCGAAATTCAGTTTCAACCTTTACTGTGCGGCAGCGCTCTCAAGAGAGGTGACAGGACACGGCCCCTGACAGGGCCTGGAAAGGAGAGCAGATGCCGGAGAACGGCCGAGACTCCGATGCGCCACAGGGATCCCCGGCGCCGGAGAGCTTCGAGGCCTTCGCACAGGCGAGCCAGAGACGGTTGTACCGGACCGCGTACCTGCTGTCCGGGGACCCGGACACGGCCCGGGACCTGACGCAGACCACGCTCGCCAAGCTGTTCCAGCACTGGCGGCGGGCGAGTGCCGCCGACCACATCGAGGCCTACGCCAGGACCGTGCTGACCCGCACCTACCTGGCCGAGCGACGGCGGCACCTGCGGGACCTGCTGGCGCACTCCCGCCCCGACCCCCGGCCCGCACCCGACCACACCGATCTTCGAGTGACGCTGATGTCGGCACTGGCCGGGCTCCCGCCCCGAGCGCGGGCCATCGTCGTGCTGCGGTACTGGGAGGACCAGAGCGTCGAGTCCGTCGCCGAGCTTTTGAAGTGCAGCGAGTCCACGGTCAAGAGCCAGTGCTCACGCTCCCTGGCAAAGCTGCGCGCCCAACTGGGCGAGGCCCACATCTACGCCACGGGGAGCTGAGGAACCGCCATGACAGCCAACCTGCCCGAAGAAGACCGCGGGAGCGCCCTGCTGGTCAGGGACGCGATGGAAAGTGCGATGGCGGAGCTGCCGTCGTTGCACGACCTGGTGCCCGCCGCGGTCACCCAAGGCCGGCGCCGCAAAGCGCGTGCCCGTCTCGCGATCGCCGCCGGGATCGCCTGTGTGGCCGGGGCCGTGGTGTTCGGCTCCCTGAAGCTTCCCGTCGGCGGCGACGCCCGCACTACGGTCCGTCCTGCCACGAGCGGCACACCCTCACCCCACGAGTCGGTCCAGGAGCCAGAGCCCTACCGCACGCCGGTCCACGTCAAGCCCACGAGCGACGACGAACGGGCCACGGCCAACCTGCCCCCCGCCGAACGGAAACGGAGGGCGGAGTTCCAGCAACAGGCGGCCGTCCTCCTCGACAAGCTGCTGCCGGACTCTGTCGGCCTGATCCGGCCGGTCGACCTCGACGTGTCGCGCTACCAGGGCGAAACCAAAGACGGCAAGGTGTTCACCATCATCTTCTCCGTACGGCCCTCCAGCGACAGCTCCGGCTGGACCCGTTGCCCCGATCCTGGCGCTCTTGCCGTCAAGGGCGGAAGCTGTAAGCAGGCAACCCTGCCGGGCGGCATCAAGGCCACCTCGCTCCGCGTGTTCACCGACTCGCCCGAGACCATGAGCACCTCGGTCCGTTTCCGCTACGGGCACAGTGACATCGGACTCACCGTCTACCCGGACGTGAACGCCAAGGCCTCCGCCCCCGTCACCAATGACGAACTGCTTGCGGCTGCCGGCGACTCCCGCTTCCTCGACCTGGTGCGGTACGCCGACGAGCACCCGATGCAGAAGCGGCAGACCACCATCGCGGGCGGCTGAAGCGGGTGGCGTGCTGAGACCACGCCCGGGAGGCGCGGAGCGGTACTGCGTGTCTAACTGCGTGACAACGCCGACGTACAGCGGCGGACAACCACGCACACCTGCGGACGATCGCAGCAGGTAAGGCGCACACCAGCCCCAGGCCAAGCGCCCAGCAAAGTTCCTTCGGGACGAAGAAGCCTCGTGCCCGCTGCGTGCCCGTTCCGGCGGGACGCAGCGGGGACTCACGGGGAGCGACGGGCCCGACCGCGCTCCGGCCCAGGTCAGGGACTTCGCAGGTCAGCCCCGCCGCATACGGCGTCTTCCAAACTGGTGCTCTAGGATCCCGAGCGCGCCGGCACTTTTTTCGGGACGAGCAGACATAGACGCACCGCCCCCTCTGAGACGCTGGGCAGATGCTGACTGAAGATGAAGCACGAGGGCTCGTCTTGGCGGAGCTCGCACGGACCAAAAGGGCGATGATAGAAGACCTGGACCTTGCGATCTCCAGGGTTGAACCCGTGTCTTTCGGGTGGGTGTTCCACTGGTGCGCGCAACGGGACATCGGTCGCCCCGCCGGCCAGCGGCCGACACTCGGCGGGAACGGCCCTTTCTTGGTGGATCGGGAGAACGAGCGGCTTATCCGAGCTGCAACCAGCAGGCCCGTACCCCGACAGATCGCGGACTATGAGCGTCGGTTGCGGCGTGAGGCTCATGCCCAGAACGCGGCGGCGAAGCGAGCTGTACAGCAAGGAAGTACAGCAACCAGCCTCGACCAGTAGTGCCTCTGAGGGGCCATGAAGCGGCCTGTATGACCGTCACCGACCGATCCACATAGAGCTACGGATCAGAAGTTCCCCATGCCACACCCGTGCCAGATCCAGCGGGGAGCCACCGGGAACGGCAATGGAAGAGAAGCGGCCTATTCGCGGCCAAGTGACACACAGACGCGACGCGTCAGCGCTCTGCCCAGCGCTCGTGGCCGCAGGGCCCGCGATCTCCGGAGCCGTGTGCGCAGGTTCGAATCCTGCCGGGGGCACTTCGCCTCAACCAGCGTGATCACGCGGTTGACCAGCGCAGATGCCTAGTACGAAGAGCGGGAACCAGTCTCACTGGGGCCCGCTCTTCGTCGTTGGTTCGCACTGATCGCGATAGACCTGCGATAGACGCCCGGCCGTCACCAGGCGCGCAGCATCCGCCAGGAGCTTGGCCTAGGGGTGTCTGACGATTTAGGGCGGGCATTGCGCTCCGCCCATGCGCCCTCACTAGACGGTGAAGTACCTTACCTGCAGTCGCTCACGCCCTAGCCGGTCGGCCGACGGTGGCCCGGAGCGCCGACCACTGCAGGCTGGCGAAGCCTGCGACGGCCATGGCTTGCATCGGGATCCAGAGCATTCCGGCAGTGCTGGTCTCCAGCCACAGCAACAGCGCGGCGATGCTCAGGACCGCCCAGGCCGCATTGGCGTCGACAACGAGCTTGACGGGGACGACGGGCGGCTGCGGCCGCGAGGCAAGGAAGCCGACGCCCGCCGCGTACAGAGTGAGAAAGGCGCCCAGCGCCAACAGCAGGGCGGCGTCGACGCCGAGCAGCCGACCGAGCGGCCCGGAGGCCACGAGATACGCCAGTCCGTTGCCGCCCGTGACGACGGCGTCGAGGACGAGGAAGCGGCGCAGCATCGTCCGCGGCTCGGTGGTGCGGGAGAGTCCGGCGAGCAGGGCTTGGGACATGACGGATCAGCCTCCATCGAGGTCGTACGGGCTGGTCGGGGACCCGGGGACTCGAACGGAGTGCGCCGCCCGAGTCCCGGTGACCCTCACGATGCCCGGCCCCGGCGGAGGGGTCGATTACCGCTGAGGTAATGACGGTGGCTAAGCGCGTTTCCAGAAGTCCTGCGCGTGACTGTCGGGGAGCCGGGGGCTGGTCCAGGCGTTGTCGAAGAGCATCACCGGGCCGGCTCCTGACCGCCGCAGCCCCCGGACCGGCCCCTGGCTCCCAGCCGGCTACCGGCAGCACCTGTGGGAAGCCGCTCAGGCAGCTCTCAGATCAAGGTCACGGGAGACGATATCCGGACACCCCGCGGGGGCGGGCGGACCGTGAGGTGAGCGCCCGCGGCCCTCCCCCATCTGCTTGCCTCACCCAACACAGCACAGCGCGCCCACCAGCATCCCAATGCCACCCGAGAGGCCCCACCACCACAGGCAGGTCCCCACACAGGGCGCTGGTGGCGGGGCTATGGCAGTTCCTCCAGTGCTTCCCGTACCGCGGTCATCACGGCGTCCCCCTCCGCGCCAAGCGTTCGTGCCTGTGTGACGAACCGTCGAGCGAGTTCCGCCAGCCTCGTGGGGTCGGGATCCGGGGCGCGCGAAGGAAGCGGAGCCACACGGGTCCCCGCGCCCCGGCGTGTATGGATGAGGGACGCCGCCTCCAGTTCGCGGTAGGCCCGTGCAACCGTTCCGGCCGCCAGGCCCAGGTCGGCCGCCAGTTGGCGCACCGTCGGCAGGCGTCCGTGCTCCGGGAGGCGGCCCGTGGTGATCAGGGCGGAGAGTTGGGCCCGGATCTGTTCGTACGGCGGGACGGGGCTGGAGGTGTCGACGCGGATGACGGGGCTGTTCACCGGCGTACCCGGGCCTTGGGCGAGATCACAGTGAACATGCACCACGCCACGGTGACGAGGGCAGCCAGGGCCGTGGGCCACAGCACCCAGGTGACGAGCCGGCCAACGGTGCCGTCACAGGTCATGTCCATCAGGGCGCCGGAGGCCGTGGAGGCGGCACCAAGAAGAGGTGCCGAGACCAGCAGGCCCCACGCGGCGACGATGCCCAGCGCGCGGTCGCGACGGGTTTTCTCGTCGCCGGGTCGGCGGGCGATCCTGGTCAGGGACCACAGACAGCCGGCCGTGGAGACGGCGAGGGAGGCGAGGACGGGCAGACCGTAGAAGAGGCCGGGCCAGGGGCCGGTGCTGGCGGTCCTTCCGTCCGGGCAGGTGACGGTCAGAATACGGCCCGCGCGGCCCATGTCGTCGGGCGAGGCGAACGCGGCTGCCACGGCCAGGAGGACGACGAGCACGCCGGCCTGGCCGAGAAGCAACAACGTCATGCGCGGAGGCACGTAGTCGCGCACCCGGCGCGGGGCCAGTCCCGCCGTGCGGACATCACCTCGGGGGCGGGCTGTGAGCGCGTCCCCCGCCAGCACCCCGGCAACCGCGCACAGCCCGAAGACCGGGATGGCGTAGAGGATGCCGACGTCCTCGCCGGCGTCCAAGCCGTGCCCGACCGCCCGGGCGGCGACGGCCCCGATGAGCAGACCGGCCCAGCGCAGGTATCGGTCGGCTGCCGATGCGGTCGGCGCTGTGTCGAGTGCGAGCATGACGAACTCCCCCAGAATTGACGTGCCTACGACGTGCCTTGCCGCTGCTTGTACCAAGCGACTGGTACAAGATGGCGCCCGCCACCCCTTGTGTCAAGCAGTTGATACAAGGTGCATGGTCGGGCTGCGCACACGGCATGTCGGCAAGCCGTCACCGCGCCCCACCCGGGAGGCCTCCGGCGCAGCTAGAGACCGACTCACCCTGGACCATCCACGCAGGTGGCCGAGGAGGTGATCACTTCCAGAAGATCCGCGAGCATCATGGAGTATGGGGATCGATCTGGAGCTGCACTCATCGCGGCCGACGCGCAACAACTGGCGCAAGTCCCGCGCAACACTCCTGCGGAGCTCTTACGGACACGGCGGCGCGTTGGCGACACCCTCGGCTCGTTCCAGCTCATTGGAATATCCGGGAGGCTCACTGCCATCGATCCGTACGGGGATACGTTGATGAACAGGCAAGAGTCCGCCGCCGCCCTCCGGGAAATCCACGTTCTAAGGCAAAGATGCAGTGATGAGCGTCAGCTCGCCGCGCTGGACGATCTCGCAACGATGCTGGAGCAATGCGCGGCCACTCCAAGCAGTTACCTGTGGTTCGCGGGCGACTGAAGCTCGTGCCACAAACGTGCCAGATCCAGCGGGGAGCCACGGGGAATCCGGGAGCCTGACGGGCGCTCAGGCCGACTGCTACCAAGGCTAGGAATATGCAGGTCAGCCACGCCGCAGCCCACCCTCGCTCCTAAAGCGGTGGTCGGCGGCAGCCCCGCGGCGTATCTGTGGGATGGCCGGGCAGCCCACAGCGGGCGAAGCCCTCTCATCTGGGCAAACCTGGTGAACCGCGTCGGCCTCCGGAGCCGTTCCACTTCCCCCAGCCTCACACCACAACGATGCCCACCACCAGGCGAGATCACTCGACGTAACGAAGCACTACTAGGAGCTGTCCGGCCGATCTTGATAAGTCGTCTGCGTCTCCGTTGCCATACGATCTCCGCAACTGAAACCGCTCTGGCAGGTCACGCCACTGCACCCCGGTCCGCAGCCGGTGCAGAGTCCCGTTGACCACCTGCCGGTGATCACGCCACCGACTGATCGGCCGGGCAGTTCCCAGGCGTGCGCCCCGCCCGCGCGGTCAGATCCTCGGCGGCCAGCATCCGTAGCCTGCCAGGGGAAGTCCGATGTACGCGCGCAGCGCCGCCTGAGTGTCCGGGAGTCCGTAAGTGGTGAGGTTCTCGCCAATGTCGCCCGCCGTGTTCCACCACCCTTCGCTCAGGTCGGCGAAGGCGTGCAGGAGCTGCTGCTGGGGGCGGGGCAGGCTCGCGTACGGGGGCCGCGGGTCGGGCAGCGGGCTGGGGAACAGGTCCGGCAGGACCGCCTTCGCCTTGAACGCCCTTTGCGACGGGTTGATGGACGGCAGGCAGGCGGCGACTGCGGCGCGCGAGGTGGGGGAAGGCGGGAGGGCGAGCAGAGTGTCGGCGATGTGGCCGTGGAAGTCGCCCTGGTTGTAGTCGGTCGCGGGTACGGGCGCAGGGGCCGCGGCAGCGACAGCGAGTTCGGCGACGGCCCGGGCGAGGAGCGGGCTGTCGAGTTCCGCGTCGGTGCTTCGGGCGGTTTGGGCAATGGCGGTGGCGGCCGCCCAGCGCACGAGGCTGTCCTCGGCGTCCAGATCGACGGCGAGGGTCCCCGCGAGAGCGCTCGTGCCGAGGATGCCGACAGCGACGAGCGAGGTGGCCTTGGCGACGGCATCGTGCTCGTGTGCAACAAGGTCGAGCAGGAGAGGCAGAGAAGTGTCCGCCAGTTCGGGAAACCAGGCCAGCAGGTAGGCGGTCCGGGTCCGGACGCGGGGGTTCTCATCGTCGAGGAGGGTGAGCAGGGCGGGAATCTCGGCAAGGACGGCGTCGTACGAACGCATCGAAGAGTCACGGGCGTCGATCGGATTGCCGGCCGCCACCCAGTCCCGGACGCTTTGCACGTTCCGGCGTCGCTGCTCGTCCTGCTCGGTGGCCAGGGCCTCCTCGTACAGGGGGAGGAGCTTGTGGGAGGAGTTCTCGGCGGCCTCCGCGCGCCAGACGGCGATGTCGGCCCCGTGGATGATCTCGTACTCCTCGTCCCAGTTGACCGCGAAGTCGCTCAAAAGCCCCAACGCGCGCTCACGCGCCGACGTCGGGCCGGCAAGAGCGATCCGGACAAGGAACGGCACCGCGTACGGAGATGCCTGACAGCGGGTGCCCTGGTGCGCGAGATGGTTGAACAGGCCGGCGACGGCCTCCTGCTGTGCCTGCTCGTCGTCTCCGCACAGGGCGCGCAGTTGGCCGGGGACATCGTCGGCTGTCCCGTAGGCGTGGTTCAGGTTCGCCCAGTCCACTTCGTCCAGGCCGGCCAGCAGGTTGTCGTCCGCGGTGATCACGGCCGCAGGATGTCAGAGCCCTCCCGACACTGGTACCCCGCCCCAGCGGGCGGGCCGCCGGAATCGGGCACCATCTCCGGGCACATCCAGGACCCTTGGAATCGATCATCTAGCCTCGGGCTTTCATGAGGGGTTCCGTCCGGCAGGTGGTCGAGAAAGCAGAAAGTGCCCCTGAGCTGCAACGATAGGACTTGCTGAGGGTC
>NZ_JBIAQV010000107.1:0-7971 GCF_042889305.1 Streptomyces sp. NPDC002619 | reverse complement strand
GGTGAGCGTGGTGTGGTCGCGGGACCTTCCGGTCGGCCCGTCGAGCGTGCGCGTGTACCAGGACACGCTCGGACATTGGTACGCGTCCTTCCTCGTTCCCGCGCAGAGCGAACCGCTCGCCCCCACGGGGCGCGTGCTCGGGGTGGACTGGGGTGTGAAGGAGAGGGCCACCACCACGGACGATGCCTACGACCTCCCGCATGGCGAGCACGGCAAGCGGGCCGCGCAGCGGCTCGCGAAGTACCAGCGGATGATGGCCCGGCGTCGGCGTCCGAAGGGAGTGCCCGCATCCGCGGGCTACCGGACGGCGCAGGCGCAGGCAGCGAAGCTGCACAAGAAGATCGCGAGGCAGCGTGAGGACACCGGCCGCAAGTGGGCCAAGTCCGTGATGCGCGGTCATGACGGGGTTGCGGTGTAACGATGGCTGGAGTTGACGTACATGTCGAGGCAGTTCACCGGTTGGGACGAATCGGCGTTCGATATTTTGTTGCGTCTCGAAGGTGAGCCGTCGCAAGAGGTGATGCGCGAGATTCGCAAGGAACGCGAACGTCTCGTGCGACAACCGATGGTCTCGCTGCTCCACGACTTGGCGTGGGCGGATCCCGCGTTTGAGGACCATTCTGTGTGGCGGTACGGGAAGACGCCGTGGTGGTGGCAGAACCAGTCCGCTGTGGCACGCATCGCCCGGAACATCGAGATCGGGCTGCGCTTCAATCTGGACGGCCTGCAAATCCAAGGTGCGTGGTGGTACGCCGGCTCCGATCAGATCAGTAGGTTCAGGGCGGCGGTCGCCGCTGAGGCAAGCGGTTCCGTATTGGGCGATGTGTTGGCGGAACTCCGCGGCAAGGGTTTCGAGATCACCGGGGACATTCTGAAGCGTGCGCCCCGGGAGTACCCTGCCGACCATCCTCGAGTAGCTTTGTTGCGCCATCGATCGCTACTTGCCGTGCGGCACCTCGGCTGTGACGAATGGTTGCAGACATCGGAGGCCATCGATCGTGTGCTGGCCGCATACGAAGAACTCAGACCACTACTCAGCTGGCTGACCGACCACGTAGCTGCTTGAGGTCCTGTAGGCCTGGGAGGTGGCGTCGGCGCACATGCAGAATGAGCCGCGCACGCGCGGCAGCGGCACAGCCGCCGGCCCCTCCGCATTCGCAGCCCTGGCCGACCCGGCCTCGCGGGCCTACTAGGGCAAGAAGATTGCCCAGGGAAGGAAGCACCACACCCAAGCGCTGCTCTGCTTCGCACGAAGGCGGGCCGACGTCCTGTTCGCCTGCTGCCAACCGGCGATCTGAGCGCCCTTGCAGGCTGAGTCGTGCGGACTGATTGGTGCACGGGGTGGTGCTGTGTGGTGCCGTTGATCCGGTCAGCGGAGGTCGCAGGGGTGCCAGCCGGCGGTGGAGTCGCCCCCATGTCAGCGGCACACCGGATGGCCCCTGACGCGTTTCCTCCTCGGATTCAGGTGTTCCGTGGTGGTGGGGCTGGACGACGAAGGCCTGTTCAGCCCTTCACAGGGCTGAACAGGCCTTGTCATGGCCGGAACCGGCCGGATCCGTCGTCAGGCGGTCGCCGCCGCGAAGATGTGGATGATGCCGCCATTCGTCGTGGCAGGCAGTGTCACACTCGCGAGCTGCTTGCCCGCCTGCAGCGCGATGGGCGCGGTGGTGAAGACCTCCGTACCCACCGGGTCCTTGCCGCCACCCTGCACGTCACGGTACGTGGTGTGGATGGCGACCGTGTTGCCGAACGACGGCGTCTGCGAGCCGCCGCCGAGCGTCCAGTCGCTGAAGCCGATTTCGGCCTGCTGGGTGGTGCCGTCGGTGTACGTGAGCGTCGCCGTACCGCTCGCCGCGCCTTCCGCCGCACTGCCCAGCAGACTCAGCTTCGTGGCGCCGGCGGCCGACGGTACGGCGAGCACCTGACCGCCCCCGACGACCTCGATGTTGTCGGGTTCACCAGCGGCCGCCTCGGGCCAGGTGAAGTCGAACCCGTTGGAGGAGACCGTGCTTCCCGGCTTCACACCGGCGGCGGCGAGCGCGGCGGCGGAGTAACTCCAGCCCTCGCCGTCGAAGTTGGCCTGCGGGTTCGCGTCGTCCGCCGAGATACCGTTGCTGTTGACGTTCCACAGCATGCTGTTCTTCGTGGCGACGGTCACCGAGGCGGACGTCTTCGGCAGCGCCGTACCGGACGACGACGTCAGCGTCACCGGGATGGTGTAGAAGCCCTGCTCGGTCCCGGCGGCCGCGGAGACGGAGATCTTCGCGCTGCCGGAACCACCGCTCGGCACCGTGAAGTCACCCTGGGACGGTGTCACCGTGATGCCGGCAGGCGGGGTGGCCGTCCAGTGGACCTTGGTCTCCTGGTCCTGGAGCGCCTGCACCTTGACGGTCGTCGCGACGGCCTCACCACCGGGCTCGGCCTTGAGCTTCGCCGGGGTGACACCGGTGAAGAACTTCACTCCGCCGCCCGGGAATGACGGCGGGGCATCGGCCTTGGCACTGCCCCACGAGGTGTTGGGCTTGGAGCCGAGCGTGTAGTCCAAGGTGCCGCCGTGCGTGACGAACGAGTCGGGGACCCACGGCTTGTCGGACTTCTTGCCGTCGGTCTTCAGGCTCTGGACATAGATGTTGTCCGCCGACGCCGCCGGCGCGTTGACCGTGATGGTCTTGTGGTTCCCGGTGTGGATCACGGCGTGCGGGAACAGCGGCGCGGAGAGCACCATGTCGGCGCGGCCGGGCACCTGTGGGTACATGCCCAGCGCCGAGAAGACGTACCAGGACGACATCGTCCCGGCGTCGTCATTGCCGGGGATGCCGCCAGGGGTGTCGGACCACAGCTGGTCCATCTCCGCGCGGACCGTCTCCTGCGTCTTGTACGGCGTTCCGAGGTAGTTGTACAGGTACGGCGCATTGATGTCGGGCTCGTTGGTCGGGTCGTAGCGCGTGCCGTCCTTGGCCGAGAAGTCGAAGGCGCCGTCGGGCGTGCGGAAGAAGGAGTCGAGCCGGGTCACCGCCGCGTCGTTGCCGCCCATGGCACTGGCGAGTCCGGCCACATCGGAGTACACCATCCAGGTGTACCGAGCGCTGGTTCCCTCGACGAATCCATTGCCGGTGCCCGGGGTGAACGTACCCGCCCAGGTGCCGTCGGACTTGCGGTCGCGGATATAGCCGCCCTGCGGGGTGGCGTTGGGGTCGAAGACGTTGGTCCAGTTGCCGGAGCGGGCCAGGAACTTCTTCTCGTTGGCGTGGTCGCCGGTCCGCCCTGCGAGTGTGGAGATGGCGAAGTCGGCCGCCGCGTCCTCGAGCGTCTCGGCGGCGCCGCCCCAGCAGTGGCAGCCGTCGGAGGGTACGTAGCCGAGGGACAGATACTTGTCCAGGGCCGGGCGTTGACCCACACACTCGACGTTGCAGCCCGCGCTGTCGGAGTCGTTCGCCGTCGGCACGGTCGCGGCGGTCACCAGTGACTTCAAGGCGCCCTTGACGTCGAAGTCATGACCGCCGAAGGCGTAAATCGCGGCGAGTGCCGCGTCCGACGGGTCGCCGGACATTACGCTCGTCTTGCCGTTCTCCAGCAGCCAGCGGTCCCACTCGCCGCCACGCTGATTCGCGTAGTTGAACAGGGACTGCGCGTAGTCACTGCCGGCCTTCGGGTTCAGCAAAGTCATCAACTGCACCTGGGCGCGGTACTGGTCCCAGCCGGAGAACGTGCCGTACTGCGCCTTCTGCCCCTTGGCCAGCTTGTGAGGCTTGCGGTCGGCGCCCAGATAGCGGCCGTCGACGTCGCTGGTCAGGGTCGGCTCCAGCATCGAGTGATAGAGCGCGGTGTAGAAGGTGGAGCGCTGGGCGTCGCTGCCGCCGCCAACCTCGATCTTGCTCAGCGCCTGCTTCCAGGCCGAGGCGGCCTGGGACTTGACGGAGCTGAAGGACTTGGCGGACGGGTTCTCCGCGCGGAGGTTGGCCTCCGCGTTCTGCGGACTGACGTAGGAGATGGCCACCTTCGCCAGGACCTCGGTGGTGCCGCTCGGGAACGTGATGTACGCGCCCGAGCCCTTGCCGGCCACCGGGTTGCCGGACGAGTTGAAGCCCGTGCCACCCTGGGCGGAGGTGGAGCCCGCCTGCACGGTTCCGTCCGTCCAGGTGCCGACCTTGGCGAACGGCTTGTCGAAGTGCGCCGTGAAGTACAGCGTGTAGAGGTCCTTGCGGTTGTTCGCGCTCTGCGGGCCGCAGAAGTTGCCCGCGCTGACCGAACCGGTGACGGTCCTGTCGGCGGCGTTCACCCGCACATCGGCGGCGGTGCTGCCGCTCTCGGAGTTGGACGTACGGAACAGCATGCTGGCGGGCTTGTCGGACGGGAAGCCGAACCGACCCGAGCCGGTTCGGGCGGTGGCCGTCAGTTCGGCGGAAGCACCGCTGTCCAGGCCCACCTTGTAGTAGCCGGCCGATGCGGTCTCATTGGCATGGGAGAAGGTGCTGGCGTACTTGGAGTCGGTGGTGTCGGCCGTGGGCGAGGAGTCGACATCGCCCACGTACGGCATGATCGGAATGTCGCCGTTGGCTCCGGAGCATCCGACGCCGTTGAGATGCGTGAGGCTGAAGCCCCGGATCTTCGTCGCGTTGTACTGGTAACCGCCCGGAGCGGGTGTCGAGGTCTGATTGCCGCGGGAGTTCTGCGGGCTCCAGGCGAGCATGCCGAACGGCTGAACGGCACCGGGATAGGTGTTGCCCGCGTTGGACGAGCCGATCAGGGGGTTGACGTAGGAGACGGGATCCTTGACCTCGCCCGGGCCCGGCGTCGCCGAGGCGGGCGTGACGGTCAAGGCCATCGCCAGGGCCGCCATGGTGGCCGCCGCGACGGATCCGAGAGCTCGTCGTCTATGACGAGCCCGGCCCTCCACATGAGTCTGACGAACCAATGAGCCTGACACCGCTTCTGCCCTTCGTGTCTGATGGAAAGTCAGGACGCGTCAGGAGCACGCTGCGTCCGCTCTCCGTTCTGAACTACTGCCGACAACGTTGTCAATGAACGCGAGGATGCTCCCCCCGTATTCGGGCGGTGTCAAGGGTGCCGAAATCCGGTGTTCAGCCCTGCCGTTGTCGAAGATCGCATCAGTGCTGGTGGGGGCTGGTGTGCCGGGTTCAAAGACAGTCGCGCGTGGAGCCGGGGGAGGGCTGGTCGGGCGGGGCCGCCGAGTCGACCACCGCGACTCGCGTCAGGTCGCCCTCATGGGGAGGGAGGTTGCGGGGTTCGGGCTCTGTGGGTGAGGTCGCCGGGCAACGTGATACTGCCATGCCTCGTCGACGCGCCGACAACGCTCGTCGCCGTTGTGACATGTCGCCCCCCTCCACCCGCTGCCCGATCCGATCGAGAACCCGGACCGGATCGCCCATCTGGACATACGACGGCGAGCGCGACTTGGCGGCACCCTCCATGAGTACCAACATGCTGCCTGACCAGCATGGATGAGGTATTCGGCAAGCGCAGGATCTTGGTGGTTAATCCCAACCGTCATGCGGCGAGGCGGAGTTGGAGTTTGGCGAGGTGGCTGTGGTTGGTGCGGTCGAGGGGGTGGCCGTTCCACCAGGCGTTGAGAGGTTGAGGGCGGTGGCGCTGGTGGTGTGGTCGAGGTGGGTCTTCACGAGGCCGCGGTAGCGGGCTCGGCGCAGGCCGGTGGTGTGGGTGGCCTGGCGGATGGCGCCCTCGACTCCGGCGCGGAGCGCATAGTCGCGCTGCCAGGTTCCGTCCTGTTGCTGGGCGCGGGCGGTGCGGATGCCTCGCGGTGAGCTCACGGGGGTAGAGGCTGAGCCGGCGGCCCTTTCGTGAGCTGGTGCACTGCTCCTTGACCGGGCAGGGGATGCAGTCCAGGGCGGCGAAGGCGACGACGGTCTTGGCCACGCCCTCTAAGCGGGCCGGGGGACTGCGGCGAACGGCGGTAGTGTGAACCAGCCCGGGACTGCTTGCCGTAGAGTCTCCGGGCCCTGGACCGCGAGGGCACCGGAGCTCAGAGCGTCGGACCAGCCCAGGTCGCCGCGCCAGATCTCGACCATGTGACGCAGGCTCGCGGAGACGGTGACGGCCACCTCGAAGCCCGGGTCCAGGTCGCAGACGTCGGCTTCGGCGGCTGTGATCACGAGCCACCATTCGCGGTTGCGTGTGGCCACGTCCGAGAACATGAACCGGACCACCGTGCGCCCTTCCGGGACGGCGTCATGGTCGATACGGCGATGCATGTCCCACAGCAGCAGTTTCGGGTCGAGATCCTCGTCGCCGAGCGCTCCGATCCAGCAAATGCCCCAGATGCTCAACGCCTCGACCACCGGCCGCAGTTCCTGGCCCGCCGGGGTCAGGACGTAGCGCACTTGATGGTCCTTTGGGCGTCGCTCCACGATTCCGGCGCGCATGAGGTGCTGCAGCCGCTTGGAAAGGATCGTGGGGGACATCCGCGGCACCCCGCGCCGCAGTTCGTTGAAGTGCTCGGTCCCCTCCATCAGTTCGCGCACGATGAGCAGCGTCCAGCGTTCGTCGAGCAGTTCCATCGCCTTGGTGACGGGGCAGAACTGGTAGTACGAGGACCCCATGGGTGCACGGTAGGTGCCCGGCGGCGGCGCGGCTACAGCGCGGGACGATCCTACGGCTCGTGGCCGGCGGCCGCTGGTACAGATCCCGTACTAGGACGGGAGCCCCGCACGTTCCTATCTTTGGTGCTACGGCAATAGACACCGGAGGGCAGCCATGACCGAAGCGATCGACGCCGTCGAAGCTGACCGCGCACTCAAGACGAAACACCGGAAGATGTGGGCGCTCGGTGACTACTCTGCCGTGGCCACCCAGCTGATCCAGGACCTCGGCCCGGAACTGGTCCAGGCATGTGGGGTCAGGGGCGGCGAACGCGTGCTGGATGTTGCGGCCGGATCGGGCAATGCCGCGATCCCCGCCGCCTTGGCCGGGGCGCACGTCGTGGCCTGCGACCTGACGCCCGAACTGCTCGAGGCCGGGCGCAAGCTCGCGGCCGGCCGCGGCGCCGAGTTGGAGTGGCGTACGGCCGACGCGGAGGAACTGCCATTCGCGGACGGAGAGTTCGACACCGTCATGTCCTGCGTGGGGATCATGTTCGCCCCGCACCATCAGGCTGGCGCGGACGAGTTGGTCCGGGTCTGCCGCCCTGGCGGCACCATCGGGCTGCTCAACTGGACCCCGGAAGGATTCATCGGCGAGCTTTTCGCCACGATGAAGCCGTACGCCCCCAAGAGCCCGCCCGGGGCGCAACCCCCGCCGCTGTGGGGCCGTGCGGACCACGTCCGCAGCCTCCTCGGCGACCGGGTGAGCGACGTCGAAGCGCACCGGCGCACCGTACGGATCGAGCGCTTCAAGAAGCCCGCGGCCTTCCGGGACTACTTCAAGACCAACTACGGCCCGACCATCGCCACCTACCGCAACGTCGCGGACGACCCCGGCCGGGTCGCCGCGCTGGACAACGCCCTCGACGACCTCGCCCAGCGCCACATCGACGTGGCGGACTCCGCCAGTATGGATTGGGAGTACCTCTTGGTGACGGCCCGTAAGCGCAGGTGAGGAACAGAGCGTCGGCCGCCTCGCCCCTGACGCGTCTCTTGGATGCACGTCAGGGGCGGGGACGCGATGCGCCACCCTATCTCCGCTGGGTGTAGCTCCTCTAGAGGGACAGGCTGAGGTGGGGCTTCGCCAAATCGGTCGCACGCGGTGCGGCTGCCTGTCGGGAGCGCGCCGCAGATGGCCGCACCAGCCGGAACCAAGATCGCAGCGAAGCCGTCGCTAAGCCTCGATCCACCGGCCGATGTCTTGTGGATGACGTCTTTGGAAACGAAGAAGTGCCTTGTGACCTGCGATGATGGGAGTTCTTCAGCTTGTTCCTTGTGAGGAACCCCGGGCGTGAACGACTCCGTTGGCAAAAGGACAGGGCGGGCATCCCGGCTCGCACTCTGGCTGGGAGTG
>NZ_JBIAQV010000106.1:0-7989 GCF_042889305.1 Streptomyces sp. NPDC002619 | reverse complement strand
ATGCAGTGGTGCGGCCGTGCCGCCGTCCGAGGACGGCGGCCCTGGCGCGTCGTACGTGCGTCAGCCGGCCGCCTGCAGCCTGGTGACCGTCTCCCACAGGACCGCCGCAGTGGCGAAGGTGTCCAGCGACAGCGCCTCGTCCACGAAGCGGACGTCGTACTCGTTCTCCAGCGAGCCCAGCAGCTCGACCGCGCCCAGCGAGTCCAGGCCCGAGTCACGCAGATCCGTGTCGGCCTCGAGCGGCTCGTCCTCGTCGAGGAACGGCAGGTAGTCGCGCAGCAGTCCCTCGAACTTCTCGTCCCACGCCATTGGTGACCCCACCCTTTGCTGTGTGTCGGTTCGTGTCGTCGATGTCGTCGTACTTGGGTTTTTGCACTCGAGCCCATACCGGCCGTGCAGTCAGGGGAACCCGTCAGTCCCCCCTGACCAGCCGGCCGGCCGGTGCGGGACCGTCGCCCAGGGCCAGGTCGATGGGAAGGTCACCGCGGCCGTTGATCTGCAGCTTGCGATACACCTTCGTCAGGTGCTGCTCGACCGTGCTGACCGTGAGGTAGAGCTTCGCGGAGATCTCACGGTTCGTCAGACCCTGGGCCGCGAGCGTCGCCACCCGCTGCTCGGAGCTGCTCAGCCTGCTCTCCGGCCGTTCGGCACCGGTCCGGTCGGCCGCCCGGTCCTGGACCTGCTCGCTGAGCGGGGCGTCCGGCAGGATCTCCTTGCACAGCGCCGTCGCCCCGCACTCCTTGGCCAGGTTCCACGCCGCCCGGATCGTCGCTGTGCCCTTCATCGACGCGCCGGTCTCCGCCTGCCGCGTACGGCCGAGGTCCGCCATCGCGCGCGCGGTGGCCAGCCGGTCGCCCGAGCGGTGCAGTTCGTCGACGGCCTGCTCCAGGAGCGAGACGCGCTGCCGGACGGAGGTGACGATCAGCGCCCGCTGGTGCAGCGAGACACCCCGCACCCAGGGCCGGCGTGCGTCGGGCAGCGCCAGCTGCTGCAGCACCAGACGCTCGGCCTGCTGGGGCTTGCCCAGACGCAGCAGGGCCTGGGCGGCATCGCTGCGCCACGGCAGACAGGCGGGCCGGTCGACGCCCCGGCCCTGCATGATCCGGCCGATCGTCAGGAAGTCCGTGAGCGCGGCCTGCGGCTGGTTGCCCGTCAGGTGGTGCAGCCCGCGCGCGTGCAGGAAGGCCAGCCCGTGCAGGCTGTCCAGTAACCCGCGGTGCAGCGGGCGGTCGCACAGTCGGGAGGCCTCCGTGTAGTGGCCCATCGCGCTGTGGGCGCGGATCAGCACCGCGGTCGCCGCGTACGGGAACGCCCCGCCGGTCCGCTCCGGCAGCGCGTCCAGGGCCCGGCTCGCGTAGGCGCAGGCCTCGGTCAGGCCGCCGATGCGCAGCAGCGCCTGGGCGTGCAGCGTGGCGAACACCGCGGCCCAGCCCGGTGCGTCGCGCCGTTCCGCGTCCTCAAGCAGGGTCCGGCTCCAGGGCACGGCCCGCTCGGGATGCTCGGACAGCACCAGTGAGCGCAGGGCCTGCACGATGGGCGTCATCGTCGCCTCGGTCGGCGTGGCCGAGCGCAGCAGGCGTTCAGCGGCCACAAAACCGGCGTCGATCACCACGTCCAGCGGGGACGCGCCCGACTCCTCGCCCTCCGCGCCCTCCGCGCCCTCCGCGTCGGCGTCGCGCAGCAGTTCCGCCGCGTCCGTGATCTGTCCTTGCAGCAGGAGCAACTGGGCGAGTGGCTGCGCCGGTTCGCCGCCCAGCCCGCCCGAGCGGAGCGCCGCGAGCGGGCCGGCGATCAGCCGCTCGGCGGCGGCCGGGTCATAGCGCCAGGCAACCCGGGCCAGGCGGATCGCCACGGCGTCCCGCTGCCGTTCGTCCGCGCACACCCCGTGGGCCAGTTCGAGCAGGCTCAGCGCCCCGCGTCCGTCGTCGGCGGCGAGCCGGCTCTCGGCGGCGTCGCACAGCAGCTCCGTCTCCTCGGCGCAGGCGGACCAGCGGGCGCCCGCCGCGTCCGCGGCGCACCGCAGGTGCCCGGCCGCCTCGGCCGCCGGCCGGCCCTGCCGGTGCAGCAGCAGGGCGGCGCCGCGGTGCAGGGTGACCAGAGCGCTGGGGGACAGACCACTCAGGACCGCGTCGCGGACCGCCGGGTGCGGGAAGCGGGTGCCGGTCACGAGGCCCGCGTCCTGCAGTGCCGCCAGGCCCTGCCGCACGGCGGGCGGCGCGATGCCGGCCAGCTCCGCGATCCGCTCCGGCGTGGCAGCCTCGTCCAGCAGCGCGGCGGCCTGCGCGACCAGGGCGGCGGTCGGGCCCGCGCGGTGCAGACAGGCCCATACGGCCTGGACGAAGGGACCGCCCGGCTCGGGGGCGGGTGCCGGCGCTGATACGGGATCGGGAAGGGGCTCGGGCGAGTCGGCTGCCGCGGTGCGGTTGGTGCCTTTGGCGGCGAGCCGGTTGTCGTCGGGGGACGACGGGGGCGTGCCGTCGGTGCGGTGACCGTTGCCGGGCCAGGGGGAGTCGGCGGTGGCGCGCGGGGCGTCGGTGGCCCGCGACGCGGTCGCCGCGGTGCGGTCGCTGCCCAAAGGCCACCGGGTGTCCGCGCCGGTGCGGTCATCGTGCGGTGGCCGGGCGGTGCCGGTGGCGGCGAGGTGGTCGTCCACCGGCCGGGCGGTGCCCGCGGCGGCGCGGAGACCGCCGGTGGACCAGCGCGTGTTGCCCGCAGCGTGGTGCTCGCCGGCCGGCCGTGGCCCCGACGTGGGTGCCGTACGAGTCGTCGTGTGCTCCTCCAGGAGCGCGCGCAGCAGCAGCGGGTTGCCGCCGCTGGACTCGTAGAGGGAGGAGGCGTGTTCCCGGCAGCCGGTGGATCCGGCGAGCGCGGCCACCTCGGCCCGGGTGAGGCGCTCCAGTCGGATCCGGCGGAACGTCGGCTGGCGCATCAGCTCGGTCGCGAACGCGGGGTGGCCCGCCTCGTGGTGGACCGTGCCGGCGACGACCAGCAGGATGCTTGCCGGGCGCGCGTACCGTGCGAGGTACTGGAGGAAGGCCAGGGACTCGTCGTCGGTGTGGTGTACGTCGTCCACGCACAGCACCACCGGGGTGCCCTCGCTCACCTCCCGCAGCTCGGTGCAGAAGGCCTGCATGTCCTCGATGCGCGGCCCGCACTCGACGGCGCCCTGCGGCAGCGTGAGCCCGCGGTGGCCGCCCGCGAGCTGGCGCAGCACCCCGTACGGCGTCCGGCGCTCGGCGGAAAAGCCCGTCGCGCACAGCACCACCGCACCGGCGGCCGCGGCCCGCTCGACCACCACGTGGACGAGGGCGCTCTTGCCGCACCCCGTGGGCCCCTCCACCAGGACGGTCCGCAAGCGGCCCTCGATGCAGTCCGTGAGGGATTCGTCCAACGTCCTGATCGCCGCAGTCCTGCCGACCAACGTCATAGTCGCCCCGTCCCGGTTGGTCCACCCCTAACCCGGACCAGCCTGGGCAGGCCCCCTATAAGGGTGGTCGAGTCGCGGCGGAATCCCGCCCGGAGCGGGTCAGGGCTCGGTGCGCACCAGACCTGCGTCGCGCAGTTCGTCGACCCAGATGTCCAGGTCGGCGCGGGCGTTGGCGGGCTCGGTGTCCCACAGCGAGGCCAGCATGCCCGCCGCGGCGGCCACGTCCCCGTCGTGCTGGCGCAGGGCGAGCCACATCGCCGTACCGACGGGACCGCACCGCACCCGGCGGGCCGGGGCCGCCGGCTCCGGCACCACGTCCAGGCGCCCGTGCACATCGACGCTGACGCTCAGCCCGGGCACCGGTCGAACACGCACACCTACCTCCAAGCCCGCGAGCGGCCCACAGCTCTCACGGCCGACGGTTTTCGTACGCGGCAACCTGCAACGGCGACGTACACCGGAAAACAAAGTCGCCCGGGGCGCCATGGGCGGCGAGAGCACCGAAATCCATCGTGGTGCGTACCAACCTGCCGTGGCAACTGTGCCAGACCCCCTACAAGGTGGTGCGCGAACGGCCCTGACGTAGGGGTGTGCTGCGCGTTTCACCACTGCGCCCCCGACGCCGGAGGCCGGGTGAACGAATCCGGCCGAATGCATTTTCCGAAAAGCCGGGGAATTGGCCGAATACCGTCGGAAGGGCTTGCGCGGCGGCATTGGAAGGCCCCGGAACATCCCGCAGGAATTCGCCCGGACAGCCGGGTTTCACCCGTCCTCCAACGCTTCTCCACCCGGTGCGGGCATCCTCTCGGCGACAGGTGCACGCAACGACGACCCGCGAGGAAGGACGTCCGGTCATGGTGCCGACGCTGACCGAGACCCTCAGCGGGGCGCTGCACGAACTCCTCACCGCACGCTGCGTCCAGGAGCGCAACAAGGAGCTCGCCCTCGCGCTGGTCGCGGCGGGCAACCGGGGCGAGGCGAACCGGCTCACCCGGCATTGGGCCGACGCCGACGGCTCGCGGGCCAGGGCGCTGACCGCCGGGCTGCGGCTGACGTGCGAGAGCGTCCTCGCCGACGGGGACGGGGTCGCGCTGCGGGTGACCGCGCGGGCCGGGCGGGCGGCCTGGTCGCTGGTCGCGGAACTCCGCTTCGACTCGGCGGGCCGGGTCAAGGAGTTCCACGACGTGCTCGTGCCGCGGGCCGCGGCGAGCTGACGGCGGCACGCCCCGGCGCGATTGGACCGGTTGTCGAGCGGGCCTCGTGCGGCTCTCCGGCGCTCGGCGACACCGTCGGGGCCCGGGCCGCCGTACGGGAGGAGGGCGTCCGATGACCGCAGCGCCGAGCCCCGGCGGCCGCGACGGCACGCGGCACCTCGAGGCGGCCCTACCGCAGCCGGAGCCGGAGCCGCCCGGGGGCAACCCCCCTGAGGGCCGGGTGCGGCGGCCGGGGAAGGGCGGCTCCCGGCCCTTACGGCGTCATGGCCTCGCGGCGGCGCGATCAGCCGCCTCCGGCACGCCCGTTGTGATCGACGGCGAGGGCGACACGGCCGTGCTGTTCGCGGCGGGACGAAGTGTCCGGCCGGCCATGACACGGGCTCTGTACGCGACGTTTCCCGTGTTCCGCGGGGAGTTCGACGCGATGCGCCGGGCGGTGGACGAACGGCTGCCACTGCCGCTGGCCGCCGTCGTGTTCGCCCCGGAAGGCGGGGTCGACGCCCCGCTGCTGCACCGGGCCGAGTTCGGGCGGGCCGCCCTGTTCGCCCACCATGTGGCGCTGTACCGCCTGTGGCGGGACTGGGGAGTACGGGTCGGCGCGGTCGCCGGAGACGGCGCGGGCGGTCACACGGCGGCGTACGTCGCGGGCGTCCTCGGCCTCGACGAGGCCGTACGGCGGGTCGTGGCGGGCCGCCGGCTGCGCGAACACGGCAAAACCCGTGCCGAACAGGCCCTGCGCGCCGCGGGTTTCCGCCGGATCCTGCTGTGCGGCCCGCGCCCTAAGGACACCGCGGCCGTTAACCACGTACCCGCCCTCCCCGCCGCCCTCTCCGACCTCCACCTCAGCGGCGAACCCCTCGACTGGGACCAACTGCGGCGCTCTGGGAGCGGGATGCTCCCCGACAACGGGTGAGCCGGCGGCGCCCGGCGGGCCTCGTACGCGGACGAGTGCAGGTCGGGGTCCGTTCGCAGGGCGCTGGAGAAATCGGGCGAAGGCGGCGCTGCGGGGCTACTTTGCCCGTGCCGAGTGTGAGGAGGCAGCCATGGCGCAACGGCATGGCACCCTGCACGTCCTGCCGCCGGGGGCCGAGCCGCAAGAACAGGGCCTACCCGACGGGGAGATCACCGAGACGCCCGTCCTCGCCCGCGCGGCCCTTTGCGCCTTCGAGACCGGTGTGCGGCCGCCACCTTGCTGAGTCGTGCGGCGACAGGCGTCCGTTGCGCACAAGATCCCGCAGGGGGGGAGGGGGAGGCGATGAGCGGCGAACGGTCCACCGGCTTGTGCGCGGTACTCGATCCGGAGCGGGGCGCCCGGCGCGCCGCGGAACTGCGCGGCCCGCTGGACGCCGCGGCCTTCCACCGTGCCCTGCACCGCATCGCCGAGAGCCACCCCGGCCGGCACCTCGCCCGGCCCCGGCTGCTGCGCCAAGGCCCGGGCCTGCACACCGTCGAACTCCCCGCCGACGAGAACGGATCGGCGCCGTACCCCATCGGCCTGCTCGCCGACCTGCTCACCGCGCCGCCGGACCCTGCGGCGGACGGCCCGCCCGGGCCCGGGCACCCCGCCGGCGCGGCAGCGCACCCCTGCGGCACGCTGCCGCACACCCAAGCGGTCATGCCTGTGCAGCAGGAACGTCTCGCCGACGCCCTGGCCCGCCCCGACCACCACGTCGAGCAACTCCTCTGGCGCTGGTACGGCCCCCTGGACACGGACCGCTTCACCGCGGCCTGGCAGGCTGTCAGCGAACGCGAGAGCGTGCTGCGCACCGCCTTCGTCTGGGACCCCCGCCCGCGCGCCGTCGTCTTCGACCATGCCCCCACGGACGTGGTCCGCCACGGCTGCGGCACCGCCGCCCGGCGCGCCGCGCTGCGCGCCCGGGAACGCGCCCGCAGCTTCGACCTGCGTCGGCCCGGACTGCTCAGGGTGGCCCTGCTGGAGGGCCGTACGGACGGCGCGGCGGCCTGCACGGACGTATTGATCACCTATCACCGCGCCCTGCTCGACAGCTGGAGCGTGCGGCTGCTGATGCGGGAGTGCTGCCGCGCCTACCTCGCCAAAGGAGTGCTGCCCGGCGGCGAGCGCCGGCCCGATCTGGGGGACTGCGCCCGATGGCTGGGGGGCCAGGACCTGGGCCCGGCCCGCGACTTCTGGGGGCGGCCCGCCCACCGGCCGCCCGCCGCCGAGACAGGACGGCCCGGGCCGCCCGCCCCCGTCGGCAGCGGTGGCACCGGCCTGCACCGCACCGCCCTGTCCCCGGCCGAGAGCGCGCTGCTGACCCGTTGGGCGGCCCAGTGGGGCGTCGCCGAGAGCAGCGTGCTGCAGGCGGTCTGGGCGATGCTCCTGTACGGCGCGTCCGGCGCAGCACCCCGGGCCGCCGCCGTCGGCTTCGGGCTGGGCCTGCCGGGCCGGGGCCTGCTGCTGGAGGGCATCGAGGGCACCCCCGGACCGTTCGAGAACGCGCTGCCGGTGTCCGTCGCCCTCGAGCCGGAGCAGGACGTACCGGGGCTGCTGCGCGAACTGCGCGACCGGGCCCTGGACATGGCCGCGTACGAGTGGGTCGCGGCCGGGGACTTCGACAGGGAGGGGACACCGCCGCCGCGGGCCGGCGGTCTGCTCGCCTTCGACTGCGGGCCGCGCCCCGAAGACGCGTTCGGCGACGCGCTCGCCGCGCAGGGCGTACGGGTCGAGGAGCAGGAGGTCGCCGGGGCACTGACCGGCTACGCCCTCGGGCTCCGCGCCGGTTACGACGCCCACCGGGGGCTGGTCCTCACCTGCGCCTACGACCGGGATCTCGTCGACGGCGGCGCCGCCCGCCTCCTGCTGGCGCACACCGCCCGGCTGCTGCGGCTGCTGCCCCAGCGGGCGCGGGCGGCGACCACCGTCGGGGACGTACTTCAGTGGCTGACGCACACCGTGGTCCCCCAAGTCCCGGACGGCGCCGGCCCGTTCACCGGCCCGTTCGCCGCCGGGGCGGCCACGCCGCTCGTGCAGCTGCGCTCCGCGACGCTGCCCTCGGCGGGCACCGTGTGCCTGGTCGGCGTACCCGGAGCGCCGCGCACCGGGCACGGGGAGCTGGTGCGCCACTACCGCGGCCCCGAGGCGCTGACCGCGCTGCGCCTCACCGCCGCCGGGGACGGTGCCCGCGCCGCCGCGGCCATCGGCACGCTGGCCCGCTCGGGCAACCGCCTGGTCCTCGGCGGCTACTCGGGCGCGGGCGCGCTGGCCTGCGAACTGGCCCGCCATGTCACGGCGACCGACGTACGCCCGCCGATCGTGGTGGTCGGCGGCAGTCCCGAGGACGCGCAGGGGGCTCGGGGGCTGGCGGAGACGTTGCGTGACGTGAGTGC
>NZ_JBIAQV010000105.1:0-7999 GCF_042889305.1 Streptomyces sp. NPDC002619 | reverse complement strand
ACCTCCCGGATCAGGCTGGGAACGCTGGTCACCCCGGTCGCCCGGCGGCGCCCGCAGCAGCTCGCCCGCCAGGTGGCGACCCTGGAGGCGGTGAGCGGCGGCCGGGTCACCTTCGGCGCGGGGCTGGGCGGGCCCATCGAGGACGAGTACGCGAGTTTCGGTGACACCACGGACCCGAAGGTGCTGGCCGAGCGGCTGGACGAGGGCCTGGACCTGCTGCAGCGTTACTGGTCGGGCGGCCCGGTCGACCACGACGGACGGCACTACCAGGCACGGAACGTGACACTGCTGCCCGCCACGGTGCAACGCCCCCGCCCGCCGGTCTGGGTCGCCGGCTTCTGGCCGAACCGTTTGCCCATGCGCCGGGCCGCCCGCTGGGACGGCGCGGTTCCCCTGTTCACCGACGCCGGACACGGCCACGTGCCGCCCCTCGGCCAGGTCCGCGACCTGGTCGCCTACCTTCGCAAGGAGCGCGAGGACCGGCCCGGCACTCCCTTCGAGATCGTCCTCGGCGGTGCCACGCCGGGCGGCGACGCCGCCAAGACCCGTGCTCTGATCGGCCCGCTGGCCGAGGCGGGAGCCACCTGGTGGGACGAGCGGCAGATCCAGACCAGCGAAGCACTCGACCGGCTCACCCCGGTACTGCGCCGCATCGAGCAGGGCCCGCCGGTCCTGTGAGTGCGGGCCGGCTGCTCAGGAGTGGGTGAGGGGCTCGGCGGCCGGCGCGGCGCCGTCGGGCGCGGAGCCCAGCCGCTCGGTGACCCGCCGGACGACGGCGACGGCGAGGACCGCAGCGGCGACCATGAGCGCCTCCGCCACGGCGACGAGGACGAAAGAGTAGCCGTCGGCCTGGGAGACGGCGGTGACCACGGCGTGCCCGACCCAGGCGGCCCACCAGGCGTTCACCAGCCGGTCGTCACGCTGCCGGTCGTCATGCTGCCGCGCGTCATGCTGCTGGTCGTCCGTACTGGAGCGCAGCACGTCGCGGACGAGCCCCCGAGGAGCCCAGAGATTGACGACGGGCACGAGCCAGGCGACGACCCCCCAGGCAGGGGAGGGGAGCCGGGCGGCGCGCCGGGCACGGGCGAACCAGACGAGGAAGAGCACGGCGGCGGCGGTCATCAGGTAGACGGGACGGGGCAATGTCCTGGCCTCCCGGCTGATCCACCGCACCCATGCCGAGGCCGGCTGGTACCTCTATGCCCCGGCGTGCGCGCTGGTCGAAGCCGACCGCGCCCGGCCCGGTACGGCAGAGCACCTTGCCGCCCTTCCGGGTATCACCGTCCTGGAACTGGATCTGCCCGCCGTCCTGGCGGTGGCCCGGCACAAGACGTGGGCCACGGCACATGCGCAGGACGCAGCGCAGCCCACCACGGACCGCCCAGACGGAGCGATCATCGCCACCACCGACCCCGACCGCTGGATCGGCGAGCCGGTCCGGGTTCTGGATCTCAACTGATCGCGGTGGTCGGGGCCGGGCCCGGCTCTTCCACGTGCGTGTGAGCAGAGTGCGTGCAGCGTCCGAGCCGGAGTCGATGCGGTCGCCGACGCCGTACTCGCAGGCGTTGGCGCCCCATGACTCAGCCGGACGCCGCCGCCCCGCTGTTCAGGCCGGCCGGCAGGCCCGCGCGGCCCGCGACCCCCAGCTTGCGGTAGGTGCGGGTGAGGTGTTGTTCGACCGTGCTCACCGTGAGGTGGAGGTGGGCTGCTATCTGGCGGTTCGTCAGGCCCTGGGTGGCCAGCTGTGCCACCCGGTGTTCCGCCTCGCTCAAGGGCGTGGGGATGGGGAGGAGTTCGGCCCGGAAAGCCGCCTCTTCCTGCGCTGGGGCGCCGATCTCGTGGAGGGCATGGCCCAGGTCCGCCACAGCGTGGGCCGTCTCCAGGCGGGCGCCGGCGCGGCGCAGTTGGTCGACGGCCTCGCGGAGCAGGGCCGTGCGGTCGGCGGGGCGGCCCGTTGCCGCCAGCACGCGCAGGCACTGGCCGCGGACCCAGGGCCGGCGGGCGTCGGGGAGCGTCAACTGCTCCTCCGCCAGGGCCCTCGCCTCACGTGGCCTGCCCAGCCGCAGCAGCGCCTGCGCCGCGTCCGTGCGCCACGGCAGGAACGCCGGGCGGTCCGCCCGCCACAGGTACAGCAGGCGGCCGATCCTGCGGAAGTCGGCCAGCGCGGTGTGCGGCCGGCCCAGCGAGAGGTGGTGCAGGCCGCGGGCGCGCAGGTACTGCAGGCCGTACAGGCTCGTCAACACCCGCCGGGTGACCGGGTGCTGGACATGTTCCGCGGCCTCGTCCCGGCGGCCCAGGGCGCCGCAGGCCTGCACGAGCACCGCTGTCGGCGCGTAACGGAAGGTACCGCCGCCGCCCGGGGGAAGTGCCTCGAGCGCCGCCGTCGCGTGGGTGTGTGCGTCGTGTACCTCGCCCACCCGCAGCAGCGCCTCCGCATGCAGCGTGGCGAACACCGTGTGCCGGCCGGGCGCCCCGCTCGCCTCCGCCTCCTCCAGCAGCCGCCGGCTCGCCGCCACGGCACGCTCGGCCCGGTCGGCGTACAGCAGTGTGCGCACCGCCAGGACCAGCGGGGCGTAGGTGGCGTCCGTCAGCCGGGTCGAGCGCAGCAGCGTCTCGCAGGTCGCCGGCCGGGCGTCGAGCAGGGTGTCCCAGGGGGAGCCGGCCGGTTCGCTCTGCAGCGCGGTCGCGTCGGTGAGTCGGCCGTGGGCGAGCAGCATGGCGGCCAGTTCGCGGGTGTGTGCCGCGTCGGGGCGGCGTGTGCGTGGGCCGGTGGTCAGGGCCAGTGCGGTCAGGCGTTGTTCGGCGGCCTGCGGGGTGCGGCGTGTGGCGGTCTGGGCCAGGCGCAGGGCGACGGCGGCGCGTGCGCTCTCGTCGGGGCAGATGGCGTGGGCGAGTTCGAGGAGGCGCTCCGCCTGCGCGGTGCGGTGGCCGGCCGGGTGCTTTCGCAGCAGGTCCTCGGCAGTCTGCGCGAGCAGCGTGGCGTCCTCGGGGCGTACGGGCGTGCGCACGCCGTCGGCCGGCGGGGCGAGCAGGTGATCGGCCACCGCCTCGGCCGGGGCGCCAGCCGTGTGCAGGACCAGGGCGGCCCGTCGGTGCAGGGCGGCGCGGGCGCGGGGGGACGCGTCCGCCAGGACGGCCACCGGCACGGCGGGGTGCCGGAAAACGAGGCCGTCCAGCAGGCCGCAGGCGCGCAGCGCCGCCAGGCCGTCAGCGCCGGGGCGCTCCAGCATGCGCTCTACCAGGGGCTCCGTCGCCCGGTCGGCCAGGATCGCCACCGCACGCGCCGCGGCCGGCGCGGCCGGGCCGCTGCGGTGCAGGCAGGCCAGGGCGGCCTCGGCGAACGGGCCGCCGGGAGCGGGCGCCGGGGGCGGTGACGCGGCGGCGTCCTCCGCCAGCAGGGCGCGCAGCAGGAGCGGGTTGCCGCCGCTGATGCGGTGCAGCTCCGCGGGCGTACGGCCGGGGCGCGGTGCCGCTGCGGCCGCCGTCTCCTGCGGCGACAGCAGGCCCAGCCGGATCTGCCGGACGTGCGGCTGGCGCTCCAACTCCGGTGCCGGAAAAGGGGATTCGGGGCCATCGGCATACGCGGACACGGTCGCGACCATCAGCACCGGGGCCGGGCGGGCGTGCCGTACGAGATGGCGGAGGTGGTGCAGCGACTGCGTGTCCGCGTGCTGTACGTCGTCCAGGCACAGCACCACCGGACCGTCGAGGGCGAGGCGGCACAGCTGCGCGCAGAACGTCCGCGCGCCCTCGGCGCTGGAGTGGGGGAGCGCGGACACCGGGGCGCCGGCGACCAGTTGGCGCAGTACTCCGAGTGGTACGCGGCGTTCGGCCTCGGTGGCGACCGCGGTGAGCACCAGCGCTCCGGCGTCGGCGGCCCGTTCGGCCACGGCGTCCAGGAGGTGGCTCTTGCCGCAGCCGGCGGCGCCCTCGATCAGCACCACCCGGGAACGCCCCACCGCACAGGTGGCGAGCACCGTCTCCAGAGCACCGGCCACCGATGCCCTGCTCGCCTCCGTCATGAGCCCGCCCCTTCGCCGCAGCCGCGCTGGTCCGGGCCAGGATCGGAGGCGCACCTCTAAGAAGGGTGGAGCGGGGACGGAGGTGACACCCGCGCGAGCAACGCCCCGGCCCCGCAACGACCGAAGCCCCCGCGGCGGCACGGTGGCCGGCGGGGGCGTCTCGGGGGAGAGGGCTCCGGTGTGCGAGGCAGGGCGGCTCAGACGCCGGCCACCTTGGGCCAGCCGATGTCGTCGGTGCCGGTGGTGGTGACGGTCGTGGCTTTGGGCCAGCCGATGTCGTCGGTGCCGGTGGTGGTGACGGTCGTGGCTTTGGGCCAGCCGATGTCGTCCGTGCCGGCCGTCGTCGCCGTCGTCGCCGTCTTCGCGGTGGCCGGCCGGCCGATCGCGTCCGCGGCCGTGGCGGTGACGCCCACGGTGGCGAGGGCGACGGCGGCGGCGGTGGCGGTGGCGGTGGCGGCGATCCGGGCGATGCGGTTCATGGTGACTCCTCCGTGACAACTTCGTGTTCGCTGCTTGGCAACTTCTTGCCAAGAAGGTTGGCAAGCAATTCTCGGGAACCGCTCGGGATTCGATGGACACATGCTCGAGAGCCGCGCCAGAAACACCCCAGAACACCGGACCCGGCAGCCGAGTTGCCACCCGGGGAACGCCATCACCTGCAGGAACGCCGGGAGTTGGCAGAAGTCGGGCCCCTCCGGCAAGGCTCGGCGATTGCTCGGGAGGCAAGCCGGGCGCGAGCCGGAAGGCTCCGTCGCTAGAGCGCCGCCTGAGCCCGCGTGCCAACCCCGGCGCCTGTGGGCAATGTGTTGCCAAGTAAGTAGCAACACATTGCCTCGCGCAACGGGGGGAGGCCCCGGAAGTGAACGCGACGTCCCACGGCGACCGCAGGGTCCACCTGGGCACGGCCGGTCTGGGCCGGATGACCGCCGCCGCACGCACCGTCCTGACCGAGTGGACGCGCCACGAGGACCGGTACGGGCCCCACGAGTTGGAGGCGCACCTCGACGACGTCCTGCACCCCGAGCTGACCGTCCCCCTCGCCGCCCTGCTGGACGCACCGGCCGGCGACACCGTGCTGTACGCCGGTGCCGCCGACGCGTACGCGACCGTGCTGTCGCGGCTCCCGCTGGGTCCGGCCGACCGCGTGTGGACGACGCCCTACGAGGGCGTCGCCAACCTCACCGCCCTGTTCGCCCTGCGCGACCGCACCCGCTGCGGTCTGGACGTCGTACCGCTGCGTCCGGACGGCGACCTGGACCTGGAGTGGATGGCCGCGCACATCGACGACGACGTCGCCCTCGTCCCGGTGGCCCACGTCCCGGCGGGCTGCGGCATCGTCAATCCGGTGGAGGACGTGGGCCGCATCCTCGTCCCGAACCGCTGCCTGTACGCCGTCGACGCCTCGTACGCCGTCGGCCAGCTCCCCGTGGACGCGGCCCGGATCGGCTGCCAGCTGCTCACCGGCGACGGCTGGCGCTTCCTGCGCGGCCCGCAGAACGTCGGATTCGCCTATGTGGCCCCCGAGTTGCGGGCGGCCCTGGCCCCCAGCGGCGGTCTCGTCCCGCACCTGCCCCCGCACGGCGCCGCCGTCGCCGCCCTCCACGCGGCCCTGACCGACCGCCCCGAGCGCACCGCCGTGCCGGAGCTGGCCGCCGGGCTGCGCGCCGCCGTCGAGGAGGCGCCCGGCACCGAACTGATCGCCCCGGGGCGGGTGCAGTGCGGCATCCTCACCTTCCGGCACGGCCATCTGCCCGCCGCGCAGGTGCGCCGGCAGCTCGCGGTGCGCGGTGTCGTCGTGGCGAAGACCGTCGGGCAGGAGACCCTGCTCCACCTGCCGCAGTGCGGGGTCACCACCGCGGTGCGCGCCTCCGTGCACCACGACAACTCACCGCAGGACATCGCGCGCTTCGGCGAAGTGCTCTGCGACGTCCTGGAACGGGAGCGGCCCCGCCCGGCCGTCGACCAGTTCCCGGCCGCCCGTGCGGCTGCCGCGTCAGCGCGCGGCCGGGCGCCGGCTGACGCTGGTGTCCGGCGGGGCGGACGGTGAGCGTGGCGGGCCCGGGTCGTGAGGGTGCCGCGGTGCGCGCGCGGCGGTAGTCGGCTTCCCCTCGGGCGGGGGTGGCCAGAGGGTTTCCGGAATTCGTACCGGGGTCGGGCATTGCATTGACAGGGGGCGCACGCAGTTATGCCGCGGAATATCCGTCCGCATACTGGGTGGCATGGTGAATCCCACCGTGCTCACGGAGCATATACCGCCGTTCACCCGGGAAACCGGCAGCGATTTCTCCCGCCTGTCACGCAGAATTTCCGATGCAGGGTTGTTGGAGCGGCGCCGCATGTACTATGTCGTGCGGTTCGGCGCGGTGGTCCTCGCGCTCGCCGTGGGGTGCGCGGCGTTCGCCGTGCTGGGCGACAGCTGGTGGCAGCTGCTCGTCGCCGTCTGGCTGGCCGGGGTCTTCGGGCAGGTCGGGCTCGCGGCCCACGACCTCGCCCACCGGCAGGTGTTCACCGGCCGCCGCCCAGCCGAGATCGGCGGGCTGATCGCGGCCAACTCGCTGCTCGGCATGAGCTACGGCTGGTGGATGAACAAGCACACCCGCCACCACGCCAACCCCAACCACGAGGAGAAGGACCCCGATGTGGCGCCCGGCGTCCTCGTGTGGTCGCGCCGGCAGGCGGGCACGGCGCGCGGGCTGTCCGCGTTCGTCGGCCGCCATCAGGCCGCCCTGTTCCACCTGTTGCTGACCCTCGAGGGATTCCAGCTCAGTGTGGCCAGTTTTCTGGCGCTGCGAAATCCGGCGGTCAAACGTCCCCTTCTCGAGGGATCACTGCTGATTCTGCACTTCGTGGTGTACTTCGGTGCGATCTTCACGGTGCTTTCGCCGGGCCGGGCGATCGCTTTCGTCGTGGTGCACGAGGGACTGCTGGGCATCTATCTCGGCTCGGTTTTCGCCCCCAACCACAAGGGCATGCAGATGCTCACCGCGGAACACGGGCTGGACTTCCTGCGCCGCCAGGTGCTCACGTCCCGCAACGTGCGCGGCGGCCGGTTCACCGACGCCCTGATGGGCGGCCTCAACTACCAGATCGAGCACCACCTCTTCCCCAGCATGCCGACCCCCGCACTGCGGCAGGCCCAGGCCATCACCGAGCAGTACTGCGCCGAACTGGGCATCCCCTACCACCAGACGGGCCTGATCGCCTCGCACCGCGAGGCCCTGCTTTACCTCAAAAGCGCCGGGGAACCGCTGCGCGCCCGCCGCTGAGTCTGCGACTGACACACGGGGCCCGGGCCGCCGTAGGGCGGTGGCCCGGGCCCGTTCGTGCCGGTGACGCGCTCTGTCCGTGCGGGCCCGCAGCGCTGCCATCACCGGGTTCCTCCGAGGATGCCCCGGCCTTTACCCGCCTTCGACAGTTGGCGGGCACATGCCTGCACTGATCATGCATCTGACCAGGTCAAGTAGGGGGTTGTGCACTTGTAGCGCGTTTGCCCACGGCATTTCAGGCATACCGGCCAGGACGCCGGGAGCAACCGGGGCGTACCCGGCGAACAATGCCGCTGCGACCGGCGAGCGCCGACGTGACACCGACACCACACAGGAGGATACGCCCAGGTCAGGGTCCCTGGGCGGAGGTTCTCGAACTTCAGTCGAAGGCACTGCATCAGTCGATAGAGTCGTCCAGTGAGCCGCGCCAGCTTCACTGGGTGCAGCTTCGAAAATCCAGCAAAGATTGGGCTGATTGCCCGCTTTGCTGCGGGCAGACCGGGTCAAACCGTGGCGTCGGCGTAGGCACACGCCTCGGGCGGGCAGCAGCGTCAAAATCCGCAGGTCACAAGGCATTTCGAGCCCACTCGTGTGCCTACCAACTGTCGAAGCCAGGCTTTAGGCCGGGGAGGAATCGGACTCCTGCGGAGCAGGGCAGGGGCAGCCGGATCGCCGTCAGGGCGATTCGGCGTCCACCCTGTGACGGGGTGA
>NZ_JBIAQV010000104.1:0-8202 GCF_042889305.1 Streptomyces sp. NPDC002619 | reverse complement strand
CTGAGCCGCCGGCTCCGGTGGCGGCCTGAGCCGTAAATCCCCGCTCAGCCCTGGAGGGTGGAGAATCCCCTCCCTTCAGGGAGGGGAGCCTTCAACTGTACGGTCCGGGAGTTGAGGCAGGGGTGCCCGTCGGGGGAGCACCTCCACCGCGAAGACACCGGGGTGTGCGCGCCCCCGGGCACGGGTCCCGGATTCTCGCCGCGGTGCAGGGCATCACGCCCTAACCGGGCCTGGCCCGCGAGGACATCGTCGTCGTCTTGGGCATCGGCTGCTGGTCCCGCTTCCTGTACTGCATGACCACGTACGGCATGCGTCCGGTCCACGGCCGCGGCCCCCTCCGTCGCAACGGGCGTGGCAGCCACCCGCCGCGACCCGAGCGTGTGCGGGAGGCTACGGGGGACGGTGATGCCCTGTCCACCGGCGGCGCCACCTCGTCCGCGCCCTGCGCCGGGGCCTCCATTGGCGGGCGGCCGGGGCCATTGCGCGCGGGGCCTCCAGGTGGACTTACCGACACCGAGGATCTGGGCCTGGAGCGCTGAGGGGGGTGACGGCCGCCGCGACCGACGTCCCCAGGCCTGGATCGGCGCCCGGCGCCTGGCCCCCGGGCTTCGGCTCCCGACATGACGTCACCTGCGCCACCGGATCCGACGTCATGACCGCCGTCGCCTGCGGATCCCCGCTGCCATGGACGGGCACCCTGCACAACGCGGCGGCCCGCACCCCACGCCCGGTCGCTCAACGACTGCATCCGACGCAAGAACCCCGCCCCTGGCCGGCCAGGGGCGGGGTTCAGCAGAGCGCCGGGCAGGCCTTGCACCTGCATCTCCCCGCAGGAAGCGGGACGTCTTTCCTTGGACCACCAACGCAGCGAGCACCACCCGGAATTCGAACCGGCGTGCTCAAGATCCACCCCATCCTCTGCCCCCGGCTCAGTGCCCGGCCAGACCGTCCACTTCGGCGGTGAAGAGCTGTTCGGCGTCGAAGCCCATCCCGGTGAAATGCCCGGCGAGCTCCAGGGACAGGACTCCGTGCAGCCGTGTCCAGAAGGTCAGGGCGCGCCGCAGCACCGGGGCCGGGGCAAGGTGGCCGCCGTCCCACTGCCGATGCCCGGCGAGATGGGCGTCGAACCCGTTCCCGCCACTGTCCACGGAGCCGGCGTCGGCCGGGACGGAGGCGCAGGCGTCGAGCAGCATCGTCATGATGTCGGCGGCGATCGCGGTGGAGTCGTCCGGTGCGTGATAACCGGGCACGGGGGTGCCGTAGATGAGGAAGTACCGCTGGGGATCCTCGAGCGCCCAGCGCCGCAGCGCGTGTGCCAGCCCCGCGAGGCCGGCACCGCCCGCGGCGGCGGCGCGGAAGGCGCCGGCGAGGCTGCGGTAGGCGTCCATGACGAGCTCGGTGATCAGCTCGTCCCGGCTGCCGAAGTACCGGTAGAGCGCCGGCCCGGTCATCCCCATCTGCTTGGCGATGGCGTTGAGCGAGAGGCCGGAGGCCCCCGCGCCGGCGATCTGCTCCCAGGCGTGTTCCTTGATCTCCGCGCGCACCTGGGCCCGGTACCGGTCCCGGGGGGATGTGGCGTTCCGGGCCAAGACGACCACCTGCTTCCTCGCGTCACCACGTGCGTGCGTTAGACCCTATCACGTGAGAGATGGCATCTAAAGAACATGAGACATGCACTTGACGGGACGCCCGGCCGCCGTACAGCCTGGTTACACCTTCTAACAAACGAAACGACATATCTCACCCACTCTCCCGGAGGCCGGCCATGAACGCGACGACGAATCCGATGAACCCGACGCACACTGAGCAGCGCACGGCGGTCGTCCTCCCCGGCAAGGTTGAGCCCGAGGACCTCCAACTGCGCCGCGGCCCCATCCCCGCACCGGGCGCGGGCCAGGTCGTCGTCCGCATGGAGGCGACCGGCGTCTCCTTCGCCGAACAGCAGATGCGCCGCGGCCGCTACTACGACCAGCCGCCCTTCCCGTTCGTCCCCGGCTACGACCTGGTCGGCACCGTCCAGGCGGCCGGCGCCGGCGTCGACGGCACCCTGATCGGCACACGGGTCGCGGCCCTGACGAAGACCGGCGGCTGGGCCAGCCACGTCCTGCTGGACGCCGCGGACCTGGTCGAGGTCCCCGAAGGCGTCGGCGCGGCGGAGGCCGAGACCGCGGTGGTCAACGGCATCACGGCCTGGCAGATGCTGCACCGCAAGGCCCGCATCCGCTCCGGCCAGACGATCCTGGTCCACGGCGCCAACGGCGGAGTCGGCTCGCTCCTCGTCCAACTCGCGCTCACCGCCGGAGTCCGGGTCATCGGCACCGCCTCCGCCCGCCACCACGACACCCTGCGCGCCCTGGGCGTCACCCCCGTCGACTACCGCACCGAGAACATCCCCGCCCGGGTGGGCCAACTGGCCCCCGGCGGCGTGGACGCGGTCTTCGACCACGTCGGCGGCCCCGGCCTGAGCGACTCCTGGCACCTCCTCGCCCCCGGCGGCACCCTCGTCTCGTACGGCAGCGCCGCCACCCGCGACGACACCGGCTCCAAGCAGTGGCCCGTACTCAAGATCCTGGGCCGCCTCTGGATGTGGAACACGCTGCCCAACGGCCGCCACGCCTGCTTCTTCAGCGTCTGGGCCGGCAAGGCCCTCTCCGAGAACCGCTTCCGCGCCCGCCTGCGCACCGACCTCACCCAGGTCCTCACAGCCCTGCAGCGCGGCGACATCACCGCGACCGTGGCCGCCGAACTCCCCCTCGCCCGGGCCGCCGAGGCCCTGCGCCTGGCCGAATCCGGCACGGCCAGCGGAAAGGTGGTCCTGGTCCCGTGACTGCCCCGCTCGGACGCCTGCCTGTTACCCACTTTCGAGTGAGCCGGGGCGCCCGGCCCGGCAGCCGGCCCCGACACCCCCGCAAAAATCCCCATCACGGACATAAATGAACAACACATCCGAGTGTCACAGAAATATCCGCAATACGTAACATGCCTCGCGTCGCCCGCACCGCACCCGCACCCGGCCAGCAGGGTGTCGTCACGCGGCCACCCGGCCGCCAGGCCGCCCCACACCCCACCCCCGCGGGACACGGCGGCCCGACCCCGCGCCCCAAGGGGCGCACCCACCCTGCAAAGGGAGACCCCGTGTCCGTTTCCTTCCCCGCAACCCTCCGCCGGCTGAGCGCCGCCACCGCGGTGGCGGCGTCCTGCATCGCGACGACGGCACTGCCGGCCGCGGCCGCCGACCACCACCAAAACCAGCACCGCGACCAGGTGGTCATCAGCGAGGTGCACGCCGACTCGTCGGGCCGGGGCTCCCGCTACGACCGCTCCCTGAACCGCGAGTGGGTGGAGATCACCAACAACGGCCGCCGCGACGTGAACCTGTCCGGCTGGACCCTCTCGGACTCCGACGGCAACACCTACACCTTCCGCCACTTCCGCCTGGACGACCGCGCCACGGTCCGCATCCACACCGGGTACGGCCGCAACACCGGCTCCGACCTCTACCAGAACCGCCGCAGCCCCATCTGGGACAACAACGACACCGCCACCCTGCGCGACGACCGCGGCCGCTTCATCGACACCACGTCCTGGGGCAACGACCGCCGCCACGACAACGACCGTTACGACAACGGACGTTATGACAACGGCCGTTACGACAATCGCCACGACGACAACGGCCGCCACCACCGCTGACACCCCCCGACGGCGGCGGCAGGTCCCCTCCCAAACCCTGCCGCCGCCCCACCCGCCCCCCCGGCTCTCGTCAGGCGGGCGCACCGCAACAGCGACGCCCGCCGAGCCCAGGACCCACCACCGACCCGATGGGCAGGTTCGTCCCACCCCCGGGACTCCAGTCATGCAGATGGCGAGGCCCAGGCGCGGGACAAGATCACCAATCCGCTGCGCCGACGAACCACCCACCCAGGGACGGGAGTTCCTCCTCTCGAGGCGGGCCCGGAAGGCAAGGAATTCGCCCCGGGCCCGTTCATTAACCAGTCGACGGTGAAGACGGCGCATCCCTAGCCTCGGGACTATGGACCTTCGCGAAGAGTCGCCCGGTGACACAGAAGCCGTGAGGCGCCTCCAGCTGCAGGCGTTCGGTGACCACGGGACCGTCGTGGCTGATTTGACGGATACCCTGCGCGGAAACCTGGTCCCTGACCGCGGGCTGTCGTTGGTCGCGGAACAGGCCGGACAGGTGGTCGGGCACGTCATGTTCACCCACAGCGTGCTCGATGCCCCACGCCGCCTGGTCGACGTTCAGGTGCTCAGCCCGCTGGCCGTGACGCCGGATCACCAGCGACAGGGAGTGGGCTCAGCCCTGATCCAGCGCGGTCTTAAGATCCTTGCCGAGCGCCCCGTTCCGCTCGTCTTCCTCGAAGGGGATCCCGGCTACTACGCACGCTTCGGGTTCGTGCCTGGCGGAGAGCGGGGCTTCCGCAAGCCGTCTCTGCGCATCCCGGACGCCGCCTTCCAGGTGCTGAAGCTCCCGGCGTACGAGCCATGGATGACGGGGACGCTGGTGTACTCGCAGCCGTTCTGGCAGCACGACGCGGTCGGCCTCCGGGACACCGACACCTGACCCGGCGATGCGAACGGCGGCCCGCACCGCCCCACTCACCCGGGAACTCCCGGACAGACGGACAGTCACCGTACGAGTCATCTCGCGGGCGTCCGCAGCGGCTCAGGGCGGTGTCCGGAGTGTGGTCGCCCGCGGCCTGCTGGTCGCCGTACGCCTCGAGCAGCACGAGGCGGCCGAGGCGGACCATCCCGGGGAACGGGGCGACCCGCTCGCCGTTCACGTCACCGGCAGTGCGCGTGTAGGCGTAGGGATGCCAGTGTCGGCCGACACACACGGTCTGTATGGACACGACGCCGCCGCGCGGCAGCCGGGTGTGACGGATGGGGACCGGTCCGGCGGCCCAGACGCGGCAGGCGGTGACGAGGTCGCGCTGCTGGGCGGGGGTTCGGAACTGCTGCCGCGTGACCGAACCCAAGCGAGTTCTGGCGAGTATGAGTGACAGACTGTGGCGCCCAGCGAGTCCTGCGGACCCCATCATCCCGAAGACTGCGCCGGGCTGCGGTGATGAACGCGGCCTGCGCCTCGTCAACCTCGTCCTATTATCCGCCTTCTGTTCAGGCTCGACGTCATGGCAGCTGGGGGTCAGCGCGTCGTTCAGGGCGCGATGTGGAACGTGAGTTCAGTGGTCGTGTCGTCCACGGTGTGCCCGTGCACGTAGCCGCCGCTCGTCTCGTAGCTCCCCGTGCCGCCGGTGATCGAGAGGTTGAAGTCGCGGGGCGGCGGGGCGTAGGGAGCAAAGCCCTGGACCGTGATATCACCGTCGCTGAGAGCGAAGGTGATGAGGCACTGCAGAGTGCCGGTGCTCGCACCTGTCTCGAGGCGGATGATGGTGCAGCCTCCGCCGCCGGAGCCGACCCTCTGGTCGCCGCGGTAGAGGTCGTTGGCGAGCGTGAACCCGTTGCCCTGGGCGTCACCGGAGCCGTTCGGTGTGAACTGAACGGTCTTCGCGATCAGTGACAGCACCTGCTCGTCCTGTTGGCCGTCGGCCCGGGATGAGGCACCAGCAGCTGAAGCCAGCGGAGCGCAGAACACAACCGCGCTCAAGGCTGCCACGGAACTCCTACCGAGCAATCCGAAATTGCGCATGCGGAGACCCTCCTAGCAGATCACAGGTAATACGGCACTTCCGACCATGTGTCTTCCGCTTGTCCGCGTCAGGGTTGATCACGAAGAGATCGACCTACCGAGGAGCCTCACAGTGTCGTTCGGGTGGTATCAGGGCCCATGAGCAGCAGCCGGTCCCGCTCCAGCCCACGACTCGAAGCCGACACCTGGCAGCGCACCTCCGGTGGTGATGCCTTCTCGGTCGGCTTTCCAGCGGGCGTACTTGCCGGGCATGCACACGGCGCAGGGTCGGTATCCGGCCGCGACGGCGGTGGCCTCGTCGGCGAAGAAGACGCGGTGCTCGACGTAGTGGCCGTGGGCGATGGCCCGCAGCGCGGAGGGGCAGTCCAGCCGCCCGTACAGGCGTCCGCGGCGGTGTCCGCCGAGCGTGCCCGGCACGGTGCTTCGGTAGGGCTGTCCGTCCGGTCCGAGCAGCGTGTAGGTGTGTTCAGGCTCGCCGGCGTCGGGGGTCATGCGGCGTCGTGGAAGACGAGGCCGAGGGTGTGGCGGCGGCCGGAGCGTACGATGCTCACGCCGTGCCGCATCGGTCCGTTCGACCAGCCGCGCCTGGTCGCCACGGGCCGGTCACGGGTGGTGAAGACGAGGCCGTGGCCCTGCGGGAGGGTCGTGGACGAGCCGCGGGACTGGGCGCGGGGCCGCTGCTCGGTCATCAGGAACTCCCCGCCGGTGAAGTCGGTGCCGGGTGCGTCGAGGCCGATGACGACCTGGAGCGGGAAGACCATGTCGCCGAACACGTCCCGGTGCAGGGCGTTCCAGTCGCCGGGGCCGTAACGCAGCAGGATCTGAGCGGACTTGTTCTGCCCGGCCTCGTGGCACAGGCGGAGCCACTCCTCCAGGCTGTCGGGCCAGGGGGCGGGACTGCCGAGCCGGTCCGCCCAGTCCCGGGCGACGGGCAGGAGGCGGGGGTAGAACGCCTCCCGCAACTCCCGTACGACGTCGGGCAGGTCGGGGGTGAAGTAGCGGTACTGGCCGGAGCCGAAGCGGTGGCGGGCCATGTCGACGGTGGTGCGGAAGCGGTCGGGCCGGTCGTAGAGGGCGGCGATGTCGCGGCACTCGGCGGGGGTGAGGAGCTGTCCGGTCAGGGCGTGGCCGTGCTCGTCGAGTTCGCGGGTCAGGGTTGTCCAGTCGGCGCGGGTGACCCGGTCGGCGACCGGGTCCGCAAGGCGGGTGGTCATGAGGCTGATCCCTTGGCTCGGGCACCCCGGCTCCGCTGCCGCCGGGGAGCCGGTACAGCGCCGGGGTGATGACTTGTCAGACGGCCTGGTGGACGTCTTCCAGGTCCAGGAGCTGCTGCTTGCGTTCCAGGCCGCCGGCATAGCCGGTCAGCCGGCCGCTGGAGCCGATGACGCGGTGGCAGGGGCGTACGACCAGCAGCGGGTTCGCGCCGATGGCCGTGCCCACCGCCCGCACGGCGGTCTTCGGGGCGCCGATGCTCCGGGCGATGTCGCTGTAGGTGAGAGTGGTGCCGTAGGGAATGGTCTCCAGGGCCGTCCACACCCGTCGCTGGAAGTCCGAGCCACCGGTGACGTACTCAATGTCGAAGCGGATCAGCTGTCCGTCGAAGTAGGAGCGCAGCTGGTCGACGATCCCGGTGAACGCCTCCGGCTTCCTGATCCAGTCGTCCTGGACGACGGCCCCGTGCGTCTGGCCCGGTACGGACAGCGAGGCGAGTGCGAGGCCACCCCCGGCGGTGGCCGACTCCTCGCCCACCAGCAGCAGTTCGCCCAGCGGGCTGTCCATCGTCGTGTAGAGCGTCATCGGTCCGGTGTCCTTTCGCGAAGTCTTCGAAGTGGCGTCTTCGTCATCTACTGTGCGGCTTATCGGACGTCTTGTCTGGCGGGATTCGGACGCTGCTCTGCCGGCCGGAAAGGATGGTGCGCCGCGCTCCCCTGGCGTTGCTTCCGGGGACCGCGAACCGGGCCCGCCGGGCTCGGTGTTACGACCTTGAGAACGGTGGTGCCGGTGAAGCGCATGGTCTTGCCGCTTTTGGCGGGCAGGGAACCGATGGGCATGTCGTCGAATGCGTCACCGGTCTGGGTACCGCCGCCGATCCACTGGCCGACGACGTCGTCGCCCTCTGCGATGAGGTCGGCGGTGCCGGAGAAAGCGAGGTCGGGGAACGATGCCCGGAATTTCTCCGCGAAGGCGCGCACGGCGTCACGGCCGCGGCAGGGGGCGTGCAGCGAGTTCGTCGATGACGGCCGGGTTGAAGTCCGGGCCCCAGAACTCGGTGAACCAGCGTCCGACGACGGCCTTGTTCTCTTCGATCGACATGATGCGCTCCTTGGTCCGGGAGGTTGGAGTACGCGGGAACGTGTTCGCCTGCGCTTCGTCACGCGGGCTGCTGCACGCTGTCCGGCAAGGAGGACCCGGCCACCTGCTGATTTCAGCTTGATCTAGCGCGGAACCCCGGGCGTTCACGACTCCGTTGGGAAAGGGACGAACCGCCGGCCGTGGTGGTCACTTTGGCTCACGGACCCGCAGGTCAAGTGATCCAC
>NZ_JBIAQV010000103.1:0-8263 GCF_042889305.1 Streptomyces sp. NPDC002619 | reverse complement strand
ACCAATTCTAACACCATCAGTGCAGGTCAGAGCAGTTGAAAGATGAGCTAACCCCTCCCTGAAGGGAGGGGCCTGCGCTCAAGATGTCCGGTCACGATGTGATCACATCGAAGGTACTCGTGAGCCCGCCGACGCACGCGCGGAAAGCGTGACGTTCCGTCTGGTCTACCGATTCGGCTGCTTCCTGCTCGGCTGGCTGCGCCTGTCGGCCCGCTCCTGCGCGGCCAAGGATGTCGAGATACTGGTGCTCCGGCACCAGCTGGCCATCCTGCAACGCAGCAGCCCCAAGCCCGTTTTCACCGGCGGGGACCGTGCAGTGCTCGCAGCCCTGCTCCGGCTCCTGGGCAAGCGTCACCGTTCATCGCTGAAGCTGTTAGTCACCCCGCGTACCGTGCTGCGCCGGCACGCCCGGCTGGTCGCGAAGAAATGGACCTATCCGTCCACGCCCACCGTATGGACCTCACCGCCCTGTACTTCGGCAGGGCGGTGTGACGCCCATGCGTTCGCACCCTTCTTGTGGCCGGACCACGCCCCCACCCGCCCCCGAGGCGGATTCCCCGACATCCGCGTTGCCCGCGATGGGTCACAGCTCTGCGCCCTCGCGGTGACGCCCTGCTCGGAGCGGCGCCGTCCCGGCAGCGCGACCGCAGTCACTGCGGCTGTCGCAGATCACGTACCCCGGTAAGGCCGCGGCCCGTAATCCGTCGGGGTGCGGCAGGACGGCTCCGAGCGGGGTGTGGGACTCGGGCACTGCAGTGTGCTCGGGCGCTGCAATCTCACCAAAATGGTTTAGCATTCAACCAATGCGGCGACTGCTGACCCGGCAGCGCCATTGCCTGCACCTGTGCTGTGCGGTGCAGCAGGCGCAATAAGGGAGGAGGATCCATGGCCAGACGTACGACCGTCGTGGCGTTCCCCGGAGCCCACGGGCAGAGCCTCGCGGGCAGACTCGAGCAGCCGCCCGGGGACGTGAGCGCCTATGCGCTGTTCGCCCACTGCTTCACCTGCTCCAAGGACAGCGCGGCGACCGTGCGCATCGCCCGTGCCCTCGCCGAGCGCGGCGTGGCGGCTCTCCGCTTCGACTTCACCGGGCTGGGCGAATCCGGGGGCGAGTTCTCTCAGACCAACTTCACCTCCACCGTCGACGACCTGGTCAGCGCGGCCGACTACCTGCGCGGCAGCCACCAGGCCCCGGCCCTGCTCATCGGTCACTCACTCGGGGGTGCCGCTGCCATCGCCGCTGCCGAGCGCATCCCGGAGGTCCAAGCCGTCGCCACCATCGGCGCCCCGGCGGACCCCTGGCATGTGCAGCACCTGCTCGCCCCGATCCGTGACCGCATCGCCTCCGACGGGGAGGCCGAGCTCAGCCTGGGCGGCCGTACCTTCCTCATCCGCGAGCAGTTCCTCGAGGACCTCGCGGAGCAGCCGCAGCAGCGCAGGATCCGCGAACTCGGCTGCCCGCTGCTGGTCATGCACTCACCCCAGGACGAGGTCGTCGGCATCGGGAACGCCAGCGACATTTACAAGCGGGCACTCCACCCCAAATCCTTCGTCTCGCTCGACGGCGCAGATCACATGCTCACCCGCCAGGACGACGCCGCGTACGCCGCCGGAATCCTCGCCCAATGGGCCTCCCGCTACCTCGACGCCACAAGGCAACCGGCGAGTTCGCTCGCGGGTGAGGGCGGCCATGCCGCCTCGGACGACGTCATGCGGCCTCCCCCGACCACAGCCGCCTGAGCCTTTCGGGGCGACGAGCAAACAACCGCGCCCGGCTCGGGCACTGTCCACCGGGCAGCCGACCGGGTGCCCATCCCCTGAGCCCGGCACGTCCGCTGACGGCGACAAGCACCTCACTGCACAACCCGAGACAAGGAGTCACAGTATGACGACCATCGACCTTGCCGCGCTTGAGACGGATCGGAACCGGATCCGTGCGGAGCATCTGC
Organism: Streptomyces sp. NPDC002619; assembly: GCF_042889305.1. NCBI lineage: Bacteria > Bacillati > Actinomycetota > Actinomycetes > Kitasatosporales > Streptomycetaceae > Streptomyces > Streptomyces sp. NPDC002619. The sequence goes on along the minus strand of NZ_JBIAQV010000103.1, from coordinate 6,314 downwards.
GTCCCGCCGGCCGGCGCCCGGCCTCCTCCGCGCGCGGCCTGCACCACACCGCCCTGCTGAGCAGCGATGTGCTGACAACCGTGCGGTTCTACCAGGACATCCTGGAGTTCCCGCTCACCGAGCTCATCGAGAACCGGGACTACCCGGGCTCCTCCCACTTCTTCTTCGACATCGGCAACGGCAACCTGCTGGCCTTCTTCGACTTCCCCGGGCTGGATCTCGGTCCGTACGCCGAGGTGCTCGGAGGCCTCCACCACGTCGCCATCTCGGTCGACCCCGAACGCTGGCAGCACTTGGTCGACAAGTTGGAGCAGAACGGCATCGACCACGTCATCCACAGCAAGGTCTCGGTCTACTTCCGCGACCCGGACGGAGCCCGGCTGGAGCTCATCGCCGACCCGCTCGGCGAGATGTACGGCCACCAGGTGCTCTGACCCCGGACGCCGGACGCCCTACCCCGGCGTCCGGCCCGTTCCGCACACTTCCCCCGCCCGAAGGACCGCCATGCCCGACACCACCGCAGCGATGAACCGACCTCACGTATGGCGGCCCGGAAGCTCCGTACCGCCCCTGCTCCTCCTACACGGAACCGGTGACGACGAACACGGCCTGGTGCCGTTGGGGTGAGGACCTCGCGCCGGGATCGGCGCTGCTCTCCCCGCGGGGCACGGTCCTGGAGGGCACCATGCCCCGGTTCTTCCGGCGGTTGCGGGAGGGCGTGTTCGACGAGGACGACCTGCGGGAACGAGCCGACGAGATGCCGAAGCTGCCCGTCCTGATGCTCACCGCCCGCGACGCCGTCGAACACCGTATCGACGGCCTGGAGGCCGGAGCCGACGACTACGTCACCAAGCCCTTCTCGGTGGAGGAGGTCGTGCTGCGGCTGCGCGGACTGTGGCGAGGCGCTCACGGCATCCGCGAGCGCCTCGCCGGCTGTCCGAACCGGCCTCCTGACTCAGACCACTAGGGAGTGGTCGTGAAGTTGTCGAAGTCGGCCTCGCCGGTGGTGCCCGAGGCGTGCGAGGTCTGGGTGAGGCCGACGTCCTGGGTGGCCGCGGCGGTCGGGACGGTGATGGTGCCGACCAGGTTCCAGGTGGAGTCGTCGGTGGAGTAGTAGCCGCTGTACGTGGTGCCGTTGCGGACCAGCTTCAGCCATGAGGGGTAGGTGGCGGTGCCGGTGGAGTCCTGGGAGTCCAGCTTTCCGTCGCCGTCGCTGTCCCAGTCGAGGAGGTAGCCGTTGCCGGGGGTCGCGACCAGGGCCAGGTAGCCGGGGGAGGTGTTGGGCTGGGTGATGTCGTTGCGGACCATGATCCCGGCCTTCGCCCAGACATCCGTGTCCGACTGGGAGTCGATCTTCACGGTGGTCGTGGAACCGTCGTGCTCGGCCCCCGGCAGATAGATCGTGCCGTATTCGTTGGTGCCGTTGTACAGGTCGGCGCCCTGGGCCCGGATGCCGAGCCGGCTGCCGGACCCGCTGAAGCTCGCGGTGGTGGAGGCGAACGTCCGGTACGGGGCCGTCACCGGGTGGTTGACGGTGACCGTGTCGCCGACGTTCAGCCGGGTGGTACCGGCCGACCGGTAGCGGTAGGTCGCCGACCCGTGGAACGCACTGGCATGGAAGAGATCGGCCGAGGGCGGGATGGAGACGCTGAAGGTGGCCTTCAGCGCGCTGCCGCCGTGGATCGTGCGGGCCCGGGTCGCGGAATGCGTGGTGATCTTCGTGCCGGACGGGCCGGTGAGCGTCAGACCGGCGTCGGTGATCGACCGGGAGCCGTTGTCGGACAGGACCGCGGTCACGGTACGCGTGGTGCTGTCGCTCGGCGCGGAGGCCCAGTTCAGTGCCAGCGAGACATCCGGGTCCGCGCCCGGTACCGCATGGTCGCTGCCGTGGACCCGGTACAGGACCACGCCGTGCGGCGGGACGTCGGCGGCGATCCGGCCCGTGGACTCGGTCAGTCGGTGGCTCCACAGGTCCCGCAGGGCGTAGTCGCGCGCCGCGGGCAGGCCCAGCGCGCCGGCGGTGGTGGCGACCTCCCGGGGAGCCGCCTCGGTGTTGAACAGGCCGACGACGACATCCCCGTTCGGCTCGGTCTTGGCGAACACCTGGGAGTCCGCGTCCCCGGAGATCCGCTTGGCGTCGATGCCGTCCTGGTCGACCGCGAGGACGTCGGCGTTCTTCAGCAGGGCGAGGTCGGCCGAGTCGAGACGGGTCAGGTCGGTGCCGAGGATGAGCGGGGAGGCGGCCAGTGACCACAGGCTCAGCTGGGTCTTCCGCTCGTCGGGAGTCAGCCCGTTGTGGTCGCCGTTGCCGATCTCTATGGAGTCGTAGTCGTTGTATCCGCCGGGACCGCCGTACGGCGCCCACGCGGCGACCTGGTCGAACCGCGAGGCGACCGAGGCCCAGGTCGTGAGCGGGTAACTGCTGCCGTCAGGTCCGCAGTAGCACTCAATGTCGCCGCCGGTGCGCCAGCCGTTGGACAACTTGGCCCAGGTGGCCGCGTTGTTGATGTCGAGGTTGTTGGAGAGTTCCAGATGGATGGGACGGCCGGTGTGCCGCAGGGCGTCCGACCACGCCTGGACGTCCTGTTCGTCGGGGGTGCCGACGCCGTCGATCTTCAGGTAGTCGATGCCCCAGCCGGCGAACTGACCGGCCCAGGAGTCGATGAAGGCCTGCGCGCCGGGCTTGGTGTAGTCGATGCCCACCATGCCGCCGCAGTTGTAGTTGTTCTCCGTGGTCGAGGTGGCGATGTCCTGGGCGTGGTACGGCGTTCCCTGGATCTCGGTGTTCCGGTCGACCGCCTGCTTGGAGATACCGGGAGTGACGTACAGGCCGAACTTCAGCCCGAGGGAGTGGACATAGTCGGCGACGACCTGGATGCCGTTCTCACCGCCGGCGGCCGGGAACTTCGCCGCGTCGGTGACCCAGCGCCCGTACTTGTCGACGTTCGGCCCCTGGCCGCCCGGGCACTCGTACCAGAAGTCGTCGACGTTGGCGTAGACGAAACCATTCTTCGCCAGTCCGCTGTCCTTGAGCGCCTTCGCCTGTGCCTCGATGGTCTGCGCGGTCGGGTTGCGGCGGACGAAGCTCCAACTGCTCCATCCCAGTGCGGGCTTGAGCCCGACACCGTTGTCATCGGCCAGCGCGGACTGCGCTCCCGTGACTGTGATCCCCGTGGAGAGCAACAGTGCTCCGGTGAACGCGGCCAGCACACCGCGGATCTGTCTTCTCATGAGTTCTTCCTCCATCGCAGCGCCCTGACAGCGCGACGGCCTGTACCGGAAGGTCGAGATTTGGCCGGGGTTGGTGACCCGGTCAGCAAGGGGAAGCGGTCGCCTTTACGCCGTCCTGGCACCCGGACGTCCGTATGACCACCCACCTGACCCAGAAAACGCCAAGAACCAACCCCGTGGACGCGTCAAGTGAACACGACCGCACGCTAGTCACCACATAGCGAGCATGACCAAAAATGGGTCAAGTCTGTGCGCCCGCTGTGGTGGCAGCGCCGCCCAGTAGTCGCGCCTGTTCCCGCTTCAGTTCGCCGAAGCCTTGCCGCGCGTACGCGGCCAGCTCCTCGCGCGGAAAGGCCACGAGCGACAGATGCTCGGAGAAGTCCCCCTGTGCCCAGCGCGCCACGGTGATCTCGTACCCCGACGTGTGCGCGCACAACTCCAGCAGCAACGGCGGCATTTCACCGGTGATCCCATTCAGTAGCCTGCACCTGTTGGGTGCCTCTTCTCTGCAACGGTTTTGATCTAGACAGTCCAGATCATCGCAGGTGGGAGGCGCCCTTCTCGTGTCGGGGCGTCAGGTCACGGCCGCAGCTGAACACATGAGGTCGAGCCCGGAACAAGCCGCCCAGGAGCTCCAAGGACCGTGAGCGAGGCCGACGCCGACCAGCGCGCAACCGTACGAAGAGAGCCGGCCGTTGGCCGGTGGGGGGAGCCCCCTGGCGGGGGCTCCGGACGTGGCGTGGGCCGGGCCCGTCTGCGCCGATGCAGGCCAGCAGTTCATCCGCGACCGTCTGCCCGCGGTGGCAGGCGCCGCATAGAGCCGACTCCTTGAACCCAGTGACGTCCACACCGCTGGCGTTGGTCCACGAGTGAAGGAAGCGGGCCATTAGCAGCGTGCGATTGCCGCACACCCAACGGCCACGTAATGCCATCCCGGGAGCTGGGTAGTCCTGTTTCCACTACCCGCGGACGAGCCGGCGGTGCCAGGTGAGCAGGGTGCCCGGGGTGATCAAGCGATGCCGGCGAAGCCGGGCCGGCATGTGCCGGGCGAGGGCGGCGAGCACGGCGCGCTCCGGCCAGGTCAGCCGCGGCCGTACCGCGAGCTGGCGCCGCAATACCGCGTTCTCGTGCCGCAACGACAGCAGCTCGACTTCCTTGGCCTCCCCGGACCGGGACAACAGAACGAGCAGTCCGAGGAGCCGGAGGAAGATCAGGTAAAGCATGCGCAGCGCCATGCAGTCCGAGCCTGCCAGGGCCGCAGCCCACCGCAAAGTGCCTGGTCAGAAGCTGTGCGTGAGTTTCGGCACCCCACAGGCAGAGCCGTCGATCAATCTCGTGGTAGCGTCGCGGCGGAGGCTCATAGGTGCCCGCCCCGGACGAGATGTGCGCCGTACCCGGCCTGCTAAGACGACGCACTCAGGAGGCGTCATGAATGCAGGCACATCCTTCATCGATTTCGACAGCCCGGCTCCCCGGCCTCGCGCGTTAGACGTCCGCTGGATCCACGGCTCACCGTCGTCCAAGCACAACACTGACCCGGACGTCCAGGTCTACGAGTACGACGAGCACACGGTCATCCTGCGGCAGAACATGGCGATCGACTACGAAGCGCCGTTCCTGTTCCTGCTGTTCGGCAATACACGGGCGGTGCTGATCGACACCGGAGCCACCGCGTCCGCCGAGTTCTTCCCCTTGCGCCAGGTGGTAGACCAGCTCATCGACGGCTGGCTCGCCCGCCACCCCCGGCAGGGGTATCACCTGCTGGTACTGCACACCCACGCCCACGACGACCACATCGCGGGCGACGGCCAGTTCGCCGACCGCCCCGACACCACGGTAGTGAGCGCCGACCTGACCAACGCCTGGAAGTATTTCGGATTCGACGAGAACCCCGCCGCCGTGGCGAGGGTCGATCTGGGAGGCCGCAGGCTCGAGTGCCTGGCCACCCCCGGGCACCACGAGGCAGCCGTGACGTTCTACGACCCATGGACCGGGTTCCTACTCACCGGCGACACGGTCTACCCCGGCCGACTCTACGTCCAGGACTGGTCCGCCTTCGCCCGGACCATCGACCGCCTGATCGACTTCTCCGAACACAGGCCGGTCACCCACGTCCTGGGCTGCCACATCGAGATGACTACCGAACCGGGCGTGGACTACCCGGTCCGCACCACCTACCAACCCCACGAACCCCCGCTGCAGATGACCACCGGCCACCTCCACGAGATCCGCACCGCACTCAACGAGATCGGCGACCAGCCCCAGCGACTCGCCCGCCCCCTCTTCGTCATCTGCCCAGACGACTGAGCCCTGCCCCAGAAGTACCGCCAGCCACCTTGCCCTCGCCCGTGACGATCTCGGTCATGTCACCGCACCACACCTGGTCCGGGGTGATAGCGGTGAAGTCACGGCGCACGAAGTCCGGGAACGCGGCCCGCTTGCCGGGCCTGGTCAGCCCCTGGCGCCGACGGATCTTCCGTCCGGCCAGACCGAGTTCGGCCATCAGCTTGGCGACGGTGTTCACCGACACCCGCCAGCCCTGCCGCACGAGGAGAATCCAGATCTTCGGGGAGCCATAGGTGCCGCCCGAGCCCTCGAAGATCTCTTTGGCCGCGTCGTACGCGCTGGACCACCACGTCGAGCGGTTGGCCGAGGACCACGCGAACGCCGCGCTGTTCACCGAGGCCCTCGACGGCGTCCCGGGGCTGGAGGTCGCCGCGGCACGCACCAATATGGTGTTCGCACGGGCCATTGCGGGCGTCACACCGCAGGACCTGGTGGGGCGGCTGCCGGCAAGGGGTGTGCTGTGCACGGGCGGACCGCAGTTCCGGTTCGTGTTCCACCTCGACGTCTCGCGGGAGGATGCGGAGCGCGCGGCGATCGTGGTGCGGGAGACCCTGGCCAGATGCACAGCCTGATGGGGTGCAGCGGGGGCAGCCATACGCGCGGCTGCATTGCCGCGAGATTCCTGGAGTCGGAACTCGCCCAGTGACCGGACATCTTGAGCGCAGGCCCCTCCCTTCAGGGAGGGGTTAGCTCATCTTTCAACTGCTCTGACCTGCACTGATGGTGTTAGAATTGGT
>NZ_JBIAQV010000102.1:0-8330 GCF_042889305.1 Streptomyces sp. NPDC002619 | reverse complement strand
CTCGCACCTGACGCATCATGTGCGCCTTGTCCGCAGTGCTCACCACCCCGGCTCATTCACCAGAGCAGCCTGCGGCGGTTTCAGACCTCCCCCTGCGTGGGCGGTCCCGGAGGGCCGACCTCCATCACCAGCGCAGCATCACAACCAGCGGCACGACCTTCTACATCGCGGCCTCCAGTTGTGTTCGTGGCGCACGGATCTCGATGTCCTTCTGTCTCTCACTCATCGGCAGCAGGCGAAGGAGCGTGAAGGTGTTGGTCACGGCGAGGTAGGCCAGGCGCAGCAGCACGACAGATCATGATTCCGCCCACTCACCGCCCTCGTGAAGACGGCGACAGGCATCAGGTCCAAGTACCACCAGAGATTGATGATCAAGGCTCCCACCTGCGCGGATGTTTTATCGGCACCCGCAGCGTCATGCGTGCACGCGTGATTGGCATTGCCCTCGGCGCCGCTGTGCGTTGTGTGCGTGCGCTCCTGGCACGGTGACCGGCTGATGATGCCCCGGCCCTGGGGTAGTTCGAGCGGAAGCCCCGGAACGCCCCAGGACCGGCGGGCGGGTTCTACGGCCGCAACGCGACATCGACGGCCATAGTGAGCTTGCCGACGAATTCCGGACGGTCAGCGACGCGGTGCTTCCACCCCGAGGCGGCGGCGTGCAGGACCTCGGCGATCTGCCGCGGCGTGACGCTTCCGGTGGATCGGCCGGACGCCGCGATGGCCCCGGCGAGCACGTCGATGAAGGCGGCCCGGTAGTCGTCGTACATGCTCTGCAGCTGTGCCGTGCCGTGCTCCAGCAAGTCATCGACGCCCTCGTTGATGTGCGTGCCGACGTACCGGCCCAGATTGGCGTCGAGCGCGGCCACCAGACGCACGTTGAGGTCCGCGCCAGGCGAGTCCAGCGCCGCGCAGACGTCGCGCTGTGCCGCGTCCAACGCCTGCCGCATGGTCTCGCGGAACAGTTCCTCCTTGCTGGAGAAGAGGAAGTACAGGCCGGGGCGGGAGATGTCCGCCGCCTGAGCCACAGCGTCCATCGACGTCTTGCGGTAGCCGAACGTGGCGAAAACGGTCAGTGCCTCCGCGAGTACCTGCTCACGGCGTTGGGTGTCCCCTCGGGTCGCTGCCACATACACACTATACCAACTAAACGTGATATACATGTTTAGTCAATTCTGTATAGTGGGTCAAGGTACACGCCACGAGAGAGGGCATCATGCGCAAGACCGTTCTGATCACAGGTGCTTCGACTGGCATGGGCGAAGCGGCCACCTTCGAGTACGCCGCGCGCGACTGGAACGTCGTGGCCACCATGCGGGACACCGCCAAGGCCAACCCGGCGTTCGCCGGGCTCGACAGCGTCCTGGTCACGCGGCTCGACGTCACCGACAGGGCGAGCATCGAGCAGGCCGTCAAGGAAGCCGTCGAGCACTTCGGCGCCGTCGACGCCGTGGTGAACAACGCCGGCTACGCGCAGCTCGGCGTGGTGGAGGAGATCAGCCCCGACCAGCTGCGCGACCAGTTCGAGACCAACGTGGTCGGCATGGTCCAAGTGATCCAGGCCGTCCTCCCGCACATGCGCGAACGCGGCTCCGGTCACATCCTCAACATCGGCTCCATGGGCGGCCACGTCAGCCTGCCCACGATGGCCGTGTACTGCGCCTCCAAGAGCGCCGTCCAGAACCTGACCGAGGGATTGGCGAAGGAGGTCGGCCCGCTGGGCATCCACGTCACCCTGGTCGAGCCGGCGGGCTACAGCACCAACTTCACCGCCAACTCGAAACGTCCCGCCGTATCCCTCCCCGCCTACGCGCCCGCCTACGCCGCCATGGCCGACTTCGCCGCGTTCGCGGTGAGGGGTGACCTGGTCAAGTCCATGGCCGTTGTCGCCGACATCACCGGGGTCGACGAGCCTCCGCTGCACCTCGCGGTGAACACTTACGGCCTGACTATGGTGCGGGGCCGCTTCCGCGAGCTGATGGACGAGTACGCACGCTGGGAGCCGGTCACGGCAAACACCGGCTGACGCCGAGAAACGGCTCGTAGCACCCCTCGGGATCCGATTCTCCGCGGGTCTGGGGACTCGAACCTGCAATCTGTGCGGGTGCCGAAAACCCCATCCATGGCCTGTGAGCTGCAGGTTCTCGCGAACGGCCGTCGATCGGCGGACAAGCGTGTCAGGCTGATCGACCGTGCTGCTGCGACTGCCCTACCTCGCCGTGTCGAGCGTGTCCTCCCTCATACGGTTGCTGCCGATGAGCGATGTTGACAAGGACATCGAGATATTGACGTTGCGGCACCAGTTGGCCGTCCTGCAGCGGCAGATCGACGGGCGGGGATCAAGGTCGCTCCCTCCACGGTATGGGAGATCCTCCAGCGGAACGGGATCGAACCCACACCGCAGCGAGACCGCCAGACCTGGGCCGTGGTTGGCGATGCCGCGTATGCCAGCGAGCACCTGCGTGGGCTGGGCGGCCAGTTGACCTGGACGTCCCGGTTGAAGGTCACCTCGGTGCTGCACGCCCTGGCCCCACCCCGCACAGGCAAGTCCGGCCGACCACGGACCAAGGGCGACCGCCTGGGCACCCCCGCCGACCTCGCCCGGACCGCCGTGTGGCGCACGGCCCAGGTGAGGCGCTACAGACGCACCGACACCGTGGAGATCGCCGAGACCATCTGCCTGTGGTACGGCTCGTTCCACACCCGAACCGTGCGTGTGGTTCTGGTCCGCGACAGCAAACCCCGCACCCGCGACCGTGATGACCGGGGCTACGGACTGCCGCTGGTCACCACCGATCTGACCTCGACCCCGGAGAACCTGGTGGCCCGCTATGCGGCCCGCTGGTGCATCGAAGTCGCCTTCTTCGACGCCCGCCAGACCCTCGGCGTCGGCCAGGCTCGCAACCGCACCCGACTGGCGGTGGAACGCACCGTCCCCTTTCGGCCTGATCTGCCTGAGCCTGGTCATCATCTGGTACGCCACCGCAGGCCACTCGCCCGCCGATACCGCCGAACGCCGGTCACGGGCCCGCTGGTACACCATCAAGACCGAACCGTCCTTCGAAGACATGACGAGCAAGCTGCGCCGCGTCATCATCGCCGACAGATTTCGGCCCTCACGCCCCCCACCAGGCAACACCCGAAGAAACCCAAGCCGTCCTCGCAGCCTGGGCCGCCGCCGAAACATGACCAACCAGAACCGCGACACACGAGGGCTCGTGGCGGCCGGGATCGTGTTGCTCGGGGCTGGGTTCGCCCGCACTTGCCCACGAAGGAGCGGTCGGCGCAAATCACCAGGATCAGGCGATGCGCGTTCACCAAGCCGGGCCAGAGGCTTAGGTATGGCTGACGGAGATGAGGAGGACCGGTGAGCGTGCTGGTGGTGGGCCTGAGCCACAAGACCACGCCCGTGGCGGTCCTGGAACGGGCCTCGGTAACCGGGGACAGGCTCAGCAAGCTGCTGCATGACGTGGCGCAGGCCGAGCCCGTGGCCGAGGTGTTCGTGGTCTCGACGTGCAACCGGATCGAGGTGTACGCCGACGTGGACCGATTTCACGCCGGCGTGACGGCGATCTGCGAGCTGCTGGCGCGGCACTCCGGTGTCCCCGCCGATGACCTGACCCCCCACCTGTACGTGCACTACGAGGACCGCGCAGTGAGCCACCTGCTGGCCGTGGCCTGCGGGCTGGATTCGGTGGTGGAGGGCGAGGAGCAGATCGTCGGCCAGGTGCGCGCGGCGATCAAGCTGGCCGGCCAGCAGGGCACCATCGGACGGGTCCTGGGCGACCTCGGCCGGCTCGCGCTGCGGGCGAGCAAGCGGGCCCGTGCCGAGACCGGGATCGGCCGGGCCGGGGCCAGCCTGCTGAGCCTGGCGGTGGAGCTGGCCTCCCCGAGCCTGGGCGGGCTGGGCCTGGCGGGCCGGGATGTGCTTGTGGTCGGGGCCGGGTCGATGAGCGGGCTGGCGGTGGCGACCGCGGCCAGGAGCGGCGCGGCCAGCATCGTGGTGGCCAACCGGACGCTCCGGAAGGCGGAGCGGCTGGCCGCCCGGCCGGGTACGGCGGTGACCCGGGTCGCTGGGCTGGGTGACCTGCCCGCCGTCATGGCGGAGGCGGACGTCGTGATCTGCTGCATCGGCGCGACTGGACACGTGATCACGGCCGACATGGTGCCCGCCCGACGGCGCGGCACCCTGGTGTTCCTGGACCTGGCGATGCCCCGCGACGTGGAGCCCGCCGTGGCCGACCTGCCGGGCGTGATGGTGGTCGGCATGGACACGCTCAGCGAGCACCGCACTGCCGCCAGGACCGACGACGTCGCTGCGGTGTGGGCGATCCTGGAGGCCGAACTCGCCGCGTACCAGTCGGCGGTCGACGCCGCCCGGGTCGCTCCCACGGTTGTCGCGCTGCGCGCCAAGGCGGCCGGCGTGGTCGACGCCGAGCTGGCCAGGCTGGCCGGCCGGCTGACCTCCGACGGGCTGAGCGGGCACGCGCTCGATGAGATAGCCCAGGCCGTGCGGCGCGTGGTGGACAAGCTCCTGCACGCGCCGACCGTACGGGTGAAGGAACTCGCGGGCTCACAGGGGGGCGAGGAATACGCCGCGGCGCTGCGAGTTCTGTTCGATCTTGATCCGCGCGCGGTCGAGGCGGTTACACGCGCCGCCCCGGAGCAGGAGCATTTCCCGTGAGCGCGCGGACGCTGCGGCTCGGCAGCCTCATGAGCCCGATGGCCATCGCCCAGTCCCGCCGGGTGACCGGCATGATCACCGGGCGGGCCGGCCCGCCGGTGGAGATCGTCGGGGTGACAACGCCGGGCGACGTCAGCCGGGCGCAGCCGGCCCAGATCGGCGGCACCGGCGTGTCCGTCGGCGCGCTGCGCGAGGCACTGCTTGGCGGCGAAGTCCACCTAGTGAACTGGTCTTGAGTTCACGTCTCGCCAACACTGCGGTGGCCGCGCGGCTGCACACCGATCGTGGGACCGTTGCCCGGTGGCGGACCAGATTCCTGCGAGACCGGCTCGACGGGCTGTCCGACGAACCGCGTCCTGGCATGCCCTGCACCATCACCGATGCCCAGGTGGAGGAGTTGGTGGTGCGCACCCTGGAGGAGACACCGGAGGGTGCCACGCACTGGTCGAAGCGTGAGCTGGCCAGGCGGGTGGGGATCTCGCCCACGAGTGTGCTGCGGATCTGGCGTGCCTTCGGGCTGCAGCCCTGGCGCACGAGCGGTGGTTCGCCGAGCTGGAACGACGCTGCCTCGAACGCGGCGTGTTCTGCACACTCGGCGAGCTGAAGACCGCACTCGAGGACTGGATCAAGACCTGGAACGAGAAGGCCCGACCCTTCAAGTGGACCAAAACTGCAGACCAGATCATCGAACACATCTGCCGCTACTGCACCCGGATCTCCGGACCGGGACACGAGCCGGTAGTCAAGTTGGATGCCTGCCGGAGGGAATTAACGGCTAACCTATACGATTGTCGAAAATGCGCAAAGTGACCCTGCCGACCTCACAAAGAGCGCCATGAGAACTGCTGGCCGATCCCAGACCGCCAACGCTCAGATGGTTCCCGCTGTCCAGGGAGGGATCATCTCCCGCCGCGCGCTCTTCGCGCGGCTTGGGGAAGCGGCGCGCGTTACCACGGTATCGGCGCCGGCCGGCAGCGGGAAGACAGTCCTGCTGCGGTCCTGGATCCGCGAGACAGGCCTGGCGGAACATGCCGCGTGTGTCTCGGTGCAGCGCGAGGAACGCGATCCGCAACGGTTCTGGATCGCCGTGTGCGACGCGCTGCGGGCCACGGCTGCCGGGTCGGACCTGGTACGGCCGTTGACCATGGCGCCGGACCTGGACGGGTGGACGATCGTGGAGCGGCTGCTGAAGGACCTGGCGCCGCTGGGGGACCAGGTCTGGCTGATCATCGACGACCTGCACGAGCTGCGCTCGGCCGAGGCGCAGCGCCAGCTGGAGTTGCTGGTGATGCGCGCGCCGGCGGAGGTGCGGTTCGTGCTTTCCACACGCCGGGACCTGCGCCTGGGACTGCACCGGCTGCGGCTTGAGGCGGGACTCACCGAGATCCGCGCGGACGGTCTGCGGTTCAGCCTGGATGAGGCGCGGGCGTTGTTTCACGGCGCCGGGGTGGAGCTGTCCAGGTCAACCCTCGCACGGCTGCATGAACGGACTGAGGGATGGGCTGCCGGGCTGCGGCTGGCTGCTTTGTCGCTGGCCGGGCATCCGGACCCGGAGGGGTTCGCGGCGGGGTTCGCCGGCAGCGAGCGGACGGTGGCCGATTACCTGCTGGCCGAGGTGATGGAGCGGCAGAGCGAGGAGGTCCGGCGGCTGCTGCTGCGGACCAGCGTGCTGGAGCGGGTCAACGGTGAGCTCGCCGACCTGTTGACCGGGGGTTCCGGCGCGGAACGGGTCTTGCAGGACCTGGAGCAGGCCGGGGCGTTCGTGGTCTCGCTGGACGCGCGGCGGTCCTGGTTCCGCTACCACACGATGTTCGCCGACCTGCTGCAACTGGAGCTGCGACGCACCGCTCCGGAAGAGATCACCGCGGTGCATCGCGCCGCGGCCGGCTGGTACGCGGAACACGGGTATCCGGTGGAGGCGATCCGGCACGCCCAGGCGGCGGGGCACTGGGGTCCGGCGGCCCGCCTGCTGTCGGACCACTGGATCGGCCTCGGATTGGACGGGCAGGCCGCCACGGCCCACGCGCTGCTGGCCGGATTCCCTGTCGGGGTGATCGCGGCCGACGGGGAGCTCACCGCGCTGGCCGCGTTCGATGAAGCGGAGCATGGATCGCTGGGGGAGGCGGAGCGGCAGCTGGCCCTGGCCACCCAGCGCTCGGGGTCGGTGCCCGGTGACCGGCGCGAGCATTTCGATCTGACGGTCACCGTGCTGCGGCTTCTGCTGGCCCGCCAGCGCGGCGACCTGCCGGCCGTGGTCGAAGAGACGCAGCGGCTGCTCGCCTCAGGTCACGCCCGGGACGCGGCGGAGTCCGAACGTGGTGATGAGCTGCGCGCGCTGGCACTGATCAGCCTGGGCATCGCCGAAACCTGGTCCGTGCGGTATGAGGAAGCGGACCGGCACCTCGAGCGGGGCGTCGCGCTGGCGCACCGGATCGGGCGGCCGTATCTGGAGATCCTCGGGCTGGCGCATTGGGCGGTCGTGGCGCTTAGCCGGGCGCCTGCTCCGGCCGCGGAACGCGGCGCTCAGGCGATCGAGCTGGCCCGGCAGCACGGCTGGACCGACGAGCCGATCGTTGCGGCCGCATACCTGGCGCTCGGCGCGCATCTGATCTGGCGAGGACGGCTCGACGAGGCCGAGCCGTGGCTGGAGCGAGCCGAGCGCGCGGTGCACCAGGAGGCCGATCCGGTGACCGGACTGATGCTGCACTATGGCCGCGGGCTGCTCGACCTCGCGCGTGGCCGTGATGAGGACGCGCTGGCCGGTTTCCGCTCCGCCGAGCGCGTGACAGATCTGGTCGTCGCCCATCATCCGCTCGCCACGAAGGCGCGAGCGTTCCAGCTGCACACGTTGGTGCGGCTCGGCGAAGCGCAGCGCGTCGAACAAGTGTTGGCCGAGATGGACCCGCGTGAGCGCGAGACAGGGGAGAATCGGGCCGCCCTGGCGGCGCTGCTGCTCGCCCGGGACGACCCGCAGGCGGCGGCCGCCGCGCTCGCGCCCGTCCTCGACGGCTCTGCCCCGCCCATGGAACCCCGTGGCTGGCTGGTTCAAGCCCTCTTGCTCGAGGCGATCACGCGCGACGCGCTCGGCGACCCGGCCGCCGCCGGGCGCGCCCTCGAGCGCGCGCTCGATCTCGCCGAGCCCGGCGCCACGGTGCTGCCCTTCCTCCTCCACCCCGCGCCGGGAGTGCTCGAGCGCCACGCCCGGCGTGACACTGCTCATGCCGCCATGATCTCCGAGATCCTCGACCTCCTGGCCGGGAAGCGGGGAGAGCCGGCGGCCGGCGCGCCGACGCGTCTGCGCGAGCCGCTGACCCACAGCGAGACCCGCATCCTGCGCTACCTGCCGACGAACCTGCCGGCTCCGGAGATCGCCGACGAGCTGTCCCTGTCGGTGAACACGGTCCGGACGCACATGCGGCACCTGTACGGGAAGCTCGGCACGCACAGCCGTAGCGAAGCCGTGGAGCGGGCCCGGGCCCTCGGTTTGCTCGCACCCTCTTCGCGCAGGCCCTGAGCCGGGTCTCAGGCGCGGCACTCGCTGATGACCCAGCTGCACTCAGCTTGACGTTTAACCTCGGCGGGCTTGGTGCTCCTTGATGGATTCGGCTCGTTTGACCGTCTTGCCGACGTCATGATGCTTGGCCCGGTG
>NZ_JBIAQV010000101.1:0-8575 GCF_042889305.1 Streptomyces sp. NPDC002619 | reverse complement strand
AGGTGGTGTTGATCTGTGCCTGGGCGTAGGACAGCAGCCGAAGCTCACGCTCTCGGGCCCGGCGGCGCTCACGGCGCAGGAACCATCGCCAGCCCGGGGAGCTGCCGTTGCACTTGTGCAACCGACCCGGTCGTGACCCGGAATGACGCCCCAGAAGGACGGTCGCGCCGAGGGCGAGGACGGTGATCAGCCCCAAGGTCCCTAGCGTGTACGCGATCGCGTTTGTCGCACTCACTGTGACTCCTTCCTTCCGACGCCGTGGCGGTCTCCGTTACGCGCTCTTGGTACGCAGCTCCTCCAGTGAAGCTGCCGTCAACCGGTGTGGCGTCTGGCCGGGTTCGACCAGGACGACGTTGCAGGCCGCGGCGTGGGTCAGCGCGGCGGTGAAGCTGCCGTCGGTGAACTGTGCCACCGGTCCGCGCGGGGATCGGCCGATCGCGATGGTGTGTGCTTGGACGTCGGCGGCGTGCTGGGCGAGGACCCTGCCGGCGGTGGCGTGGTCACCGATGCTGGTGAGTACCTGTCCGGTGGCGGTGATGCCGTGTGCGGCGAGGTGGTTGAGGTGGGCGAGGACCGCGGCGCGTGCGTGGTCGGCGTCCTCGGTGTCGATGGCCTGCTCCTCGATCACGGTGGTCTCACGGACGTGGACGACCTCCAGGGGGCTGTCGGTGTCGCGGGCGATGGCGGCGGCCTCGTCGACGATCAGGGCGGCGTTCTCGGTGGCGCCGACCGCCACGATGACCGGGCGGTACCCGGGCTCCGGGGTGGCCCCCACGCGCTCGAGGGTCGGGCGCACCGTCTCGCCCTGGGCCTCCTTCTTCTCCGCGGCGCTGACCAGCTTGTGGCCCGAGGCGAGGACGAAGACCGCGAGGATGAAGGTGGCGCCGCCGAGGTAGAACGGGACGCTGAGGTCGGTGGCGTCGGCGAGCTTGCCAGCGACGAACGGGGCCAAGCCGCCTCCGATGAACCGGACGAAGCCGTAGGACGAGGAGGCGACCGATCGCTCGACCGGGGAGACGAGCATGACAGCCTGGGTGGTGAGGGTGTTGTTGATGCCGATGAACGCGCCGCTGGCGATGACCGCGACGATCACGGCGACGGGGGTGTTGACGCCGACGGCGATGACCGCCATGACGATAGCGAGCCCGATCAGGTTGCAGTAGAGCACCGGGGCGGTGCCGAATCGTGCCTGCAGGCGGGGCGCGAAGAACACGCTGAAGGCGGCGACCAGCAGGCCCCAGCCGGTGAAGACCAGGCCGAGCTGCTGGGCGTCGAGCTCCATGGGGTACGGCGCGTAGCCGAGCATGGTGAAGAATCCCCAGTTGTACAGCAGCGCCATGAAGCCCATGGTGAGCAGCCCGCGGTGCCGCAATGCCTTGAGCGGGGCGGCCAGCGATGTGCGGTGCTCGGGCTTGGGCAGTGCGGGCACGAACGCGATCGTGGCGATCAGGGCGACGGCCATCAGCCCGGCGACGCCGAAGAACGGCCCGCGCCAGCTGATGGTGCCCAGTTCACCGCCGAGCAGCGGACCGACCGCGATGCCGAGACCGAGTGCGGCTTCGTACAGGATGATCGCTCCGCCGAAGCCGCCGCTGGCCGAGGCGACGATGACCGCCAGGCTGGTGGCGATGAACAGGGCGTTGCCCACGCCCCAGCCGGCGCGGAAGCCGACGATGCCGCCTATCGAGCCGGAGGCGCCGGCGAGTGCGGAGAACACGACGATCAGCACCAGGCCCACGATCAGCGTGCGCTTGGCGCCGATCCGGCTGGAGACCCACCCCACCACGAGCATCGCGACCGCGGTCACGACCAGGTAGCTGGTGAACAGCAGCGACACCTGACTCGGTGTGGCATGCAGGTTCTTCGAGAGCGAGGGCAGGATCGGGTCGACCAGGCCGATGCCCATGAACGAGATGACGCAGGCGAACGCCACGGCCCAAACAGCACGTGGCTGCTTGAACAGGCTCGCTGTTGTCCCAGGCGTTGCACTCATTGCCGATTTCTCCTGGAAGGTTGTCTCTCACCGATGCCGACGGTCACTTGGACGCCTGGGCCTGGATCAATCGGGCGAGCGCGGGGAGGGCGATGACCACCGCGGACTGCTCCTGCGGATCAAGCCGGTCCATCAGCGTGCGCAGAGCTTCGATACGTTCGGCACGCCGCTGTGCGACCAGGTCGGCTCCGGCGTCGGTCGCTTCGACCAGCACGCCTCGCCGGTCGTCGGTGCTCGCGATGCGGCGTACCAGCCCGTCGCGCTCCATACGCGTGACCTGCTGTGTCATTCCGGGCTGGGAGACGCCCTCTGCGCGTGCCAGCTCGGTCAGGCGCTGGGGTCCCTCGCGGCCGAGGCGGCCCAACACGGACGAGGCTGCCATGCTCAGACCCCCGGCGGTGCTGACCTGAACCACATACCGCACCAGCTGCTCAACAGCGACGACGAGCTCTTCACCGGATCCACGGGTATCCATAACCCTGTTATGCATAACTGCATTATGAAAGCGGGGTGAGTCGATCGTCAACGTGACCTGGATCTCAGCTCCGATGGGTCACCGGCTTGAGCATGCAGCCCATGCGGCAGGGCGTGGTGAGCGTTGAGAAGCTGTCTTTCCGGACTTGAGGTCTGCGTTTCCGCTGGTCGGGCGTAGGGACGGAGGTCCCGTGGGAGTAGTGGCCTGTCGTGCTGTCGCTCCCCGGGAGGTCGTGGATGCCGTCGGTGGTTGGGCTGTTGGAACAGCGTGAGCTGGGCCTCGCCGTCGCGTGGACGAGCTTCGGGAGGAGGCTGACCGCATCCAGGCCGAGTTGGCCGTGGCCGAGCGGGAATGGAAGGAGTGGGCCATCGCCTGCTCGCGGGTCGGCGAGGTGCTGGCCCCGGCGGACGAGAGCAGGCAGGACCACGTCCGGGCCGAAGGGACCGCGCCGGCCGCCGGGCTGCAGACCGGGAAGACGTCGCAGGTGCCGGATGCGGCGAAGCCGAAGTCGCAGGTGCCGGTGTGGCGTGAGGGGCTGGCCTGGTCGATGTTGTCGGTGGACTACCAGCGCATCCTGCAGGCCCTCGCGGACCGGGCCCGGCCCCATCAAGGGCCGCTGACCTGCCAGGAGATGGCCGCGGCGTTTGAGGTTCCCCACCCAGATGGGAAACGATCCCAGACACCACGTCTGACACAGGATCACTCAGCTGATCGGAGACGCTGCCGAGCCCAGGTTGTCGGTGAAGAAGCCCGCGAGCTTTTCGATGGCGGGGTCCACGTACTGCTTCTTGTCATAGAGGTCGACGTGGCTGGCCCCATGGATCCAGTGGAACTCCTTGGGGCCGGTGGCGCGCTGGAACGCGTCGATGCTCATCCAGGAGGTGACGGCGCGGGTGCCGACGATCATGAGCAGCGGTCGCCAGCCGATCAGAGGCACCGGGGCGGAGGCGTCGAAGGCGGCCATCTTGTCGACGCTGGACCAGGTGAAGAAGCCGGCCGAGCGTTCGTGCCGGCCTCGCGGGGTGCGGTAGTACTCGAAGCCGTCGACGCCGTGCTCACCGGAGGGCGAGCGGGCCTGCTCGGCGGTGTCGGGGAAGAGATTGAGGACCGTCGGCTCCTCGCCGCGGGCCTCGGCGGTCCGCGCCTGCGCGGCGGCGGCGAGCATGCCCTGGTAAACGGCCGGGTCCTGGGTGCCGTCGGCACCCAGGCGGAACTGGCGGGCGATGTCGACGGCGCTGACGGTACCGACGGCCTTGATGCGGTGATCACCACCGGTGGCGGACAGGACGTAGCCGCCGGAGGCGCAGATGCCGAGTGCTCCGATGCGGTCGATGTCGACTTCGCCGCGCGTGGTGAGGAAGGAGACCGCGGCCTTGAGGTCCTCCACGCGCTGGGCGGGGTCCTCGAGACCTCGGGGCTCGCCGCCGCTCTCGCCCTGGTGGGCGGAGTCGAAGGCGAGCGTGACGAAGCCCTGCTCCGCCAGGCGCCGCGCGTAGAGGCCGGCGGTCTGCTCCTTGACTCCGCTGCCGGGGTGGCCCACGACGATCGCGGGACGCGGCCCTCGCGCCGGGATGTCGGGGGTGTGGAGGTGACCGGCGAGCGGGATGCCGGCGCTGCCGAAAGTGACGTCGGTCTTCGTCATGGAAATCTCTCCTCTTCGCTGTCTGATCGGACCCCCACACATGTGGTGGGTTCCGTCCTCGGCACCTGCCGGGGAGGTTTCTACGATCGCCCCAGGTCAGAGCCCGCAACAGAGTCAGGTTCCTGCCTGGGAAGAAACCTGCCCCCTCACATGTGCCCCGGTCGCGTGACAATGGAGGACATGACTTCGGTATCTGATTCGCGCGAACTCGGGGCCTTCTTGAAGGCCCGCCGTGCCCAACTGGTACCGCGCGAATGCGGCTTGCCCGCGGCAGACGGTCCCCGCAAGGTCCCGGGGTTGCGCCGTGAGGAGGTCGCCCAGCTCGCTGCGATCAGCGTCGATTACTACACGCGCTTGGAGCAGGGCCGCGTCCGGGCATCCGCATCCGTGCTCGCCACCCTGGCCCGTGCGCTCCGCCTCGACGACGACCAGCAGAGGTACCTGTACGAACTCGCCGGCAAAGCCGATGTTCGGCCGCGTCGGCGGCGGCCCGCGCAGCGCATGCGGCCCGCCATGCAACGCCTGCTCGATCAGCTCACGGAGACTCCCGCCGTCGTGCTCGGCAAACGCCTGGACATCCTGGCCTGGAATCCCGCAGCTGCGGCCCTGTACACCAACTTTGCCTCGATCCCGTCAGACCGGCGCAACTACCTGCGCCTGCTGTTCACGGACCCCCTCGTCCGAGGCATGCACCGGGAGTGGGGGCACGACGCTCGCGACGCGGTCGCCGCACTGCGCATGGAAGCCGCGGCAGAGCCCGACGACCCCGAACTCGCCCGGCTCGTCGGCGACCTGTCGGTCCAGGACCCCGACTTCCGCACATGGTGGGCCGAGCACCACGTCAACAACTCCAGCTACGGCACCAAGCACTACCGCCATCGGCTGGTGGGTGATCTCACGCTCGACTGCGACACGTGGAGCAGCCCCGACGGTTCGAGACAGCGGCTGATGGTGCTGACCGCCGAGGCCGGCAGCCCCTCGCACGATGCTCTGCGCATCCTCAACTCGTGGACGGCCGAAGCGCCGAGCGGCAGCAAGGTGGAAGACGGCACCCCGTGACCACCTGGACGCCCGAGGAGTTGGCAGAACGCACCGCTTCCCCCGGTTCTCCCCTTCCTCGCGGGGCCGCGAGGAAACCGCGGTTTCCCCACGCCGAACGGCAGTGGGGAAACCGACCCGCACCACAGATCGATGACGACCACGCCGTCGTCGTGCAGGCCCAGCGGCACCAGAAGCCGGGGCCTGGCGGGCAGCAACTCGACGGGAACGTGTGCCACGAAAGCACGTGTGTTGCTCGTCCAGCATCAGGTCGATTTCCAGCGAGAGAGAAGGCACATCCTGAGGCGCCGTTCGAGGGGCACGGAGATCGGATTGATCGCGGCGCATGACGGTGTTCCCTTCCGTCGGTCTGAATCAGCGGGTCATACGCTTCGCCGCGGAAGGACGGGACAGGTCCGTCACTTGACGGTGGGAAGCGACGTCTCGCTGCGTGGATGACCGGGCGGCGGGGTTCCCATACCAAGGAAGCGCAGCTGCCCCGTGGAGAGTTCACATGTTGTGCCCGCTCATGAGACCTGCCAGGTGACTTGTCTCACATGGCGCCCCGGAATGGCGTCCTCACCGCGTTGGTTCCCCGATCACCCACCTCGCGGGACCGGCCACGGCAAGAGCGCGGCAGCAAGCGCACGAACGGGAGTAGCCATGAAGGTACATGAGGCCGAGAAGGAGCCTTCTCGTCTGCGACGCGTCCGCATACCCGGCACCGTTCGCACCCCCTCCCCCAAAGCGCGCCCGCGTCAGGACAGCGGCGGAAAGAGACATACGGCCCTGTCCGCCACCTCCGGCTGAGCGGGAATCCGATTCGGGGGGTCCGTTCGAGGTCAGCGCAGCTTGCGGTAGGTCGCGTAGGTCGTGGATCCGCGCCTCGGGGTTCTCATAGGGACCGAAGTGACCACCCTTCTCATGGACGTTCACATCGCGTACGTCCGCGTGGAACTGCCCGCCACCGGCCTCGAAGATCTCGATGCGCTCCTCGGGTGAACTCGCTCCGGGAGAGACATCACCGAGGAGGAATGTGAAGCCGGCCGGAGCCTGGACGTACGGCTGCAGGTCGTTCACCGGCGTCGGGGGGTAGAGCTGGGCGTTCTTGTAGGCGCGGATCGACGACCCTTCGCCACCGAGCGGGGCCGCCTCGCCATGGAGGACCCGAAGGACCGGCCAGGCCTGTGCCGACTCGTCTGGGACACCGTCTCGCCGACCTGGCGCTTCGACGACGCCACCTTCGAACGCACGGCCACGGCCTTCGAGAACCCCGACTACCCGGCCATCGTGATCCACAACTACCGCTGGCGGCTCGGCCTCGCCGACGGCGAACGCCGCTACGACCGTTACGAGAAGCTGCTCGCCGCACGGCCCTTCATCGAGGTGCCCACCATCACCCTCGACCCCGAGCGCGACCCGTTCACCGAGCCCGGCGACGGCGCCTCCTACCGTGACCGCTTCACCGGCAAGTACGAGCACCGAACGCTGGCCGGCATCGGCCACAACCTGCCGCAAGAGGCGCCCACCGCCTTCGCGCAGGCCGTCGTCGACGTCGACCACTTCTGACACCGGATCGGGCACGACGCGGCCTCTCCAGGTACGAACATGCCACGGAGTGGAGCGGGTACGGCTCGGTGCACGGGGACGGATCGAGCCGTGCCGGCCGGCGCCTTGCTGCGGGGCTCGCCGGCCACGTCCGAGGTGTCCGGGACATGGTTTCCACGGACACCGGACCGGACGCGCCGCCCTGCTCATGCCTTCTGCAGTGGGGCGGCGTGCTCTGCGTCGGGCCGTGTGCCGGACCGCGGCCGGCCGTTGGGTCAGGGGGTGGCCGTCTGCTCGGCGATCAGCTCGAACGAGCGGATCCGGTCCTTGATGTCGTAGACCTGGGTGGTCAGCATCAGCTCGTCCGCACCCGTGCGCTCGCGCAGCTCGGCGAGCTGGCGGGCCACGGTCTCCGGGGAGCCGAGCGCCTGCCCCTCGAACCGCTGCCGCGCCACCTCCCGCTCCTGCGGCGTGTACGGATACTGGGCCGCCTCCTCGGGGCTGGCCAGCAGCGTCGGTCGGCCGGCACGAATGCGCACGGAGGACAGCATGGCCGGGCCGGCCAGGTACTCCGCGCGCTCGTCGGTATCCGCGCAGATCGTGTTGACCGAGACGATCGCGTACGGCTTGTCGAGGTACTCCGACGGGCGGAAGTTTTGCCGGTACAGGTCCAGTGCCGGCAGCGTGTTGGCCGCACTGAAGTGGTGCGCGAAGCTGAACGGCAGGCCCAGCAGGCCGGCCAGCTGCGCGCTGAACCCGCTCGATCCGAGCAGCGAGATCTTCGGCATGTTGCCCAGCCCAGGGACGGCGGTGATCCGCAGCCGGTTCTCGCGCCCGGTGAAGTACCCGATGAGCTCGTCAAGCTCCTGCGGGAACGCCTCGGCGGACGTCCGGCGCAGGGCCACCGCGGTGGCCTGGTCGGCGCCGGTCCGGCCGAGGCCCAGGTCGACCCGGCCCGGGTGCAGCGCCTCCAGGGTGCCGAACTGCTCGGCCACCGCCAGCGGGGCATGGTTGGGCAGCTGCACGCCACCCGAGCCGACCCGGATCGTCGAGGTCGACGCCAACAAATGCGCGATCAGCACAGCCGGGGCCGAACTGGCGACCCACGGCGTGTTGTGGTGCTCGGCCACCCAGAACCGCCGGTAACCCAGCTCATCGGCGCGGACTGCGAGCGCCGTGGTGTGCCGGAGGGCCTCGGCGGGGGATCCGGCGGCGGCGACCGGAGCCACATCGAGGACAGAAAGAGGTACGTCAATCACAAAACTCATCCCCTTGTCACTTACCGTACGGGTGCTCGGCGCGAGCGGTGCGCAGCGCGCGGCCCCACCACAGCAGCTGGTCGATCATGTTCTTGGCGGCGCTCTCGCAGACCGCCGGGTCGAGCGGTCTGCCGTCCTCGCCCAGCCCGGACCAGGGTCCGTGCAGGCTGACGGAGTCGCGCACAGTCATGGCGTGCAGCTCGGCGAAGACCTGACGTAGCTGCTCGACGGCGCGAAGCCCGCCGCTCACCCCGCCGTAGGAGACGAAGCCGATCGGCTTGGCCTGCCACTGGGTGTTGTGCCAGTCGATGAGGTTCTTCAACGAGGCCGGAAAGCTGTGGTTGTACTCGGGCGTGACGACGACGAACGCCTCGGCGGCGGCCAGCCGTGGGCTGACGTCGGCGAGAGCGGCCTGAGTGCCCGGCGCGGGGGCGGGAAGGCCGTCCCATCCGGGCATGGACACGGGAAGATCCAGGCCGGCGACATCGACAACGTCCAGTTCGATGTCGGTGCGTTGGCCCACATGGCCGGTGAACCACTCGGTGACCGACTGGCCGGCGCCGCCGCCACGAGCGCTTCCGATGATGACGGCGACCCGGAGCGCGGGGTCGTCGGAAGGT
>NZ_JBIAQV010000100.1:0-8586 GCF_042889305.1 Streptomyces sp. NPDC002619 | reverse complement strand
CTCCAGGCCGCGGTGGCGGCCGCACCGCGCGGCGCGACCGTCGACCCGCTGGGCTTCCGGCCCACCGTCACCCTGCGCCGCCACATCGACTAGCCCGCCGCCGCTCCGTACGGAGCCCCGTCGCCTCCCCGGGCCTGGCCCGCACCACCAGGCCCGGGGAGCTCTATCCCCCCGGCACCCGACAGGGAGGACGCCCATGCGATACACGCCCGAACTGCGCCGCGAAGCCCTTCAGATGCTGGCCGACGGCCAACCCGTCAGAACCGTCGCCGCCGCCCTCGGCCTCCGCGACCAGACCCTCTACCAGTGGCGGCGCAGATACCTGCCGCACCTCACCAGAACACAGCGCACACAGACCGTGGAGGCGGACCTCACCGCCGCCCGCAAACGCATCACCGAACTGGAGACCGAACTCGCCGTCATGCGACGCACGACCCAGCTCCTGCGCAACGTGATCCCCCCTAAAGACGCTTCGAAGCAGTACACGTGATAGCCGCCGAAGGCCTGCCCGTACGCACCACCACCCGCCTCCTGGGCGTCACCGAATCCGGCTACCACACCTGGCGCACTCGCCCACCCTCCCCACGCCCCCTCCACCACACCTGGCTCACCCGACTCATCACCGTGATCCACACCACCACCGGCGGCACCCACGGATACCGCCGCATCCACCACACACTCACCCACCACTACAACATCACCGTCAGCCACAGCACCGTCGAACTCCTCATGCGCCGCGCCGGAATCCACGGACGGCCCACCGGCAAACCACCCCTTCCCGAAAGGAATGGGAACTTGACCCTGCACCACCCCACACTCCCACCGCCCATCTCCGCCCTCCTGCGCCCCCACATCCACCCCGACGAAGACCTCCCCGCCACCGACGCCCACCAGATCATGCTCCACTGCGCCCTCGACGCCGCCAGCATCACCCCGCGCACCACCGACACCCACGCCATCACCCGCATCGCCGAACTCGATTACCACACCGTCGCCACCGTCATCACATGGCTACGCACCCTGACCGACGGACGATGAACAACAGACGCCCACCAAACAGGCAGAGGTCAGGCAGAAGACAGGCGAAGGTCAGGCCGAGTCGGACCCGGGCCGGGCATCGCGGCCGGGGGCACCGCGCAGGAGGGACTCCACAAGCGCGCTCACGTGCCGGCGATCGGCACCCGACAGCCGCCGCACGCTCGCGATGAGGGTCGCGATCTCCGGGTCGGACACGCTGCCGACACCGCTCGTCCTCGACGTACAAGTGGATGCCACACGCCTCCGCAGCCGCCCCGCGCACCGCACACGACCGAGCCGGGGGGTGGAGCCGAGAGGCTGTCTCGCAGCCGCCCACGTGCCTACACGTAGATCATTCCGTTGAGAGAACCTAAGCGCCCGAAGATCAACTCCGGTAAATGGTGAGTACGGCCCCGTCCACCCAGACGCGGCGTTCCTCAAGTTTCTCTCCACAGCGCAGTGCGGCCAGACACTTGTAGAACAGATCCAGCTCCCCCGTATCAAGCACCGCGGCGGCCAGGTTCATCAGGTCGTTCAGGCTGGAAGGGGTGAGCGCCTCCGGGAGCTCACCGGAGAGCAGGACCACCGGCTCCCCCGTCCCGTCCCGCACCACGGCGGTCGCGAACACCCCATGGACGACAAGCACGTGGACCCCCTCTCTCCTGGAGGCATCGGGCAGATCACAGGCCCACGCGAGGAGACGATAGCCCCAATGGAACATTTTTTACGGCGATCTGACACTTCGCCATGCAATGGACGTAGGTAAAGAGACGCCTGAAGGATGTCCGCTCGGGGTGGATCTGGGGGTCGGACGCGGTGTCGGCGCCGTTCTCGACGTACAGGTGGATGCCACAGGCCTCGGTGACGGCCCTGCGTACCGCGGCCAGCGGGCACTTCCAGCCCCCTCGCCAGGCCTTCCAGGGCGCCTTGTTGCGGCATGCGGGTCACCTGTGTGACGTTGCCGGGTGGTGGACGATAGAACGCGGGACATCGCCGCGCCAGGCCACGTCGCCGTAGGCCCAGCCCTGCTCCAGCCGGCTCTTCACCAATTCCTGTAGCGCATTGGCCACAGAACCGAACCGCTCGAACAACGTCCGTCAGTGATAGACGAGATAGCACCAAAGACGCCCCACGGACCGGACTTCATCGACGTGACGTACACGTGGACGATCCGCAGGGCAGTTCAAGTGGCGCCTGGACGGCCCGCAGGTATGGGAGCACCGGCGATGGCACCGACGGCTGGCGCCAGGCTGCGGACGCCTCTCACCGTGCATGCACGGCACGCCGCTATTCAACCGATTGGTTGACAAGCCGGAACCCCGGCCATAGTGTATTTAACCAATCGGTTGAACATGCGAGGTGTGAGGTGGCCGACGACCGGCTGTCGCTGGTGTTCTCCGCACTGGCCGACCCCACTAGGCGCGACATCGTGGCCCGGCTCGCCGCCGGGGACGCCACGGTCAACGAACTGGCCGAGCCGTACGACGTCACGGTGCAGGCCGTGTCCAAGCACATCAAGGTCCTGGAGGACGCCGGTCTGGTCAGTCGCAGCAGAGACGCCCAACGGCGGCCCTGCCACCTCGAGGCAGGAGTCTTCGACCTGATGACGAAGTGGATCGAGCGCTATCGGCGCGAGGCGGAGGACCGTTACCGCCGTCTCGATGCCCTCCTTCAACAGATGGGCGAGCAGCCGGCGACGGACACCCCGACGAAAAAGGCGGCATCATGAGCACCACCGACCCGCACCACCGCAACGAGACGCAGATCGTGGCCGACCCGGATCTGCCCATCATCCTGATCATCCGGGAGTTCGACGCTCCGCCGGAGCGCGTGTTCCGGGCATACATCGACCCCGATCTGGTCGTCCAGTGGCTCGGCCCCCGTCGACTCACGATGCGGATCGACCAGTACGACGCGCACAGTGGTGGCTCCTATCGCTATGTGCATCGCGACGACGACGGAACCGAGTACGGCTTCCACGGTGTGTTCCACGAGGTACGCCCCAACCAACGCATCGTGCAGACCTTCACCTACGAGGGCTTTCCGGACGGCGTCAGCCTGGAGACGGCCGTCTTCGAGGACCTCGGTGGTCGCACCCGGGTCATCGGCAAGTCGCTCATGGACTCCATCGAAGCCCGCGATTCGATGCTCAAGAGTGGCATGGATTACGGCGTCCGCGAAGGCTACGAGCGGCTTGACGAGCTGCTCGACGGCCAACAGGGCGACAGCGCCGACCGACACACCGAGACGGGATCTTGATTATGGCGAGAACAGCAGCCGATGAGCATCGCACCGTGGCACGCGTATTCACCGACCGCGTGCGCGGCACGGATCCAGCGGCATGGGACAACCCGGCGCCGTGCGAGGGATGGGCCGCCAGGGACGTCGTCCGTCACCTCGTCGAGTGGTTCCCCGACTTCCTGAAAGCCGGCGCCGGAGTCGAACTGCCGAAAGGGCCCTCGGTGGACGACGACCCGGTGGCCGCCTGGGCGATACACCGCGACGGGGTGCAGGCCCTCCTCGACGATCCGGCCGCCAAACACAAGCTGCTGTCAAACCCGCACATCGGAGAGATCCCACTGGACCAGGCGGTCGACCAGTTCTACACCGCCGATGTCTTCATGCACACCTGGGACCTGGCACGGGCCACCGGCCAGGACGAACACCTCGATCCCGCCAAATGCGCCCAGTTGCTCGACGGGATGCTGCCGCTCGACGAAGTGCTCCGTGCGAGCGGGCAGTACGGACCGCGGGTCGAGGTGCCGGAGAGCGCCGACGTCCAGACTCGCTTGCTCGCCTTTATCGGCCGCAAGCCCTGACGAGCCGGAAGACACCGCCGTCGGGGTCAGCGCAGGACACCGCGGGCCCCATGCCGGTACGCCTGCTCGGCGGCGTTGTCGGCGTGCTTCGCCGCCGGAACAGTTGCTTGACGGGACGGCCAGCTCGGCGGCTCGGCGGGTACGAAGATGTTCGCGGCAGGGGTGAGCCGATGTCGCGGGGCTCGACGCAGGGCCTCTTCCTCCCGGGCCCGCGCCTAGCGCTTGACCGTGTAGAGCGCCAGGTTGAGGCGGCGGGCGCAGTCGAGCAGGCCGACGCCCTTGCCGAGCATCTCGTGGACCTGGTGCCGGCGCTCGCGCTCGCGGAAGTCTGCTCGTACACCCCAGCGGGACGCGGCGTGTCGACAGGGCCCAGCAGGAGCGGACGGTGGCCAGCGCCTTGTCCCAGAGGTCCTTCCAGAGGTGCCGGCGATCGCTGACCTGCACCGCACCGGGCAGGGCCCGGCGGACGGCCTCGCTTAGGCTCCCGAGACGTCGCGGCAGACGATCTCGAAACCGGGATGTTCCCTACGCGGCCTTGCTGTTCGCCCGGCTCCTCCTTGGCGGACTTCCCAGTCATCCGGAGCCTCAACAGGCTGGTCCAGGAGCTCCGATGGGGAATGCGGGCCCGGCCAGACCGGACGACAGACGCACGTTGGATGCTCGCTCACCGTCCGCGACCGAATCGAGAAGACTGAGGGCTTCTACGCCCTGTCGCCGGGCCACATTCAGCGAGCGGCACCGGCTGTCTTTTCCCCCAACGGAGGGTTGACTGTGAGGAGAAGCGCCCATGGCCAGCAGGAGTGCTCCTCACGTCGGGCGCAGGCTCAGCGAGCATCCCGTCGCCGCGGAGTTCCATCCCACGCTCAACGGGCCTATGACCGCGGACCAGGCTGCCTGCAGGGGGACAGAGAAGACAGCCCGACGTGGTCCGTACAGGCTCGGCCGAGGGTGCCCCCTGCCGCGATGAGTTCCGGCCGGGTCGCGAGTCTGTTCTGGTGACCGTCGTAAAACGCCGTACGACGCTGCCCGGCACGAGACACCACGGAGGACACCATGACGACCACGCCGAGTGACCCGACCACAACGCTGCCTGGCCGCCCGCCCATCGTCGACCTGGCCACCTGGCAGGCCGCCCGTGACGGGCTTCTGATCCGCGAGAAGGCCCACACCCGCGAGGGCGACGCCCTCGCCGCGGCCCGCCGTCGGCTGCCGATGGTGGAGCTCGACGGGAAGGTCGAGGTCGTCGGACCCGACGGCCCGGTCCCGTTCCTGGACCTGTTCCAGGGCCGCGACGAGCTCGTGGTCTACAAGCACATGTGGTACGACGGCGCGCCGCACCAGGGGCAGTGCGAGGGCTGCACCACCACGGCCTGGCATCTGAAGGACGCCGTCTACCTCAACGCCCGCGGCGTCTCGTTCGCCATCCTGACCACGGGCCGGTGGGACGAGGTGGCCTCCTATGTCGAGTTCATGGGCTACACGCAGCCCTGGTACTCGGTGCACGACGTGGACGGGCCGGTCGGCGGCGCCATGGGTTACATCACCTGCTTCCTGCGCGACGGCGACCGCGTGTTCCTCACCTACTCCACGACGGGCCGTGGCAACGAGCGGGTCAACGGGTCCCTCGGCCTGCTCGACATGACGCCCTACGGCCGCGGCGAGGCTTGGGAGGACAACCCCGATGGCTGGGCCGAGGGGCGCAGCCCGTGCTGGTCCTGGCGCTCGGACGCGGACGGGAACGCCACCTGGGGCCCGACCAGCCGCCCCGTGTCGCAGTGGACCCGACCCGGCGCGACCCCCGTGGAGACCCTCGGCCGGCACGGCCACCACCACTGACGCGCCTTCGTCGACGGCGTCGGCAAAAGATGTTAGGTGCCGGGCGGAACCTCCGGACGATGCGAACGGCCACCGCGCGCTCGATCGGTGGGCGGTTCGCCCGGAAGGTGAAGGACTCCTGTAAGAGAGGGGCTGTCTGGGCTTGCCAGCCTTACCAGGAGTCCGGGTGCACGAATCGTCCACGTGCCAGTACTCGTCATGCCCTGCTCATGGCCGCCAAGCTCGACTACCACTGGCACCTGCGCAAGGTCATGGCGGACCGCGGGACGTTCTCCACCACCGACCTCCTCCCACCGCTGAAGGAACGCGGTATCACGCTGTCCACGAGCCAGGTCTACCGACTCGTCGTCGAGCGACCGGAGCGACTCAGCCTGAAGATCCTCATGGCCCTGCTGGACATCCTTGACTGCACAATGGACGACCTCATCGAGCCGATCGCCACGGCCGGGGCGGCGAAGAAACCCAAGAAGGCCGCCGCAGGCGGGACCACCGTCTCCGAAGGCGTCGGCGAACCGCGGCCAAGGCGAGCTCGGATCACCGGAGTTGAGCGGTGACCGCACCTGCGATCACCGAGGAAGTTCTCGCCGATCCGGTGGGCCTGATCGTGCGGCTGGTCAGCAACATCGAGAAGCACCTCAACGCCGACCGCTTCCGCGGCATCGTCTGCACGCTCGTACACACACGGGCCGGCCGCCGCAATCTCGCACAGACCCTGCACGACAACCCATCACTGCTGCGGACCGGCAAGCCACCCGCGCCGTTCCGCGTCGCCAAACTGCTGATGGCCCTGCATGAAGCGGGCGCCCAGGACACCGCCCTGCCTCGCTGCGGCGAGTGCGGACGCCCACGCCCCTACTTCGGCAGCCGCTCGGGCGGACGATGGGGATGCTCACCCTGCTTCGACACACCCGGCCTCTGCGCGGGCTGCCACCAGCAGCGCCGAGTCGTCAGCCGCGACCGCCACGGCCAGCCCCGATGCGCCAAGTGCCCCGACACCGAGGGCGATCCGGTCAAGGAACTCACCCGGCTGATCACCGGACTCGACCCCACGCTCGACGGAGACACCGCCCGAACCGCTCTTGAGCGGGCCACGAAGCGACCCGCCGGGCAGCGTCGACTCGCCTGGGCCGTGCCCGAACGTGCCGAGCTGCTGACCGGCGCCGGGCACGAGGACCCCACTCCGGCAATGCTGCGGTTCATCGGCGAACTCGTCGCTGCCGGCGCCACCACCGTCGTCAAGCCGGCCGGCCCGCGCTGCCACGGAGTGAAGGCGCTGTCGAAACTCCTGGACGGCCAGCGGATCTGCCGCGCCTGCTTCGCCAAGCACGCGGCCGTCCCCTGCGCACGCTGCGACGCCGTACGTGAACCCGCCACCCGCGATGCTGCCGGACGACCGCTGTGTCCCAACTGCCTGATCCGCGACCCGGTCAACCTGGAAGTTTGCGTCGGCTGCGGGCGCCGTCAGCCGGTCGCCGTCCGGCTCGCCGACGGCGTCCGCTGCAACAACTGCAGGCCTAAAGAGATCAGAGAGTGCGGTCACTGCGGCCGCACCGCCCCTTGCGGACTCTCCCGGGCCACCGGGCAGCCCTGGTGCGAACGCTGCCAGCAACGCTGGGTTACCTGCGGCGGCTGCGGCACCGTCGCCCAGGCCCGCGGCGACATCTGGGGAGAACCGTTGTGCGCAAAGTGCACCAACCCCGACCCCGGCTTCTGGGGCCGCTGCCCCGTCTGCGCGACCACCTGGCAGCTTGGCCCTCGCCCCTGCCAGCGATGCGTCCTGGACCAGAAGATCCGCGACCTCCTTGGTGACAACGCCGAGGCCGTCGCACCCGAACTTGCAGCCTTCCAGGCGGCATTGACGGGCGCCGAGCGCCCGGACGTCGCTCTGGCCTGGATCTCGCGAGCAAAGGCCCGGGACCTGCTGGAACGCATAGGCCGAGACGAGCGTCCTGTCACCCACGACCTCCTCGACGAACTTCTGCCGGGCAAGGTGCTGGCCCACCTTCGCAGCGTCCTCGTCGCGACGGGCGCCCTACCGCCGCGCGACGAACGGCTCGTCGCTCTGGAGAATTGGATCACCACAACGGTCCAGGCCCGGACGGACCTCGCCGAACGCCGGATCCTGCATGGCTACGCGGTCTGGCACCACCTGCGTCGGCTCCGCCGACGAGTCGACAAACAGCACACCACTCAGCTGCAGGACATGAACGTGCGCTGCCACGTCACCGCGGCCGACAACTTCCTAGCCTGGCTCGCTGGCGAAGGTCTCACCCTGGGCGCCTGCACACAAGCCGACCTGGAACGCTGGATGACCGATCCCGCCTTCCGCTACCGCGACGAGACCGGCCACTTCGTCCGCTGGTCCGTACAGCATCGCCATGCGCACGGCCTCACCTGCGGTGCCGTCCGCTGGACCGGCCCGCAGGGCACCATCGACAGCGAGAAACGCTGGGCCGACGCGCGACGCCTCCTCAACGACGACACGCTGGCCACCGCGGACCGAGTCGCTGGACTGCTGCTGATCCTCTACGCCCAGAAGATCGCTACCTTCAGCCAACTCACCGTCGAGGACGTCGACATCACCGACGAAACCGTTGCGATCTCCTTCGGGACCTCGCCCGTCATCCTCCCGATGCCGCTGGCCGCCCTGGTCCGCGAGCTCGTCGCGACCCGACGCGGCAAGGCCAAGATCGGCACCCCGGACGACGTCCCCTGGCTCTTCCCCGGCGGACAACCCGGCCGTCCGCTCAGCGACAGCCAGATCGGTCTGCGGCTGCACAAGATCGGCGTCCGGCCCCAACAGGACCGATCCACCGCCCTGTTCACCGGGTTCCTCCGAGGATGCCCCGGCCTTTAGGCCGGGGAGGAATCGGACTCCTGCGGAGCAGGGCAGGGGCAGCCGGATCGCCGTCAG
>NZ_JBIAQV010000099.1:0-8637 GCF_042889305.1 Streptomyces sp. NPDC002619 | reverse complement strand
CGTCCGATCCCGACATCCGGTCCGCAACTGAAGCGGCCCGGATGCTGCCGCCTGCCCACCAGGAGATCGATTTTCCGATCAGCTTCAGAGTCAAGACCGAGCGCCACGGCAACGGGCTGCGCTACCGAGCCCGCTACATCGGCCCGGACGGCACCGAGAAGAGTAAGTCCTTCCCCGACAGGCAAAAACGCCTTGCCGAACATTGGCTTACCCAAACTGCGGCCGACATGGCTCAGGGAACACACGTCGATGCGCGGGCCGCCCGAACCACCTTCCAGCAGTACGCGGAGACATGGCTTGCCAGCCTGGCAATGGACATCAACGGTCACGACTCAGCAGAACGGCGCCTCCGACTGCACGTCTTTCCGTACATCGGGACGCGTCCGCTCGTGTCATTCCAGCCCGGACACATCCGTACTTGGCTCGGCGAACTGGCCGGTGCGGTTCCCAACGCGTCCTATCGCCGGACGATCTTCGGACTGGCCTCCTCCGTCTTCGCTGCGGCAGTAGACGACGCCTTGGTCCCTCGAAATCCGTGTCTTGCCAGGTCGGTGCGTAGCCCGCAACCGGAGCCGTCACGAGTAGTCCCGTGGACCCTCCAGCAAGTCTTCACCGTCCGGTCCGCCCTGCCTGAGCGCTTCCGAGCGATGATCGACGTCGGCGTCGGATGCGGGCTACGGCAGGGTGAAATCTTCGGCTTACCAGTCGACGCCGTCGACTTTGACAGCGGCTGGCTTGGCGTACGAACGCAGGTCAAGCGTGTCCGGGGCAAGTTCGTTTTCGCACCTCCCAAGCGAGGGAAGATCCGCGACGTTCCGCTGCCCGGCAGCGTGGCGCATGCGCTACGTGAGCACATGACGGACTTCTCTCCGGTCGAGATCACCTTGCCTTGGCAGAAGCCAGACGGGCCCTTGGTCACAAGGCGGCTCATATTCACGGGGCGCACCGGTGACAGCGTGCGAGCGAGCTACTTCGACGACCATCTCTGGAAGCCCGCCCTCGTGACCGCCGGGCTCATTCCCGAGCCGAAGCCGGGCGAACGCCACGCGTCGGCCCGGGAGCACGGCATGCACGCCCTGAGGCACTTCTACGACTCCGTGCTGCTGGACGCCGGAGAGAATATCCGGGCTCTGAGCACATACCTGGGTCACAGCGATCCCGGGTTCACCCTGCGGGTGTATACGCACCTCATGCCCAGCAGTGAGGGACGAACCCGCAAGGCTGTGGACGCCGTCCTGACGATGTCCCGCTCTTGAATCATGAGCTCGACACATGGAACTGCTCGTCGCCACGATGGCGGCGTGACGGCCCCTGGACGGCCCGGCTGACGCCGAGAGGTGATGGTCGAGCGCATTTACGCTGGTCAGGAAGGCGCGATCCAGTCTGTCCGAGACATCATCTATCTCTTCCCGATCTACACCGGGCAGACGATCCCGTACGCCGACTGGCGCGCCAGGATGTGGCTCGACACCTGGACCTGACCCCGGCCGCACGATACGCGCGAGCGGCCTGGTAGCGGCGGTACCACGTGTAGTACGCCTGGCGGCTGATCCCGAAGTACCGGCAGGACATCGCAACGTCCCTCGAGATCACGGCCGCCAACGAACTCGACGTACACAGGCACAATGCGGACATGGCCAGGCAGTACGGATCCGAGCTGTACGGCTTCCTCACACGGGCCGGCTCGCTGCTGTCCCCCGCCGCGCGCGACGCCGTCGCCCGGCAACTGGTTACGCCGGTGGTTACGCCGGGATGAGGGATCGCGAATGCCGTGGCGAGGTGTCTCAGCGGCAAACCCGCCTCCTGGGCGAGCGAGATGAACTGCTCGACGCTGCTCCCGGGGCGGCGCGAGCGAGTCGGACCAGACGGTCCGCATGCCGGGAAAAGAGCCGGGCTCGGGGCAGTTGCCCCGAGCCCGGCTCCGGCCGCTGTGCGACTACAGGTTCCGCACCCGGATGTTGCGGAACTCGATCAGGTCGTTGTTGCTGTGGTTCTGCAACCCCACGTACCCACTGAGGAACTGACGCAGATCCGTGGGTGGGTCACCCGCCCGGGACGACGACTTGCCGGGCGTGTTGTCGAACTCGTTGATCACCACGCCGTTGCGGATGATCGTGTAGTGCTGCCCGACCGCGCGGATCTCGTAGTCGTTCCACTGGCCCTTCGGGGTCACCCCCGCCTTGTCCAGGCCCAGCGGCTTGAAGTTGTACACCGATCCTGTCTTCTGGACCTCGCCCGTGGCCCCGTCGTAGATCTGGATCTCCTGACCGCAGTAGATCGCGAGCCACTCCTGGGCGGTACGAGCGGAGCCGACCGTCCCGCAACTGCCGGCCGGGCGCTCGGCCAGCGGCGTCCGCGGGTCCGGGAACCGGATGAAGACCCCGCTGTTGGCGTTGCCGGTGCCCGGAGCCACGTCCCGGAACTGGAGCCTCACCGAGAAGTCTCCGAGCTCCTGCTTGGCGTACCACAGCATGCCCAGGCCGCCGGAACTGCGCATGGTGCCGTCGGGCAGGAGTGAGTACTTCCCGGGGCCGGCCTGTCGCCAGTCGGCCAGGCTCGCCGCGGTCCCGTCGAAGATGGACTTGTACCCGGCGACCTTGCCGATCTCGCTCTGGGCCGCCGCCTTGCCGATCGCCGACGACTCACGGTTGTCGAGGACGCCCTCCTTGCGGAGGTCGTTGACCACGGCGCTGACGTGACTGACGAACTCGCCGTGGTTCGGCCAGGAGGCCTCGTCGTCGATCAGGTCGTTGACCGTGCAGCCGCCGCCCGCACGGTGGTTGGCCACGCCGGTGTCGGTGTCGAGCAGCCTGACGGTCGACCGGGCGTCGGGGGCGGGGCAGCCGGCCTTGGCGTCGAACGTCGCGGTGGACTTCTCGCCGTCGGCGTAGGTGACCGTCAGCTTCGCGTGGTACGTGCCGTAGTCGGCGTAGGTGTGCGTGGGGGCCGCCTCGTGCGACGGCGTGCTGCCGTCACCGAAGTCCCACTCCCAGGCCACACCGCCGGCCTTGGCGCTGGAGAACGCCACCGTCTTGGGCTTGCTCTGGGTGATGACGCGCGCTCCGGCGTCCTGCGGGTTCGGGGTGGCCGGGCCACCGTGGTAGCTGATGCGGATGAGCTTCTGGTTGGGGTGCAGGCTGAAGAAGCCGCCCGCGTAGTCGAGCATGTACAGCGCACCGTCGGGACCGAACTTGGCGTCCATCCAGCTCTGCAGCTGGGTACCGCCGTTGCCGGGCGCGATGATGCTGCGGAGGTCCTCGCCGAAAGCCGGCGCGCCGGCGTTCTGGACGCGGTCCGGGTCGAGGGTCACCGCGACCCGGTTGTTGGCGTTGGACTCGTCACCGATGAACCACTTGTCCTCCCAGTACGCCGGCCAGGCGACGCCGCTCTCGGTGTCCACCTGGGAGCGGTGGAAGGTCGGACCGGACATGATGGCCTGGCCGCCGCCCCTGAGGTACGGCTCGGTGTAGGTGGCCTCACTGTCGACGTACGACGGGACACCGCTGCCGTCAGAGCGCTCGGGGAAGACCGGGCCGCCGCCCTGGGGCGAGTACCAGATCATGTTGTCGCGGGCCGGCGGGATGTCCACCAGGCCGGTGTTGCGCGGCGACTCGTTCTTGAGGTGATCGCAGTCGTACCAGCCGGTGAGGACACTGGCGTCGGTGTTGCTGCGGTCACGGTACGGCTGCCGGTTGCCCATGCAGTACGGCCAGCCCTGGTTGCCCGCGGAGGTGATGACCGTGGCCGTCTCGTACTTGGCCGGGCCCAGGTCGGGGTTCGGCGCTCCCGCATCCGGTCCGACCCAGCCGGCGTTCAGCCAGTTGTGCACCGGGTCGACGGAGAGCCGTGCGATGTTGCGGACACCCATCACATAGATCTCGGGGCGGGTCTTGGCCGTACCGGGCGCGAAGAGGTTGCCCTTGGGAATGGTGTAGGTGCCGTCGGGCTCGGGGTGAATACGGATGATCTTGCCGTTGAGGTCGTTGGTGTTGCCGGAGGTGCGACGGGCGTCCTGGAAGGAGACACCCTTGTACTCCTGGGTCCAGTTGTTCCCGGAGTAACCGCTGGAGCCGCCGGAGGAGTTGTTGTCACCGGAGCCGATGTAGAGGTTGCCGTCCTTGTCGAAGGACATGCCGCCACCGGCGTGGCAGCAGCTGTGGATCTGGGCGTCCCAGTGCAGCAGGTCCTTGCGGGTGCCCTGGTCGATGGACTCGGTCGCGAAGTCGTAGGTGAGCCGGGAGACCGTCCGCTGGCCGATCCGCTTGTCGCGGTCGATCGACTCGTGCGGCATCCAGTAGATGTAGATCCACCCGTTCTTCTCGAACTTCGGGTCGAGGGTGATGCCGACGAGGCCTTCCTCGTTCTTGACCAGTTCGTCACCGCTGCCCCGGTTGCCCATCACGTCGAGCGTGGTGAGCAGCTTGACCTTCTTGGTCCTGGGGTCCCACTGGTGGATGGTGCCGCACCCCAGGCCGACCTTGGGGTTGTTCCAGTCGGCGATCGGGCCGGACGGGCAGGCGGCCTTGCCGATGTAGAAGGCCTTGCCGTCGGGGGCCATGGTGAGACCGTGCGGCTCACCGATCTGGTCGAGCTGCCCCGCCTGGTTCTGGGCGGTCAGCCGCTCGGTCGTGTAATTGGACGCGATGGTCGCCTGACAGTCGCCGCGCACCATGCCGGTGGTCCACTGGATGGCGCCGAGGAGGTGACTCTGGAACTTCGTGTCGGTGGTGTAGCTCTCCTCGGTACGGCCCATGCCGGTGTAGAAGGACCGGCCACCGTCGTAGTCCCGGCACCACGAGATCGGGTGGAACGGGCCATTGGCGCTGAGCCCCGGCTTGTACTTCCACTCCTCGACCTGGGCGACGGTGTGGACCTTGCCGATCGGGTTGGGGTCCCAGTTGATCCACTGGTCGGAGCGGGTCCAGTTGAGCGGAAGTCCCTTGTTGGCCGGGTGCTGACGGTCCGTCACGTCGACGACGGCCTGCTGGACCTTGGAATCCTGCGGGGGCGTCGGGTTGGCGGTGAAGAGCCGCAGCTCGGCCAACTGGGTCAGCGGCTCACCGCTGTTGGCGGTGATCTCCAGCCGGTAGTGCTGGTAGGCCGTGCTGTTGGTGAACTGGAACTGCCTGGTCTGGAAGCGCGACGGGAAGGTCTCGCCGGTCCGGGTGTCCAGGGTCGTCCAGGTCTCGCCGTCCTGCGAGCCCTGCAGCTTCCAGTCCTTCGGGTCCCGTCCCGAGGAGTCATTGGCGGAGGTCAACGCGTAGTTGACCACCGCGACGGGCTTGTCCAGCTTCATAGTGACCGAACCGGTCGGCGTACGGGCCAGCCATTTGGTGTCGTTCTTGCCGTCGAACAGCTTGTCCTTGGTCTCGTTCGGCGGGTTCTCGCTGTTGACCGCGCTCTCGACGACCTTCTCGGGGTCGGGGAGACCCAGGGCCGGGCGGGTGCCGATCAGCCCGGTGAACCAGGAGGAGTCGGACTGGGCCCGGGCGGCGTCGTGGACGCCGACGAAGCCGCCGCCGTTGTTGACGTACGACTGGAACGCGGCTTCCTGCTCGGCGTTGAGCGTCACGCCGTCGGCCGACAGGAACACCACGCCTCGGTACTTGGCGAGGTCGGCGGTGTTGAACACGCTCGCGTCCTCGGACTCGACGACCTTGAACCCGTTCTTCTCGCCGAGGTTCTCGATCGCCACCGTGGCCTGCTTGACCGGGTCGTCCTGCTTGGCGGCCGGTCCGTGGAAGACCAGGACGTTCACCTGGGTGTCGGTGGCGGCGGCCTGTTCCTGGTCGACGCGTTCGACGGGCGGCTGCGCCTGTGCCTGCACGGCCGGCAGCGTGGACAGCCCCATGGTCAGTGCGGCGCTGGACAGCAGAACGACGGCGCGGCGCCAGGGCCACGCGTGACGGGAGGCCCGCCCAGGACGCGACGGTGGCGATCCGCTTCGTCTCGACAGGGCGAACCGGTCTCTCTTGCCCATGTTTGCTCCTTGACTCGATCCGGCAACGGAAGAGTGATCAGGGGTGGAGCGAGGGCTGCCGCAGGAGCCCCACCCGGCATGCGCCGGGCGAGGCGGATTTCGGCGGGCGGTCACGATGCCCGGGAAGGACGGGGTACCGGAGCAGGGAGGCAGGTTCGCCTCGGGTCCTTGCGGGCGAGGACCGACCGGCGGCAGGTTGGTACACGCCCGTCAGACCGTCAGGCAGGCCTGACGGGCGTGGCTTCTGGGGGCGGAGCCCACATCAGGACCCCGCCGCTGCCTTCTAGTGGTGGGGCATGCCGCCGGGGACCGTGCCGTCGGCCTCGGTCACGAGGAAGATCCCCGCCATGCCCATGTCCGCGTGGCTCTGGACGTGGCAGTGGTACATCCAGGCACCCGCACCGACGCGGTCACCCGCAATCACCTGGAACCCGAAGGAGTCCGCGGGGCCGACGGTCTTGGTGTCGATGACCCGGCTCACGTCCTGCGGACCCTGCAGGATCCCGGTGCGGTTGTCCACCCAGCGGTGTCCATGCACATGGAAGGTGTGGAAGAACTCCCCGTGCGTGATGACGATGAACTCCACGCGCTCGCCGCGGACGGCCGTGAAGGTGGGGGTGTCGTGGTGGGCCCTGTTGTTGATCGTCATGTCGTTGAACACGACGGTGAACTGCTTGTCGGGC
Source organism: Streptomyces sp. NPDC002619 (assembly GCF_042889305.1). Lineage (NCBI taxonomy): Bacteria > Bacillati > Actinomycetota > Actinomycetes > Kitasatosporales > Streptomycetaceae > Streptomyces > Streptomyces sp. NPDC002619. The sequence goes on along the minus strand of NZ_JBIAQV010000099.1, from coordinate 1,974 downwards.
AGTGGATCGCCCTTGCGACGCACGATCACGGGGCCGTACAGGCCCTTCTTGATGCCGCCCGTGCCGTGTTCGGTCCCCACGTTGTGATCGTGATAGTGCCAGTAGCCGGCGCTGCCGGCCTCCCACGTCCCGTCGTGGTTCGGTCCGGGGGTGTGGGTGCGCCAGACGTAGGTCCGCCGGCCGCCCGGTTCGACGACGCTGTCGTTCATCTTGGTGCCGTCGCTGGCGACGTCGTAGTCCATGCCGTGCACGTGCAGACTCGCGGCGACGTCCAGGTTGTTGACGACCTCGATGTTCATCGTGTCGCCCTCGGTCAGCTCGATGAGCGGGCCGGGGATCGTCGCCTGACCGGGCTGCAGGCCGTAGCCCATCTCCCCGTTCGGCAGCTTCTCCATGTACAGCGTCAGGTCGCGGACGTTGCCCTGGTCGTTTCCTTGACCGCTTCCTGCAGCGGGCTTGTCCTTCGGGGCGGCGGCGGAGACGCCGAGCACCGTGGGTACGACCGCCGCGGCGGCCGCCCCTGCGGCGAACGCTCGCCGGGAGAAGAGGCGTCTCGCGCCTACGCCTGAGTCGGTCATCGCTCTCCAATCCTCGAAACGCGTACGTGCCTGAAGGCGTCTCGCGGTCGTGGTGTGAGCCGCCGCCGACGGCAGCTGTCCCGTCACGGCGGTACGCGGTGGTGCGCCGGGCGTTCGGCCCCGCACGGCAGGCGGGGCGGTCTTCGGACCGGACTCCGGTGGAGGCTGTCCGGCTTGGCTCGATGTGCCGGCTGCGGCCGGGGTCGGATCGGCTGGGCGAACAGGAGTCGCCTTGGGACCCGGACACCGTAACGGGCGCGTCCGCAGTTTTTCCAGACTCAGGTCAAAGTTGGTTGGATTCCGGTCATAGGTCTTGGCGGATGGTCAAAAGACCGGCTAACTTCCCACCGTTGCCGCATTGAATGAGGTTGCGTGAACCCCGCCTTCGGGTTCGCGGTACCACCGGCCTCGCAGCGACGGGGGTGGATGCCGCGTGTTCGTGAGTGACGGCGGCCAACGCCGTTGTCACGCGCGGGCGATCAACCCGAGCGCGGCACTCGCCCCGTTCCGTCCAGGGCGCCGGTCCGGTGAGCGGAGTACTCGCGCCTCGCACGCGCTCATCCCGGCGTCCGGTCGTCCACCCGGCGGAACCGCGAGTCCTGCGCGGTGCCGCACAAGCGAAGTCCCGAAAGGTGCAGCGGTGTTCAGAAGACTGCTCCATGCCCAGACGGATCCGCCCCCCTCAAGAACCGTGCGACGCACCCGATTCAGCGCGCATCCGGCGCTGGTGGCGCTGGTGGCCGTTGTCTTCACGGCTCTCTCGTTGGCTGTGCCGGCCGCGTACGCGGCGGTGAGTCGCGCGGCGGAGCCCACAGCGAACCAGGTGCTCACCTGGACGGCCGGCGACGATTACATGAAGTACACGTCCGCCCCCGTCACCGCGGTGGCCGGCAAGGCGACCATCGTGTTCGACAACAGCGCAGCGGCCGGCAACACGACGGGGCTGTCGCACACCCTGACGTTCGACGTTTCGAACCCCGACTACAACAACGACGTCAGCCTCAACATCCTGTCGAGCCCCTTCGACTCCGAGGGAGGCAGGCACACGGCCGAAGTCACGCTCACGCCTGGCGTCTACCACTACTTCTGCGCGATGCCGGGCCACCAGATGATGTCGGGTGAACTCATCGTCACCGCCGCGCCCGACGACGACACCACTGCGCCGGATGCGTCAGCGACGGTGTCGGGGACGAAGGACTCCTCCGGAAACTACGTCGGAAGCGCGAGCGTGACGCTGACCGCCTCGGACGCGGAATCGGGCGTGGCCGGAATCGAGTACGCCCTCGACGGCGCCTCCTACGGCGCCTACACAGCACCAGTCGAGGTCAACACCGTCGGCCACCACACACTGACCTACCGCGCGACCGACAAAGCAGGCAACACCTCACCAGCAAAA
>NZ_JBIAQV010000098.1:0-8964 GCF_042889305.1 Streptomyces sp. NPDC002619 | reverse complement strand
GCGGCCGCAAGCACGGCGCAGACCAGGGACACGGCGATCAGCACGACGACCTCCTCTCGACGGACGGCGGACGGCGGACGGCGGACGGCGGACGGGAAGCGGCTGAGGCCGGACCCCAGCGAACGGTCGGCCGACGCACGGGGACGGTTGGTCGATGTGGGCAGACCCCTGTGATCGACCTGATAAGGATGAGGCTGGATCTCAAAGCCTGTGCTATCGCTTGTAAATCACGTCCCCGTCAGGGGCGTCGACAGGCTTTGAGTATTGCTCTGCCGGGCCACCGGACATCGGCGTACGATTCGGGATTAGCGCTGAAAAGAGCAGACCCGCAATTGCCGCCGCAGCCCCGACGATGAACGTGGTCCGGAACCCCTCCGCCGAGGGCAGCGTCGCCGAGCCGACCGTGATTGCGCCGTGTGCCAGGATCACGGTCAGGGCCGCGCTGGCGGCGGTGGTTCCGACCGATCGCATCAGGTTGTTCACCCCGTTGGCCGAGGCCGTCTCGGTCACCGGGACCGCATCGGTGATCAGCTTTGACGTGGCCGCGACTGAGATGCCGGCGCCGGCCCCGATGATGCCCGAGGCGATGACGAACTCGAGGACGCTGTTCATCAGGAGCGTGACGAAGACGTAGCCGGCGGCGATGACGATCGCTCCCAGCATCATGGTCAGCCGGGCCCCGTACCGGGTGATCAGGCGGGTCGCGACCGGAGTCAGCAACAGCGCCACCACTCCGTTCGGGGCAACGGCGAGCCCGGTCCGCACCAGGCTCTGACCGAGCCCATAGCCGGTGGCGGGGGGCGCCTGCAGAATCTGCGGAAATGCGAAGAGCATGGTGAATATCGCGAAGCCGACCGCGATGGTGGCGAGGTTGGTCATCAGCAGCGGTCGCCGCGCGGAGAGCCGCAGGTCGACAAGGGGGGAGCGGGCGTGCAACTGGTGCCGGCCCCAGGCGAGCAGGATGACGACGGCCGCCGCGCCAAAGCAGAGCGTTCGGGTACTGCCCCAGCCCCACTGCCCGCCCTTGACGATCGGCAGGAGTAGGCCGATCAGTCCCACGGTCAGCCCAAGGGTACCGACGACGTCGAAGCGTCCCTCGGTTCGCTGCGGCGACTCCGGCACCACCAGCGCGGTCAGGAAGGCGCAGAGCAGGCCCAGCCCGGCCGATCCCCAGAACAGCACGTGCCAATCAAAGTGCTCGGCGACCAGACCGGCCAGTGGAATCCCCGCCGCGCCACCGAGGCCGAGCGTCCCGGTCAGAAGTGCGATCGCTCCGCCAATCCGGTGGGGCGGAAGTTCGTCCCGGAAGATGCCCAGGGCGAGCGGGATCACCCCGAGCGCGCAGCCCTGCAGGCCACGGCCGATCACCATCAGCCACAGCGAACTGGTCAGGGCGGACATCGCCGCGCCGGTGATCATCACGGAGAGCGTCAGCAGCAAAGCGCGCCGTTTGCCGAAGAGGTCACCGAGGCGTCCGCTGACCGGCGTGACGATCGCGCCGGTCAGAAGCGAGATGGTGACGACCCACGACGCATCGGTGGGCGAGGCGTTCAGAAGTGTGGGAAAGCTCGGGATGAGCGGGATGGCCAGCGTCTGCAGCAGCCCCGCCAGCAGGCCGGTGAGGGAGAGGACGGCAACCATGGCCGAAGGAGAACCGGAGCGCTTCACGCAAATCACCACGCTGACCCGGCGCTGGCGCGCTGCGCGTAGTACGTCGTCAGCAGCTCCGTCGGCTCCGCGCCGGGCCCGAAGGCACGACTGCGGGTCATCGGCGCCGCCACGACGCGGTTCGCCAGACGCGTGCCGCCCAGGACGATCGGATCAAAAGCAGTGGTCATGGTCTTCCTCACGACGAGTGCTGCTCCGCGGCCCGGGCCCGACGTGGCCAGCACCAGCGAATTCCTGTCCGAACAGTAAGTCATCTGTCCGAACAGGTAAACCTCGAGGATTTGTTCCGGCGACCGATGTGACGCGCACCGCACCCACCGTGTCGAGCTCTTTACTTAGGGCCACCCCGGCCGACCGGCACAGCCGTCGGCCCAAGCGGTAGGGTTGACTGGCCGGACAGGAAAGTGAGGCAAGTGATGACGCAGTCCACACCGGAGACCGAGAAGGGGCTCACAAAGGCGGCTCAGGAGGCCACGGTCCCTGTGCCGGCCGCAGCCGGCGGCGGGCCCATCAGCCACACGATCTTCCGACTGGCCCGCCTGCACCGCATGCACGTGGGACACCTGCTGCGCCGCGTCGGCCTGTACCCTGGCCAGGAGCTGGTCATGATGTACCTGTGGGAACTCGGCCCCCAGCGGCAAGCCGACCTGGTGCGCCTGATGGACTCCGACGCCGCCACCATGACCCGCACCGTCCGGCGCCTGGAGCAGGCCGGCTTCGTCCGCCGCCGCCCCTCACCCACTGACAAGCGCGCGTCACTCATCGAACCCACGGCGGCCAGCCATGCCCTGCGCCGAGAAGTCGAGCGGGTCTGGAGTCAGCTCGAAGACCTCGTGACGGCGGAACTCTCCCCCGACGAGCGGACCGCGGCCCTGCTCACCCTGGAACGCCTGGAGCACAACCTCGCGCAGGCCACCGCCGATCTCGCAGGCGCAGACACGGAGCGTTAGTTCGTTCCTGCCGAGTGCGCACAGATCAGTGGCTCCGGAGAGATCCGGAGCCACTGGAGTGCCGCCCACGTCGGCCGGCACCGGTCGTGGTCTCACTTCTGGTCTCATTCACACACGTACCGCCCCGTCCGGATGAGTACCGGAGCAAGTGCGCTTTCAAGGCGACGGCCGCACATGCACGCAGGTGAACGACTCCGCACGGCCGCCCGACCGGCACAAGCACACTTGGAAAGCGTGCGCGCAGCGCCGTGAGCGCGCTGGTGGCGCGGGGCCTCAGTATCGCTGTCAGTCCTGGCCTGTACGGTCCCGCCCATGGCTGAGAGACCGACTACGAGCTGGCGGCACGGCATAGCTGAGGAAGCCCAGGAGCTTGCCGCCGGCACCCTGGACCCCCAGTGTGCCTGCATGGCAGTGCTATACCCCGAGGAGTTGCTTACGGCGACCGACGCAGTCCTCGACGCCTTTGAGGGCGAGCTTCCTGGACTTGTCGAGGCCAGCGACGAACAGGTCTTTGCTGTGGTCGAACGCGTCGTCCTGGCCCTCAACGCGGTGAACGACGCCGACAACGGCGGCACCTTCGAAACCGACGAACGCGAAGCCTTGTGCGACTACATCGACGAGTCACTCACCGAGCACGGCGTCGATGTAGTCGCCTTGACCGCATGTCACGGCCTCGGCCCGTACCAGCTCACGAACAAGTGGCGGAAGTGGTAAGGCGGCTCAGGAACGCGATCCGCTGAGCATCACACGACTCCGCACCACAAGCGCACCAGATCGCGCGGGGAACAGCGGGGAATCACGGTAAAGGCAAGCGACACCGACACTATGTGGTAGCTCAGCCGTTTCACCAGGTCAGGACCCGATCCGGCCGGATGTGCCCGCAGCTTCCCAAGCTGAGAGCTCGGGGGCCAGCGCTGTAGCATGCTTCCGTGCGCCCCAGTCGCGCCACTCCAGCACTCCAAGCGTCACTGGATCATGACCTCGCATGGAGGGATTCGGGAAGTACTGGGGTTGGTGTCGTCTTCGCGATACTCATTGCCGGCTGGCTGACCTTCGACTTCGGACCAGTCGCGCTCATCGTCCTGTCCGGGGTCAGCGCCTTCTACTTCTTCTTCAACGTGCCCGTCTGGTGCGGTGCAGAGGGCCGCAGCAGCTCATGCCGCAACAACAGCTACGGGGCCCTCATGGGTTGCCACCTTCGCCAGCACAAGTGGCAGAAGCTCAAGATGCTCTTCTGGAGCGCGCGTTGGGCACGGCTCCGGCAGGAGCTGTTCCAGAACGCGACCACCACCCTCGCCAGCGTGGGCGGCATCCTGGCGATCACGTCCGGCATAGCGGCTACATTGCAGCCACTGTTCGGTGGGGGTTGGTGACGGAGCCATCTGACATCCACGTCTGACATCAACGGCAGCAGACGTAGGCGCCCCGGGGAGACCCTTCGTGGCCCGCCCCCGCATGGGCCGCCGGGAGTTCCCTGCATGGTGATCGAACTTGTAAAGCGGTGGTCAGGTATCGAGGGCCGGACGGCAGTGACGGCAACGACAGACGGCAACGAGCGCGGACGACTACAACACTCAGCAGCCTGTCACGGAAGCCCCGCGGACCCGCTCGTCCAGCCAACTGGGGTGTGCCCGCATCTTCTAAGCGCCTGGTCGCTCAGCGCGTGCCCACCCGTGGGGGATCTTGTCTGTGGTACAGCCATACCCCGGCTCCCCCTCGTGGCACTCGCCACGGGACACCCACCATCGATAGAAGTGGGCGAATCCCGGCGCAGCCGGGCAGAAGGCGTAGGAGCCGAAGGCGACTTCCGATCTGCTCTGCCTCCCCGAGGAAACGACGCCTCTGACGTCTTCATGAGGGCGCACCGTAGCCGCACTACGGACCCGCTTCCTGCCTTTTAGCCCACAACGCCGAACGGGGTGACCTGGACCCTTCCTCCGCATGGCTGGATCCCCCCGATGGAAACCAGCGTCACAGCCCGCGAGTCGCCAGGAACCCGTATGTCGACGCCGTAGGCCGGATCAATCCAGCCGTCGACACAGGCCGCGCCGAAGGGACTCTGCCACACGAGCGTGAAGGAGGTGGTGTGCCCCGGGGCAAGGAGGATGTCGGGGAGGTCATGCGGGGAGGTCCGGGTGACCGGGAAGGAGCGCGGTCCTGACGTGCTCAGCGGCTTGCCGCAGTCGGGTGAGGTGTCGCCCTTGGAACAGGCCTGCATGACGCCGTCACCGAAGAACGTAAGGCCGGGCCAGCCTCGCAGGTGACACGTCGAGCCGGAGTGATTGCGCAGCAGGATCTGCGTGGCGAACCAACCGTGTTGACCGTTTGCCGGGAAGCCGGAATGCCCCTCCGACGCTGTGAGGGCGCTCGCCGTGCAGCCGGAGACGGCAGCCGCGGTGGGCGCTGCCGGGCGGGACGGCGTGTTCGCGCTGGGTGTCTTCGGCTTCGCCGCCGGTGTCCGGACGGGGACGGACGGGCTGTCGGAGCGCGCGGGGCGATCACTTTCCGGCGATGCCGACGACGAGGCGGCGGCGTGCCCGCCCGTCGGCGCCGGCGTGGTCGGGACCTGCGGGTCGGCCGCAGGCAAGCCTCCGCTGCCGCTGCAGGCGGTCATGGCTATCGCCAGGAGCCCGACCGCCGCAAGATGGCTCCCCCGCATCGTCATGGTGCGAAAATTATCCGCGTCAGCCGCATTCACAGGCGCACCACAGCAAGACACCATGATTCATTCGTTCGTCGTTCACAGACGTGCGGTCCGTCCCGTCGGCATGCGCCGCGAAGAGGCAGCGGAACCGGCCGCCACGCTCGTCGGCACGTGACCGTCGGGGGCATGACGCTCTCGATCTTTCCGACGCCGGAGCGGGCGTGGGGACACCGTGAGGGCTGGGAGGTCGCACCGCACTGGCGGCCACGTCCTCCGCGTCAATGGTCGGCTGGTACGTCCTCCCGCCCGCGGAGGTCGCCCGTAATACGCACTATCTGCGATACAGGAAGGCACCGCATACCTCCCGCGATCAAGGAACCTGCTGATCAGGGCCTGTTTGCAGGCCCAACTCTGATTGTGCTCCGGAGCCGTGTGCGCACGTTCGAATCCTTCCGGGGCACCTCGCATGAGGCGCCCAAAGCCACCGTCACCAGCGGAAACGCTGAGGCCGGGGTCTTCGCGTTTGTGCAGCCGTATGCCGCTCGGCGCTACTGCAGCTCCTCGACAGCGATCAGCAGAAGGAGGCGCGGGTTCCAACGAGTGAATCCAATCGGTCCGCGAATAGCGGTCGATGCGACAGCGGGAAGGCCATTGCACACCGGACAATCAATCGGCAGGAGGCACGCCTGTGCCCAAGTTCCTCATTCAGGCCACCTACACGCCCGAGGGCACCAAGGGGCTACTCAAGGAAGGCGCGAGCGGCCGCCGCGCCGCCGTCGACCAGGTCGTCACCGGCCTCGGCGGGCAGGTCGAGGCCATGTACTTCGCCTTCGGGGAGGATGACATCGTGCTCATCGTCGACTTCCCCGACTCGGTCTCCATGGCCGCCGTCAGCCTCACCGTCAAGGCCAGCGGAGCCCTCCACACCCGGGCCACCCCTCTCATCACCCTCGACGAGATCGATGAGGCCGCGCGCCGACAGGTCACCTTTCGCGCCCCCGGCACGTGAGCCCTCGGAGACGGGGACACATCTGCTCCCGCGATCCTCACCCCGCACCGCAATCGCACCAGATCGAGCGGGGAACAGCGGGGAATCACGGTGAAAGCAGCCCAGCCCTAAGAGGCCGCAATCCAGCCGTTTGCCCAGGTCAGCTCGCGGAACGGCCGCAAATGATCGCAACTTCCCAAGCTGATGTCCTGCCGTGCGGAGTCTGACACGAGCCCAGCATCATCCTCCCCGGGTGTTGGTCTGCCGTTCGTCCGGGCTGCGGCGCTGGGGCGCCGGTCCCGGCCGAGCGGCAGACCCACTGCCGAGGGGATACCGGACAGCAGAAGGCCCCGCACATCGTCCGCCAGCGGAACGGCGACATACGGGGCCAGCTTGACCGGTCGTGGGGGCACGCTCGTACCACAAACCGGCCGGAGTTCCTCGGGTCGGAGCGGTCAGGCAGCCGATGAGCTCTGGGAGACGTTTCGTGTCTCTCGCGTCAACGTCTCGGCATGCATGGGCATCTCCGCCGCAAGGCCCGACACGATCAGTTCCGCCAGTATCAGGGCCGCTTCAGGCTGTACGGAGCCGAGGCGTACCAGGCCGTCACCCGAGACGTTCACGTCAGCCGCGAGACCGGGGAAGTCCAACTCCAGGCCCAGGGCGGTCAATTGCGCGGCCAAGGCACCAGCGCTGCGCCGTGCCTGTGCCCAGCATCGGACGTAGGGGACGCCGGGCATCAAGTTCTCGGCACGCTTGGCGACGACTCCCCGTCGGTCGGTCATGACGTCAGTCCCTTTCGGTGCGGTGTTCGGCGGTTTCGCCGCCGCCTACTTCAAGACGCTGCAAGCCCGCAGCGAGCGCCAGCCGCAGCAGTTCCGCCAGTCGTTCCGTGGTGGCCGGCGAGACGCGGCCCAGTTCGACCAGGCCATGCCCGAATGCGTTCAAATCGGCGCGCAGATAAGGAAAGTCCTTCTCCAGTCCGGCCCGGAGCAGAGCGTCTCGGAGCGGCGTTGTGGCGTTACCCGCGGCGTACCAGTCGTCGGTGTCCAGTGGCGACCAGGTAGCAGCGTCGTGCCGGTGGGTGGCGTCATCCCGCATCGGTCGGACCCCCTTCGAAGGCGAAATGCGCGAGGGCAGCCGCAGTCGGGTAGCGCTCGCCGTACCGGTCCACACGGGCGAGCAACTCGGCGGAGGCAACCAGCATGGTGGCCAGAGCCACCGGACGCAGCGGGCCGACGATGGGACGCCGAGTCGGAGCCCGGAGCCACTGGTAGCGGTCACCGCTCATGGGCATGGGGCCCGGTACGACGACCACCGAGCCATGCGCCAGGTAGCGGTACGCAGGCGGAGTGCCCTCTTCCCGCATGAGGTAGTGGGTGAAGGTCTCCTGGCTCCGCGAGCCGAGGAAGAAGCCCACTCGCTGGGCCTTGTGGTCGAGCTCGACCGGTCCGATCGGCAGGCCACGGCGCAGAAGTTGGTCGAAGGTCTCCATGCCCACCCGTTGTTCGACTGTCACCACGTCGAAGAAGCGGCCGGCCGACAGTGCGTACGGCATACGGGGAGCGTCCGCCCAGGCCGCCCGGCACCCGGCCGGATCGTCTGCCGCCGCGGAGAGCCATTCGATGCCCCTCGTGGTCATCCTCTGCACGTCATCTCACCTCGGTCAGACTCAGTTGCGGCCGCGATGCCGCCCTGTGTCCAGACTCAGGGGCACCGCCCTGGCCAGGGCAGATGACGAGAGGTGACGGGGGATGACGCGTCACGCGTGGACGCGTCATCCCCCGTCACGGTCAACCGGCAGCGATCTCCGGTTACTTGCAGCGCGCAGTGATGCACCGCGCGTACATTCGGTCGTAAGGTCAAAGAGCGTGCGCCCCAGTAGTCGCATCAGTGCACCGGCGGGGAGGGAACGGTCACGTCTTCGATGGAGCCGACCAGCGTTCGCTTACGGCAGGCCCGTGTGGGCCGGGGCTGGAGTCAGCCGCGGTTGGTGCGCGAGTTGCGGCAGGCTGCGGCCCGCCGTGGCCACCAACTCCCGTCGGACGCCAGCGTGAAACGTCGTATCGCCAGTTGGGAGAACGGCCACAGCACGCCGGACGACTTCTACGGCCCGTTGCTGTGCGAGGTGTACGACCTCAGCGCCGCCGAACTCGGGCTGAACCATGAAGGCGAGCGGGACACGGGGCTCTTGGACGCCAGTTATCCAGCCAGCCCCGAGGGCGCGATCAAAGCCGTCGGTCAGCTGTGGCGCGCCGATCTCAATCGGTACGAGCCCCTGTTGCAGGCCGAGCCTTCCGAGCCCGCGTGGAACGAAGCCTCACTCCGGTGGTTGGTCGCGCCCGAGGCGGCCATTCCGCGGCAGCGTCAGGACGGAATGCGCGTCGGTCTCGGAGACGTAGCCGCTATCAAGACCACCGCCGACATGTTCGCCGAGTTGGACGACCGTTTCGGTGGCGACCACGCACGGCACGCGGCCGTCCAGTACCTCAGCACCGAAGTGACGCCGCTCCTGCGCGGCCAGTACACCGAGCAGGTTGGCCGGGCCCTCTTCTCCACCGTGGCGGAAGCAACGCTCCTAGCCGGTTGGATGTCCTACGACGCCTGCCGCCACGGCTTAGAACTCCTAACAAAGTGGCGCTTCTTCCCTTGGAATGTTGGCACCTGATGGGGTGTTAGCCTGCACATGAGAAGGGGCGAGCAGTTGCCGTGGA
>NZ_JBIAQV010000097.1:0-9749 GCF_042889305.1 Streptomyces sp. NPDC002619 | reverse complement strand
TCAGCCGGTCCGTGAAACAGGAACCCGTAAGCCGGGCGACCGGCCGAACCCCCTCATAAGGGAATCCCCCTCGTTCACGAGGGGGAGGAAGTCAACTGCCAGACCTTCGCCGTGTCGGACGCGCTCACCGTCGACTTCGACAGTTGAACAGCCGAGCTCACCGCTCCACCTCCCGGCATCGATCACTCCATCGGGTGACACGTATGCGTGGCCGGAATGCGTTGGTTATGTCGGCCAACGCCTCCCATCTGCTGTTTCTCGTATGCCTCGGCCGTCAGCGGTGCGTGGCAGTCGCTTGCCCGGGGTTGGCCGCCCGGCTACCGTCGTCCAATCTCTCTGGACGGATTGTCCCGAATGAATGGACAGTGCTGGCAAGGCGGTGCGCATGACGGCAGGTGCGGGGCCCTGGGACCTGGTCACCCGGGGTGGGCTCGACATTCTCGCGTTGATGGCGCTGGTGGGCCTGTTGCACCGGCGCGGCCGTCCCGCGCCGCAGATGCCGCTGATGCTCACCGCGCTCAACATCGGCCTGTTCGCGGCCATGGGCGCGATGAGCGCCGGGAGATTCCCGGCCGGCGTGGGCTTCGGCCTGTTCGGCATGCTCTCGCTGGTACGGCTGCGCAGCGCCGCCTTCACCGCCAAGGATGTCGCGTACACCTTTGTGGCGCTGGTCATCGCCCTGTGCAGCGGACTGCCGCAGCGGGAGACCTGGTTCGTCGTCGCTCTGGACGCGCTGATGCTGGGGGCGGTTGCGGTCATGGACGGCCCGCATGTGCAACAGCCGGTTTGGGTGGTGAAGCTGACCTTGGACCGGCTGTACGCCAACCCCGGTGCGATCCACCAGGACGTGGCGTTCCGGTTCGGTCAGGAGCCGGTGGCGGTGCTGGTGGACGAGGTCGACTACGTACGGGAGACGACGCGTGTCTCGGTCCAGTACCGCACCGACAGATCGGTGAACTGGGACGTGCGTGACGACGGGGTGAGCCCGGATCCGGCGTGGTTCGGCATGGTCGAGAGCAGGCCCGTGTGACCGGCCCGGTCTCCTTCGCCGACTCGCTCGGTCTGGCCGGGCTGCGCGGTGCGACGCTGACGCAGGTCGACGCGGCCGCCGCGCTGCAGCACCGGGTCGACCGCAAGTATCTGGTCCCGCTCGCCACGGCACGCTGGTTCGTGGCGGTCCTCGCGCAGACCCATCACGTCCTGGACCTCGGTGGCCGCCGTACCACCGGGTACTACAGCACGTACTTCGACACCCCCGGACTGAGCGCCTGGCGTGCCCATGCCCAGGGGCGCCGGCGCCGCTGGAAGGTCCGTACGCGGCTGTATGCCGAGGACAGGCTGTGCCGCGCCGAGGTCAAGACCAAGGACGGCCGCGGCGCGACGGTCAAGCACGCGTGCACGATCCAGGCCGAGGAGTACGGCCGCCTGGGGGCCAGGGCCACCGCGTTCGTCGACAACGTGTTCCGCGGCGACGGCGTACCCGTCGCGGCGGCCTCCCTGTCCCCGGCCGCAGAGGTCCGCTACGTACGCGCCGCCCTCGCCGACCTGGACGGGGGCAGCCGGGTCACCCTCGACGGCCGGCTGAGCTGCCATCGCGGCGACGCGGCCGCCGCCTTGGACCATGACCTGGTGCTCGTCGAGACCAAGGGCGGGCTCCGTCCGGCCGCCGCCGACCGGCTGCTCATCAAGCTGGGCACCCAGCCGCTCTCGCTCAGCAAGTACCAGGTCGGGCAGGCCCTGCTGGTTCCGGGTCTCCCTGACCATGACGTACGCCGTCTCGCCCGGAACCGCTTTCACACCCTGGTGTGCCCGGAACCGCCGGTGTCGTGGTGAGCGCCCGGAACCACCGGAAGGAACCCGCCCGTGCGGCGGCCTCCGGCGATGCCACCTGGCGGTACAAGGCGGTCGCCGTCGTCGCGGCGCTGGCAGCCATATTGGGCGTGGTCGGGTCGCAGATGTTCGCCGCGGGCGCCGCCAAGCCCCACGCGGTCGAACGGATCCGGCAGAACCCCCCGCCCGCGCTGTTCCCCGACACCGACGTCAGCGGCTGGACCACCAGGCTCGCCGAGCAGAAGCGGGCGGCGGACCGGCTGTTCGCCCAGTGGCGTACCCGGCACGGCTCCGCCCGCGACGACAAGGCCTTCCTTGTCTGGGTGGCGCAGCAGGTCCCCGCTCCGCCGCCGGGGGACCAGCGGAGCGCCGAGCTCGGGCAGCTCAGGACTCTCGCCCGGGCGCGTACCGCCGCCGGGAGGAAGGCCGCAAGCTGGCTCGAGGTCCACGGGAAGCAGGACATCTGGCAGCTGTACCTGTCCGACCAGCGTGAACTGCTCCCGGCGGGCCAAGGGGACGCGGCGCGGACCCGGCTCAAGGCCGCCCTGAAGATGGCCAAGACGATCAGCAGCCGGCTGTCCGCCCGCTACCGGCAACCCTCCCCGTACGTCCTCGACCCGTCGCTGCGGCCGGAGAAGAAGAAGCGGAACGGGAACGCGTGCCCCTGCTCGTATCCGTCCTCGCACGCCGCGGCCTCCTCCGCCGCCGTCACCGTGCTCAGCCACTTCGCCCCGCACCGGGCAACCGACTACCAGTGGATGCAGGCCGAGGTGGTCTACTCGCGCGTCTACATGGCGGGGCACGTACCCAGCGACATCCTGGCCGGCGCCCTGCTCGGCGCCCTGATCGGCGACTATGTGCTGGTCACCTCGTGACCTTGTCACCACGGGCGCGGGTCCTGATGGGTGGAAAACGACGGATCCATATGCCCCCGCGCCAGCGGGACAGGGCTGGACGCAAACGCAGCATCACCGCCAGTGATGCCCGTTGTGCAAGCCCGGGACCTTCAGTCCCGGGTCGTTGACCGAGACGCTCGCCGCCCTGCACGCGGAACGCGCCGATCACGCTGACCATGCAGAAGCTGGGCTGACGCAGGTGACCGTTGGTCGGTGGTGATCGAGCCACACGGGGAAACACAACCACGGAGCCGCCTACAGGGCGCCGGATGTCCGCGCTGGATCCCGGCCGGTGTCCTGATCCATCCGGGACACGGGCAGCAAGCGGGCACAATTCAGTCAGCAAACAGGCGTCGACTTCCCGCGCCCCGGGCCCTCCACTGCATCGACCAGGGCCCCGCGTTCCGAAAAGCGGGCATATTCGGTCACGAAGTTCGCTACGACGAGCCTGGTCAGTAGGCGCAATCCGCTTGTACAAATTGGGCCACCAGAGCCCGAACGGGCCGGGCTCCGGAATGCCGCCCACTCAGGCACTGATTGCGGAGCCGTGAAACGGAGGTGTCGCCGTGGACACCGAGGAACGAAGACGCGGAATCCTGGAAACGGCACGCCGTTCCGGATCCGTGGACGTCGGAAAGCTGGCTGCCGACCTCGGGGTCTCCAAGGAGACCGTGAGACGCGATCTGAACCTGCTGGAAAGGCACGGGCTGGTCCGGCGCACCCACGGCGGCGCCCATCCAGTGGAGAGCGCGGGCTTCGAGACCACGCTCACGGCCCGGACCACCATGCACGTTCCCGAGAAGTCCCGGATCGCGACCGCCGCGGCCGAACTCCTCGGCGACGCGGAGACCGTCTACATCGACGAGGGCTACACCCCGCAGCTCATCGCCGCCGCCCTCCCCCGCGACCGGCCACTGACCGTGGTCACCGCCTCGCTGTCCACCGCGGGGACCCTGGCCTCCGCCGAGAACATCAACGTGCTGCTGCTCGGCGGCCGGGTGCGCGGCGGGACGCTGGCCACCGTCGACCACTGGGCCACCCGCATGCTGTCCGGCTTCGCCATCGACCTGGCGTACGTCGGCGCGAACGGCATCTCCCGCGAGTACGGACTCACCACCCCCGACCCCGCGGTCAGCGCACTGAAGGCCGAGGTCATGCGAGTCGCCAAACGCCGGGTGTTCTCCGGCGTCCACACCAAATTCGGTGCGGTGAGCTTCTGCCGCTTCGCGCAGGTCACGGACTTCGAGGCCATCGTCACCGATGCGGGACTGCACAGTTCCGAGGCCCGACGCTACGCGCTGCTGGGACCCCAGGTCATCCAGGCCTGAGCCGCGGTCCGCCCCCATACATCCCATCCCGCAAGGCCGGGGCGTGGTTCCCCATGCCCTCGAACATCCCTGGAGTCAGTCATGCGTACATGGAGAATGATCCACGTCCTCGCCACGGCCACGGCCACGGGCTCCCTGCTGGTCGCCTGCAGCGGGGCGGGTGGTTCATCGAGCTCCGGTGGCGGGGGCAAGAGCATCAACGTGCTGATGGTCGGCAACCCGCAGATGGAGGACATCCAGAAGCTGACCAAGAGCACCTTCACCAAGGACACCGGCATCAAGGTCAACTTCACCGTCCTGCCCGAGAACGAACTGCGCGACAAGGTCACCCAGGACATCGCCACCCAGGCCGGCCAGTACGACGTCGCCACCATCGGCGCCTACGAGGTCCCCATCTGGACCAAGAACGGCTGGCTGCACGAACTCGGCTCCTACGCCGACAAGGACACCAGCTTCGACAAGGCCGACCTGCTCAAGCCGATCGTCACCTCCCTCTCCGGGGCCGACGGCAAGCTCTATGCCCTGCCGTTCTACGGCGAGTCGTCCTTCCTCATGTACAACAAGGACGTCATGAAGGCGAAGGGCGTCACGGTGCCCGAGCACCCGACCTGGCAGCAGATCGCGGACATCGCGGCCAAGGTCGACGGCGCCGAGCCCGGCATGCGGGGCATCTGCCTGCGGGGACTTGCCGGTTGGGGTGAGCTGGGCGCGCCGCTGACCACCATGGTCAACACCTTCGGCGGCACCTGGTTCACCAAGGACTGGAAGGCCCAGGTCAACAGCCCCGCCTTCAAGAAGGCCACCAACTTCTACGTCAACCTGGTCAAGCAGCATGGCGAGGCGGGTGCGGCACAGTCCGGCTTCACCGAGTGCCTGAACGCGATGAGCCAGAAGAAGGTCGCGATGTGGTACGACGCGACCAGCGCGGCCGGTTCGCTGGAGGACCCCAGCTCCAGCAAGATCGCCGGTCACGTCGGGTACGTGTACGCGCCGACCGCCCAGACCAAGAGCAGCGGCTGGCTGTGGAGTTGGGCGTGGGCCATGCCCAAGACGACGAAGAACGCGGATGCCGCCTCGAAGTTCATGCTGTGGGCCTCCAGCAAGAAGTACGAGAAGTTGGTCGGCGAGAAGCTCGGCTGGGCGCGCGTCCCGTCCGGCAAGCGGGCCAGCACGTACGCGATCCCGCAGTACCAGAAGGCTGCCGGGTCGTTCGGTGACATCACGCTGAAGTCCATCGAGGGCGCCGACCCGGCCAACCCGGGTGTCCAGCCCCGCCCGACCGTGGGTGTCCAGTACGTGGCCATCCCCGAGTTCCAGGACCTGGGCACCAAGGTCACCCAGGAGATCTCCGCCGCCATCGCCGGCAAGACCAGCGTGGACAAGGCGCTGGGCGACGGCCAGAAGCTCGCCGAGGACGTCGCGAAGAACTACCAGAAGTGACCTTCATCGCCTGGCCGGCCTCCGCGTCGGCCGGGCGCCGCTTCCCCCACCCCGGCCGTCACCGGCAGAGGAACCATCCATGACCACGCTCACCGCACCCCCCAAGACAGCACCACCCCCCAGCAGGCCGCGCACCTCCTCCGGCGCCGGGACGTGGAAGCGCCGCATCCCGCTGCTGCCGGCGCTGATCTTCACGATCATCGTCACCCAACTGCCCTTCGTGGCCACGCTCGTCATCTCCACCTTCCAGTGGAACATCCTCAAGCCGGGCGAGAGGCACTTCGTCGGCCTGTCCAACTTCAAGTTCGTCTTCACCGACGAACGGCTGCGCACCGCGGTCCTCAACACCGTCGTCCTCACCGCGTCGGTGGTGCTCGTCAGCGTGCTTCTCGGCCTCGGCCTGGCGATGCTGCTCGACCGCCGGTTCGTCGGCCGCGGTCTGGCGCGCACTCTGCTCATCGCGCCGTTCCTGGTCATGCCGGTCGCGGCCGCGCTGCTGTGGAAGCATGCCATCTACAACCCCGACTACGGCCTGCTCAACGGCACCCTCAACGCCGTGTGGAGGCTCTTCGGAGCCGCCAACGGCCCTACCGTCGACTGGGTTTCCTCGTATCCCATGCCCGCCGTCGTCATCTCTCTGGTGTGGCAGTGGACGCCGTTCATGATGCTGATCCTCCTGGCCGGCCTGCAGGCGCAGCCCGGTGACGTCCTGGAGGCCGCCCGCGTCGACGGGGCGTCGGCCCTGCAGACCTTCCGGCACATCACGCTGCCGCACCTGCGCCAGTACATCGAACTGGGCATCCTGCTCGGCACGATCTACGTCGTGCAGACCTTCGACGCGGTCTACACCATCACCCAGGGCGGCCCCGGCTCCCAGACCACCAACCTGCCCTACGAGATCTACCTGACCATGTTCCGCAAGTACGAGTACGGCCAGGCAGCCGCCGCCGGCGTCGTCGTCGTCCTCGGCGCGATCGTGATCGCGACCTTCGCCCTGCGCACCATCGCGTCGCTCTTCCGCGAGGAGGTATCCCGATGACCGCTCACGCAGCAGCAGCCACCCCCGGCACGAGGCTGAAGAAACTCATCCGCCGCCGCGACGACCACGGCGGTGCACCCCGCCTGTCGCCGCTGTGGACCTTCGTGGCCTGGCTCGCCACGCTCGCCTTCTTCGCGCCGGTGGCCTGGATGGTGCTCACCTCCTTCCACCAGGAGGCGGACGCGGCGACCAACCCACCCAGCCTCCTCGCCCCGCTCACCTTCGACCAGTACAAGCTGCTGTTCAGCCGGGACATCACCCCCTTCCTCCTCAACTCGGCCATGGCCAGCATCATTTCGACGCTGCTGGTGCTCGCCCTGGCGGTGCCGACGGCGTACGCGCTGTCCATCAAACCGGTGAAGAAGTGGACGGATGTGATGTTCTTCTTCCTGTCCACGAAGTTCCTGCCGGCCATCGCGGCCCTGCTGCCGGTGTACCTGATCGTCAAGGACGCCGGGATGCTGGACAACGTGTGGACGCTGATCGTCCTCTACACCGCCATGAACCTCCCGATCGCGGTGTGGATGATGCGTTCCTTCCTCGCCGAGGTCCCCAAGGAGATCCTGGAGGCGGCCGAGGTCGACGGGGCCAACCTGCTGACCGTGCTGTGGCGGGTCGTCGCCCCGGTTGCCATGCCCGGACTCGCCGCCACCTCACTGATCTGCTTCATCTTCAGCTGGAACGAGTTCATGTTCGCGGTCAACCTCACCGCGACCAACGCCTCCACCGCGCCGGTCTTCCTGGTCGGCTTCATCACCAGTGAAGGCCTCTTCCTCGCCCGGCTCTGCGCCGCCGCCACGCTCGTCTCCCTGCCGGTCCTCATCGCCGGTTTCGCCGCCCAGGACAAACTGGTCCGCGGCCTGTCCCTAGGAGCAGTCAAGTGAAAGCCGCTGTCATCGAAGCCCCCGGCAAGGTCACCGTCACCACGGTGCCCGACCCCACCCCCGGGCCGCGCGAAGTCGTGGTCGACGTGGCGGCCTGCGGCCTGTGCGGGACCGATCTGCACATCCTCCAGGGCGAGTTCGCACCCACCCTCCCTGTCATACCGGGCCACGAGTTCGCCGGAGAAGTCGTCGGCCTCGGCAGCGAGGTCACCGAACTCGCCGTCGGCGACCGAGTCGCCGTCGACCCCTCCCTGTACTGCAACGAATGCCACTACTGCCGAGCCGGCCGCAACAACCTCTGCGACCGCTGGCAGGCGATCGGCGTGACCGTGGCCGGCGGCGCCGCCGAGTACGCCGTGGCACCCGTCGCCAACTGCGTACGCCTGCCCGACCACATCGACGTCCAGAACGCGGCCCTGATCGAGCCGCTGTCCTGCGCCGTGCGCGGCTACGACGTCCTCAACAGCAGGCTCGGCTCCCACGTGCTCATCTACGGCAGCGGAACGATGGGCCTGATGATGCTGGAGCTCGCCAAGCGCACCGGCGCCGCCTCGGTGGACGTCGTCGACGTCAACCCCGAGCGGCTGGCCACGGCCGAGAAGCTGGGCTGCTCCCAAGCGGCCCTCTCGGCCGACGAGTTGGGACGGCCGGCCGGCTGGGACGTGGTCGTCGACGCGACCGGCAACGCCGCCGCCATCCAGGACGGCCTGGAACGCGTCGCCAAGGCCGGCACCTTCCTGCAGTTCGGAGTATCCGACTACGCGACGACGGCCACCATCTCGCCGTACCGCATCTACAACCAGGAGATCACCATCACCGGCTCCATGGCGGTACTGCACAGCTACGAACGCGCGGCGGACCTCTTCGCCACAGGTGTACTCGATCCGCAGGTCTTCATCAGCCACCGCCTGCCGCTGACCCAGTACCCACAGGCACTGGAACAGTTCGCCGCCGGCCAGGGACGCAAGATCGTCGTACTGCCCTGAGCCTTACCGGGACTCTTGCAGAAAGCTGAACCGTTCGATCGCCGATGCCGGAGGGGGGGTGTTCCTCGCGATCTTGAACGCCAAGGCTGAGAGTGCCGGACGCGAAGTGATGGCTGTGGACCCCCGCAACACCTCCCGGCGGTGCCCCGAATGCGGGCACACCGCCAAGGGGAACCGGCCCGCACAGGAGAAGTTCCACTGTCAGGAGTGCGGTCACCAGGCGCACGCGGACACGGTGGGCGCTCTCAACGTTCTACGGGCCGGGCTGGTCCGTCGCGAAGCTCAACCGGCTTAGAACTCCTAACAAAGTGACAGGTTCTTCAACCGTCGCCAGCAGATGATGCTGCAGGCCAGGCTGAGGAAGGCTTCGTGGATGTCGTCGCGGATCTCCCAGCGGATGCGTAACCGGCGGAACCAGTGCAGCAGCGCGAAGCTCTGTTCGACCACCCACCGGTGCACGCCCAGCCCTGAGCCGTGTTCGGTGCCGCGGCGGGCGATGATCGGGGTGATCCCGACGGCCCGGACCTGCTTGCGGTACTTGTCGTGGTCGTAGCCACGGTCGGCGTACAGCGCATCGGGCCGCCGGCGGGGCCGTCCGCGTCGGCCGCGCACCGGCGGGACGGTCTGGATCAGCGGGATGAGCTGGGTGACGTCATTGCGGTTGCCGCCGGTCAGCGATACTGCCAGCGGGATGCCGTGCGCTTCGGTGATCAGATGGTGCTTGGAGCCTGTTCGGGCACGGTCGACCGGGCTCGGTCCGGTTTTGGGCCGCCTTTCATGGCGCGGACGTGGGAGCCGTCGATCACCGCCCGGGACCAGTCCAGAGCGCCGGCGGCGTTCAGTTCGGCCAGCAGCGATTCGTGCAGACGCTGCCAGACACCCGCCTCGTTCCAGTCGCGAAGGCGGCGCCAGCAGGTCATGCCGGAGCCGAAGCCCAGTTCCTGCGGCAGGAACTCCCACGGAATGCCGGTATAGAGCACGAACAGGATGCCCGACAGGACCTTGCGGTCGTCCAGGCGCTTGCGTCCCGGGTGATCCGCACGGCGGGGCACGACCGGGAGCAACGGCTCGATCCGCGCCCACAGTTCATCGGACACGATCCACGGCAGTTGCTCACCCCTTCTCATGTGAAGGCTAACTCCCCATCAGGCGCCAACATTCCAAGGGCAAAAGCGCCATTCTGTTAGGAGTTCTTAGAGCTCGCGCAGATAGGTGGCGTGGGGGACCCCGGCAGCAAGGTGGGCACAGGTGCCAGTGATCATGGAGTTGCGACGCTCTGTGATCACTGGGGGGACCTGTGCCCGTGCTGCCATCATGGCTGACCGACCCGCTCTGGGACCAATTCG
>NZ_JBIAQV010000096.1:0-10079 GCF_042889305.1 Streptomyces sp. NPDC002619 | reverse complement strand
AAACCTTCATCATCCGCACAGCACCACATCAAGCAGGGTCTCTACCTACATCAACCTCACTCTCAGTGTTCGTGGCACACCTCCAGCCGTAGATCTTGTGACGGTTCTCGTTCGGTGTCGTTGACCGGGAATGATGGGGTGTGAGGGCTGAGCAGATAGCCGGGTGGGATATCGACAGGCCACGCGTCTCCTCGGCGGATCGCGCTTTCCTGGCCGCGCTCCTCCACCGGCTCCCGAGGCCCAAGCTGCGGCAGCTGCAGCTGATTGTCTCCCCGGACACGGTTCTGAGGTGGCACCGGGACCTCATGCGCCGAACGCTGCCTGCCGCCCGGGATCTCGCGCAGTACGGCATCAGGGTGTGCACGATCGCTCCGGGCATCGTCGACACTTCGATGCTCGCCACTGTCTCCGACGAGTTCCGTGCCGGGCGGCCAGCCCACGTGCCCTTCCCCCGGACGTCTGCCCGGGCCCGACGAGTACGTCCAAACATGCGGGCAATGCTGCGGTACCGCGCCTGTCGACGAACAGGAGTCAGAGGATTTTGTTGCTGTCGACTTCCCACGCGCCCCAGGCCCCACAGGAAAACACAACCCGCTCCCATGCCTTTGACAGTCCTCCTGCCTAGCGTCCTCGCCATGACGAGAACACAAGGACCGGCACACAAAAGAGACCTGACGCGGCGTAAGGTCATCGCGGCGGGCGGGGTGGCCGTGGCCGGGGTGGGGGTGGTATCGCCGTGAACGCCTTCGCGGGCGAGACGGCCGACACCGCGTCCGCATCGAGCACCGAGGCGGCTGGCTGCTACAAGCTCACCTCGGAGACCACCGAGGGTCCGTACCACATCGACGCGGACAAGATCCGCCAGGACATCACCGAGGACAAGGAGGGCATCCCCCTCACCCTCAAGCTGAAGGTGATCGACTCCGAGACCTGCAAGCCGATTCGGGACGCGGCCGTCGACATCTGGCATGCCGACGCGCTGGGCGTCTACTCGGGCTACGAGAGCCTGTCCTCCGGCGGCGGCAGCGGCCCCACCGGCGCCCCCTCGGGCACGCCTACCGAATGTGAAGCCATTCCGAAGCGCTACGGGGCGCTGCGGCGGAACTGGTCGAGCTTGTCGAGGTTCGTCTGGCCTACGGGTGTGTGGTGGCTGGGCAAGACGACGAAGCGCCCGACGCTGATCTGTCGCCGTGCAGCTGTCACGTGGGTGACATGCCGTCGGTACGGTCGCAGGCCATGCCATTGTGGTTCGGATCGAGCCGCAGCGGGTCGGCCGCACCGTTGACCTTCAACGGCAGCTGGAAATCGTGTCTGCTCAGCCATGTGCAGCGGGCGGCCGCGGTGGCCTTGACGGTGTTCGGGAAGACGGCCGGGACACAGAGGTCGGGGGTGCCGTAGTGGTTGTCGCAGCCGGAGACGCGGACGCCGACCGGGGCCGAGGTGCGCCTCTTCCCGGGCTTTTGGGGCTTGTTCGCCAGGTCCCTGGCGAAGTCGTGGATGTGCGGGGACGGTGTGTCCGCGCCGGCCGAGGTGGTGGAGCGCAGCGCGGTGCCGCTCCCCTGGTCGTCCAGGTGGACCCACTTCGCCACCGAGGGCACGCCGTTGGCGTCGACCGCGAAGAGCATGTACCAGCCGGGCGGCGCCACATTGGGGTTGCTGGTGACGTTGAGGTCAATGGTGGTGCCGTTGACGACGGTCAGCGGCAGGTCTACGAAGCGCTGGTTGGGGTCGGAGGAGTGGGTGACCGCGGCCGGGCGGATCAGTTCGGCCCTGGCGATGGTGCGGTCGACGGTGATCCGCTGGCTGCTGCCGTACGTCCAGTGATTGTCGGTGACCGAGGTGATCTGCGGCCGGGGGCCCTTGAAGAGGTACGGCGGCGTGTAGATCGACACATTGTGGTTCCACGTGCCGTTGCCGGGGTTGTCGCCGGTGGCCATGACGCGGCCGTCCGGCAGCAGGAAGGCCGAGGAATGGTAGCCGCGGGCCTCGGGGTCGGCGGCGACGGGGGCGAAGGTCTCGGTCTGGGGATCGAAGATCGACGTCTCGTGGACGGGGTCCGCCCGGTTGTGCAGTCCGCCGCCGGTCTCCAGGATCTTACCGTCGGGCAGGAGGACGGCCGAGACGTACATCTTGCCCTGGGCGCCGGTCTGCGGGACGGTGCCCGTCGGCAGGTCGACGGTGCCCTGGGGCAGCAGCGGTCCCGCTGAGTACGTGGGGTTCGGTTGCTTCAGGTCGATGAGGTCGGTGAGCCGGTTGCCGTCGGGGTTGCTGTCGATGTTGCCGCCGCCGATAGTCAGGACGCGCTGGTCCTGCGCCGGGGGCAGCAGCACGCTGGCTGACTGGTCGCGCTGGTCCTTGTTCTGCAGGCCGTTGATGGGTGTGACGGTGTTGGCATCGTAGTCGTAGACCGCAGAGCCAGTGCCGGGTGTGCCGTTGCCGAAGACATGGCTGCCGGAGTAGAAGAGCCGGCCGTCCTGCATCAGGATCATCGACGGGTACAGTCCCCAGTACGACCAGGTCTGGTTGACCTGCGACAGCGGGAGCCACTTGTTCTGCGCGGCCGACCACTTCTCGGCCGTCACCGAGCCCGTGGAGTCCTCGCGCAGGCCGCCGAAGGACAGTACATCCCCGTTGCCCAGCTCGGTCGCAGAGGGATACCAGTGGCCGTCGTTGAGGTCGTTGGTCTGCGTGTAGGTCTCGGTGTCCGGATCGAAGACGTAGCTGTGCCGGTAGCCCTCATAGCCGTGCGAGCCGTCGGCGGCGGGGTAGGCCTTGTTACCGCTCATGATCAGTACGCGGCCGTCGGACAGCTGGATGTGGCCCGAGCAGAACATGTCGTCTGGGGTGGGGATGACCTTGTAGGTGCCGGCCTCGGGGTCGTAGACGGCGGAAGTGAAGCTGCCGGCCGCGAAGTTGTCGGTGTTGTTGCCGGAGCCCGCGATGAGCAGCACCTTGCCGTTCTTCAGGACCACGGAGTGCATCGAGCGTACCGGGTTCTGCGCGGGCAGAACGTCCCACTTGCCGTCCCGGCACTGCGCGGCGGTGCCCGTGCACACCGGTTCCGGTGGTGTGCCACCGAAGAGTTCGGTGGTGTAGTCGTCGGTGGTGATGCTGCCGACGCCGTAGACGGACACGCCCCAGGTGAGCTGGTCGGTGCCGGCCGGGACCGGCGGGGTGCGCACCTCGGCCTTGTTCCAGGCGGCGCTGACCGGTGGGTTCATCAGGTCGGTCCAGTACTGCCAGCCGGCCGTGGTGTCGTGCCGGAAGAGGGTGACCGCGGTGTCCGCGGTCGTCGACTTGTACCAGACCGACAGGTCGTACTGCTGTCCCGTCGTCACGTGCGGGGCGCAGTCGGGGGTCTCGGTCATCATCGCCTTGCGGTCGCCGTCCACGCGGCGGGTCAGGGCGACCGTCACCGCCTTGCTTCCGGAGTGCGCGTCGGCGGTGGTGGTGAAGGTGAAGTCGTTGTCGCCCCAGCCGGACTTCTCCCAGCAGGCCGGCATGTCGCCGGTTCCAGCCGTCTCGAAGCCGGGGTTGATGATGAGGTTGGTGCCCGCCTCGGCCGCCTCGGGGGCCGACAGCAGGAGGAAGGGCGCCGCCATGGCTGCGAAAATGAAGGCGGTGGCGGCCGCGAAGGGGCCGCCTGCTCTTCTCGTCATCAGGCCTCCTCGATCTTTCCGCGGCGGCCGGCTGCCCAGCGGCCGCGGCGTGGCAGGTAGACCAGCATCTCGGTGCCCGCGAACCGCAGGACGAAGGTCACGACCAGGGCGAACGCGGTTGCCGTGAACACCCCCATCCCGAGTCCTCCGACGAACAGCGTGATCAGCGGGATGCGCAGCAGCAGGTCGGCGTTGGCCAGCAGCGCGAACCGGCCCGAGCGGTCGGCCCAGTGGCGGTGGCGGCGGCGTTCCCGGAACAGCAGCAGTTCGATCAGCAGGAAGTTCCACAGCACGCCGAACTGGTTCGCGACGATCTCGGCGGGCACATAGTGCATGCCCGCGGACGTGAGCACGGCCAGCGCCGCAAGGTTGGGTACGAAGCCGGTGAGCCCGATCAGGCCGAAGACCAGCACCCGCGCGACCGGCGAAGCGGTGCGCAGCCTCACCAGGTGGGCGAGGAAGCGCATTCCCTCCCGGGCGGTCGACTTGGACTCGCCCGCGTAGCGGTCCTGGAAGACGAAGGGCACCTCGGCGACGGCGCGGGGGCGGCTGCGGACCGCCAGCTCCAGCAGGATCTTGTACCCCAACGGGCGCAGAGCGCCACTGCCGCGATGGTTGCGCAGCGCGTCGCGGCGGATGGCGAAGAAGCCGCTCATCGGGTCGCTGATGCCGCGCAGGGCCCGCGGGAACAAGCCCTTGGTGAGCCAGGTCGCGCCGCGCGAGACCGCGACCCGGTAGGCTCCGGCGAGCCCGGCGCGGCTGCCGCCGCCGGTGTAGCGGCTGGCGACGACCAGGTCGGCGCTCTTGTGGGTGCCGGTCTCGACGAGCTCGGGGACGAGGGACGGCGGATGCTGCAGATCGGCGTCCATCACGACGACCCACTCGGAGCGGGCGGCCCTCAGGCCCTCGACGACGGCGCCGCCGAGTCCGCCGGCCGGGGTGTCGCGGTGGATGACGGTGACGGAGAACGGGCGGTCGCGGCCCGCCATCTCGGCCACCGCCGGGGTGTCGTCGGTGCTGTCGTCCACAAAGACGACTTCGCAGTCGGGCAGCCGCTCAGGGAGGGAATCGGCCAGCCGGGCGAGGAGTTCGCGGATGTTGCCGGACTCGTTGAAGGTGGGGATGACCACGGTGACGGAGCCGGGCGCGGTGGGCGCTCCGGCGCGCAGATCGGGGGCGTTGGCCTCTTCCGTACTGCTACTGAACACGGTCACCTGGTTCCTCCAGCGATGCGACGGATCTCGATACGGTCGGCGCCCTCGCCGAAGACCGCGACCGGGGTGGAGTGCTGCAGTGCCGCCTTGACGGTCGGCAGGTCAACGGCGTCCCGGCGCACCGTCGGGGAGGCGACCACGTAGTCGATGTCCCGCCAGCCGTTCGGCAGCGTCCTGGCGACAGCGGGGTCGAGGTCGGCCTTGTAGAACCAGATGGCGCCGTCACCGGGGCGGTATCCGGCGTGGACGAGGTCGAGCCACAGGGCGTCGTCGACCAGCGCCCGCGTGCGGCCCTGGTCCGCCACGTCGTCCCGCATCCAGGCGGCGGCCGCCCGGTAGGGCGCGTTGGCGTCGGCGGTCAGGGCGGTGCGGTCGCCGTCGTACCAGTGCGATACGACCAGGACGGCGGCGGTCGCACCCAGGGCGGCGAGCAGCGTCCCGCGGGCGTACCGGAAGGCCCGGCCGCCGCGCCGGGCGCCGCGAAGCAACACCGCGTGGGTGACGCTCGCGGCGGTCCCGGCGACGATCAGCGCGAGGAAGGGCAGCGCCTGGATCACGTACATGGCGGGCAGATAGCCCGACGGACGCATGGCGACCAGAGCGAGGGTTGCCACGGCGAGAGCGGGACCGGCCAGCGCCCTGGCCGTCACCGACCAGCGCAGGACACCGAGCAGCAGCACAGCGCCGGCAAGCCCGCCGAGCGGAAGCACAGTGTCGTAGTAGAGCCACGACTCGAAGACGGCGTGCGAGTTGGTGCCCTTGGCGAGGATGAAGCCCGAGCCCTCGCGGCTCATCTGAAATCTGATCCCGTCGATCAGCGAGACGTGCCCAGGGCCCGGGAACAGTTCATAGTTGAGCAGGGCATAGAGCGGATACCCCAGCCCGGTCAGCCCGCACGCGACCACCGCGCCGGTCACCGCGAACTTGCGGGTGTCACGGTGGCTGTGCTGCCACATCGTCACCAGCAGCGCCGGCAGCACGACCAGCATCGTCTCCTTGCTCAGGACGCTGGTGGCGGCGGCCAACCCGGCCCCGAAGTGGTGCCACAGATGGTGGTTGGGGGACGCGGCCAGGCAGAACGCCAGCAGCATCCACATCACCGCGATGTTGTCGAGGAAGATCTCCCGCTGCAGCACGACCGCCAGCGGCGACAGCCCGAACAATGCCATGCCGAGCCCGGCCGCCCAGCGCGGCAGGCCAAGCCGTCGCGCCAGCACGTAGAGCAGCACCGCACTGATCCCGCTGACCAGCAGCATCGCGTAACGCATCGTCGCCACCGTCATGGCGTCCTGGTCGATCAGCGAGGCCGGCCATGTGATGAGCGCGATCTGGATCCAGCCGACCGGCGGGTGGTCGTACCAGTACGTGTAGTGGGCCAGCCCCCTGCCCTGCTGGACCGACCAGGCCTGCGCGAGGTACGTGCCCTCGTCGTCGCTGAAGGTCGGGAAGCGCGTGATGTTCCAGCCCTGGACGGTCAGGATCACCGTCAACAGGACGCCGCACAGGAGAAGATCGGGGCCAGAGGTGCGGAAGCGGAATCGTGGAGCGGGGCTCTTCGCGACGGGGTGTGCGTCGGTACGCGGCGCGGGGACAGCCGCAGCGGGCCGAGTAGCGGTGGACCTGGTGACGGTCACCGGCGCACGTCCTCTCCGCTCGCCTCGGCGAGGTGGGCGCCGACATGGCGGGTCAGCTCCCAGTCGTTGCGGCCGCGCTGCTCGCGCCACACCGCGCGGGTGGCGGCTCCGGCCAGGAGAAGCTGGTAGAAGGGACCGCCCACGATGAGCTTGACGTAGTGCACCAGGCGCACCCGCAGGGCGTACTGACGGCCGAAGTCGTGCAGGCCCACGATCTCGAAGACGAAGGTGACGGTGGCGGTGAGCGCGGGCAGGAAGGTGACGACCGTGGTGCCGACCGGGACGTCGACGAAGAGCGCCACCCAGATGTTGATCGGGATGATCACCCCGGTGAATGCCTGGAAGAACGGCGTCATGAGGGTGTAGCGGGCGAGCATCCGCTGCCCCAGGGTGGGGAGTTGCTTCCAGTCCTTCTTGCGGTAGACCTGAAGGAAGCCCTGGTTCCATCGGGTCCGCTGCTTGAGCAGGCTCACCAGGGTGCCAGGTGTCTCCTCGCGGGTGACCATCTCGGCGTCGTACGCGACGACCACACGCTTGCCCTTGCTGGACAGCCGCACTCCGAGGTCGCAGTCCTCGGCGAGGCAGTTCCCGTCCCAGCCGCCCGCCTCCCGCAGCACGTCGGTGCGGATGAAGACGGTGTTGCCGCCGAGCGGGATGAAGCCCTTGAGCGCATGCAGGTGCAGCCGGCTGCGGAACCAGAAGAAGTACTCCAGGCAGTTGCGCAGGCTGTACCAGCTGGAGTGGAAGTTGATCAGCTGGACGCCGCCCTGTACGACATCGGCCCCGGTGGAGCGGAAGGCGTGGTCCACATGGGTCAGGAGGGCGGGGTGGACCTGATCCTCGGCGTCGAAGACCCCGACGACTTCGCCGGAGCAGTACGGCAGCGCGGTGTTGAGGGCCTTGGGCTTGTTCTTCGACTCGTTGGTGTCGACCACCACCCGTACCCGGTCGGGCGCGGACGCCGCGACCCGCTCGGCCACTTCGGCGGTGCCGGGGTCGTCGTGGCCGACGATGATGATGATCTCGTAGTCCCCGTGCGCAGATTGCAGCAGGCCGTTGACGGTGTGCTCGAGGACCGCCTGCTCGTGCCTCGCGGGCACCAGCAGGGAGAACGAGAGACGAGCGTCCCCGTCGGGCCGCGCGAAACGGGTGGCCGCCAGCGTCGCGGGCGTACGCCAGGCATGCATCTGCCACCAAAGGGTGAACGCCGCCGTCCAGAACAGCGTCAGCGAGGTGACGGTGATGAGCGCCGAGAACAAGTAGAACTCCTCAGACGGGCTGTGGAACAACACAGCTGTGAATGGATCCCTGTGGGGTGGTGCCGGTCGCGGACTCGGCGGCGAGAAATCGGGGCATGCTCTCGTTTCCGGGCGCATGCGCGGGCCCCGGGCGCGTACCTGCGAAATACGGGAGTTCGCATGTCACGGCGGATTTGGTGTGCGGAAGTGGTCCTGTGTACGCGGCTGAATCGCCGGGCACACCGGTTTGTCGGACGGAAACCGAGACGTACAGCGAAGGGAATCGGCAATCGGTCCGTCGGCGCGGACCACCGCGTCAGCGGTCGGCGAGTGCCCCGGGACCCCAGGTGCCCATGATGTTGGTGGTGCGATGAGCTGCGTCACCTGCGCCGCAGGCCGATCGGATCCGAGTGGCCCGCGCCCTGCAACTGCCCTGGTACTGCAACCGCAAGCGGCCTTGCCTTTAAATCAGACAGCGTGCGTACACGAGGGATCGTTTCCACGGCGCCCTCCGCGACGACCTGGGGCATGTCCGGCGGTTTCCTCCGTCCTCTGCCCAGGACCTCGAGGCCGGAAGCAGTCCCGCGGACTCGCTGTCCAGTTCATGCACGTCGAGCATGGTGATTCCATTTCGTGACGGGCGCAGGAAGACGTATTCGGGGTACACGCAACCCCGCCCAGCGTCATTGGACAATCTGTCCGACGATGTTGGACGTTAGTTGCTGTGCGTATTGCCTTGCAAGCCGCTCCTGCGGGCGGTTTCCGC
The DNA here is from genome assembly GCF_042889305.1 of Streptomyces sp. NPDC002619. Lineage (NCBI taxonomy): Bacteria > Bacillati > Actinomycetota > Actinomycetes > Kitasatosporales > Streptomycetaceae > Streptomyces > Streptomyces sp. NPDC002619. Next base: position 1,568 of record NZ_JBIAQV010000096.1, on the reverse strand, counting down.
GTCGATTTCGCAGAACGGAGAAACCAGCAGGTGAGCGGCTCTTGGGCATGGCAGGCCATCGGTGGACGCAGATTGGGGCTCACCCGTACGTACGAGTCAGCCCGGCCGACTGGTGTCCTGCCGAGATTCCCGCTCTTCGGAGGTCGGGTTAATCGTCGTCAAGTCGGCCTCGATTCGTCAGTGGCGATCGGCCGCTGATCGGCTCCGCGGTTTATCCGTAATATCTCGTTGCCGTGCGGTGCGGGCCGTCGCATGCCGCTGCGGGTGCGCCCGGTTCCACAGGCCCGGATCTGCTGCTCCATCCTGGTCCTCGTCCGGTCGGGGCCCGGCAGTCAGCCAGTGGAAGGGAGCTGGGTGAGCGGGTGCCAGTACGTGGTAAACGCTTCTGACCAGGGACCTTCGGCGAGACTGCGGGTGCCGATAAGACATCCGTCCAGGTCGCTGCCTTGATCGCCACTCTCCAGCTGTGCCCGCTGATCGCATCAGAGCCTTGGCCAGTGCCGGGCGTCGACGGCATCATGATCTGTCGTGCTGCTGCGCCTGGCCTATCTCACCGCAACCAACACCCTGGCTTCCGCGCCTGCTGCCGATGAGTGACCGAGACAAAGACATCGAGATCCTGGCGCTACGGCACCAACTGCTGGTCCTGCAGCGCCAGGTCGGCAAGCCCACGTTCACCGACACCGACCGCGCCGTCCTGGTCCACTACCTCCCGATGGCCAAACTGCGGCACCTCCTGCTGCTGGCCCGACCGGACACGATTTTGCGCTGGCACCGCAACCTGCTCAAACGCCGCCACGCCGCGACCCTGTGGGGCTCGTAAAGTCATCGCTGCAGCTCAAGCCGCTTAGCGGTACTGCGGGTGACGATTAATCATCCGGCCTGCTTAAGCGACGTGTTGGTACTCGTGAAGGGTGCCGTCGAGTCGACCTCGTCGGTGGATCTGCAGGTATCCGATCTGCCCTTGTTTGGTGATCGGTTCGGGCAGTGGGCGGAGTGGAGCCGCTTGGTGCAGGGTTCGGTGCGGACGATGCCCGTTGTAGAAGGACTCGAACTCGCGTAGAGCGTGAGGGAGATGGTGCTGGTTCCAGATCAAGGTGCGGTCCAGGAGCTCGCGCCGGCAGGTCTGTATCCAGCGCTCCATGATGGAGTTCATCCGCGGCACTCGTACGCCGCTCTTGACGACCTTCAGTCCGGCATCGGCCAGCACCGCATCGAAGACCCGCGTGAACTTCGAGTCGCGGTCACGGATCAAGTCCGCGCCGTTTCGGTGCGCAAGCTGCGGCATGGAGCTGCTTGAGGAGGTCACGGTGCCAGCGCAGGACCGTATCCGGACGTACCAGCAGCAGGAGGCGGCGCAGCTTGTGCCTCGGCAGGTGGTGGAGCAGGCCCGCGAGCACCGCACGGTCGATGTCACTGAACGCGGGCCTGCCGACCTGGGGTTGGAGAACCAGTAACTGGTGCCGCAGCGCCAGGTGAGTCGGCGGCGGGAATCGCACCCGCCGCCGCTCGCAGAACCGTGCGGGAGCCTCTCGGCTCACACGGCTCCCATCGTCCAGCCGTCAGGT
>NZ_JBIAQV010000095.1:0-10751 GCF_042889305.1 Streptomyces sp. NPDC002619 | reverse complement strand
CGGATAACCCCACCCACGGATGCATACCGGGTCCAACGACCGCACTGCCCCGGCGTCACGGGGAACTGCTTGCCATCCTCAAGCAACGGCATTGAGTGCCGGGAGGCAGGTGGCAGACGGTGATCGTCAGGCCGGATTCGGCCGCGAAGTGGGCGAGCTCGGTCTTCCAGGTCCGGGTGCGATAGCCGTTGGAGCCGCCCGCGTCTGCGGTGATCAGCAGCCGGCCGGCCGTCGGGTAGGTGGCCCGCCCGGCTCCGTTCCACCAGCGGCGGATCGACTCGACGGCGAACGCGGCGGTGTCGTGGTCGGTGCCCACGTTGACCCAGCCGGTGTTCGCGGCGACGTCGTAGATGCCGTAGGGCACCGCCCTGCCCAGCTCGCGGTCGGGGAAGTCGTGGGTGTCGACCCGCACCGGCTCGCCTCTGGGTTCCCATTCACGGCCGTTGTTCTTGAAGGGGCCGACCAGTTCCTTCTTCTTCGTGTCCACACTGATCACGGGAGCCCCGCTGTTTTGGTGGTTGCGGGCCTGTTCGTTGAGGTAGTGGAACTGTGCGTCCCGGTCGGGGTGCTGCTTGCCTTCCAGGGTCTTGGCGTTGCTCTGCAGGCTGAAGCCCTCCTCGCGCAGGAGGTCGCCCACCGTATCCGCGCAGATCCCGTGGCCTTGCCGGGTCAGCTGCTCGGCGAGCTTGCGGGTGGACTTGGTGGTCCAGCGCAGCGGCGACGTGGGATCTCCGCGGACGTCGGGCTCGACCAGCGTGAGGAGTGCCTCCCGAACGGCTGGGTTCAGGTCGACGACGCGTTTGCGGCCACCTCCAGGCCGGCGGATGCGTGCCAACGGGGCCTGTCCGGAGTCGAGTTCCCGCACTCCGGCAGACACAGTGCCTTCACGGACACCGGCGGCACGGGCGACTGCTCTGATCCCGCCGTGGCCGAGGGACTGAGCTTCCGCCCCTATCAACAGACGACGCTGCCGCTCGTCGAGGTGCGGCAGAATCGCCCTGAACTTGGCCGCCAGCACGGCCCGTTGCCCTTCCAACCCGCTCATGCCAGACCAACGAACCACCGAGCGGAAAGCCACGAGTTAATGATCTGCACGCCCTAAGCGCTACGAAATCACTTGCCCTTGCTCGACATGCCGACAGCAACCATCGCACCCGTTGCAGCGCTTTGCGGGTGATCCGGATCTCCTCGGCAGCCCGACCAAGTTCGTCCAGCTGTGCGGTCGGTTGTGCGATCTGCTCCCTCGCCTCTTCGACCTGCGCGGCGATGTCGCACCCCCGCCCCTCCAGACGCACCAGCACCGCCCCCAAAGTCAGCCCCGGCTGGTCATGCGCCGCGCCAAGAGGTGGAGGTGCCGGCCCGGCCAGTCGGCGGGCCAGCACATCGCTAATCGCCCAGTACACCCGCGATTCGGCGGCGGGACGGTGTTCGTGGTCGCGTACGAGCCTGCGGCACAGCATCAAGATCCCGTTAGCCTCCTCCACCACCCACCGCATGGCTGGGGCACAAACCTCTGGTCAGCCGGGTTACGTCCGAGGTTGGCGCGTACCCCTGCGCCGGTGATCGAGTACGGGGAAGATCACGAAGCCGGCGGCGAACAGGAGGGAACCGGCGATCAAGAACGGCACCGGCGCGTACTCCTCGGTGCACGTACTCCCCCCGGCCGTGGCGTGGCACACGTCGCCCGGACCGCCCCGATTCAGGTAAGCGAGATAGAAGAGCGGCAGAGCCAGGCCCGCGACGGCTCCGACCAGGGCATTTCTGTACCCCTTCCGGAGCAGGAGGACCGCGGCCACGGCGGCCAGGGCGATCAGGGCCACACCCACCGACAGCAGCGCGGCCAGCCCGAGGGCCAGACACCCGCCGACGGCGAGCCAAGCCAGAAACCAGCCCCACTCCGAAACGCGATCCCCCTGGACCGCGACAGCCTTGCGTTGCAACGTGCCTCCCACTGAAGGTGAGACCGCGACGAACCGGACCGTCAATCCTGAAACCGGCATATTTTACCGCCCGCCGCGATCATGGCGCAATACCGGGGCGCATGACATCCATATCGCCCTCGCCTTCCACGAGGACTGGACATCACATTCCGCGCGCCCGCCGTCCCGCACACCCCCGAAGACGGACTCAGACGGCGGCATGTGGCGTTATGTCATATCTGTCGTCACTGGAGCGGATGGGATCACCGCATCTCCACTCCAGCGAGCCCGCAACCAGTCTGCTCAGCCCAACCGAAAAGCCGGACCGGCCATCAACTCACGCGCTGGCGGGCCGCTAGTTCGCGGCCGAGCTGATAAAAGCTCATGGCGAACATCAGCACACCCAGCGGGACGTGCAGGCTCAGGGTGTGAGTAATGCCGAGCACCACCTGCACCGAGGCGAGGACCAGGAACGTGGTGCCGTAGAGGATCGGCTTGGGCGAGCCGCCACCCGGGCGCCAGGCCACAATGGCGGCCAGGACGTAAAGCATGGCCGCGCCGTACATCACCCGGGCCCCTACTGCGTGCAGGACGCTGAGGTGGTGCGAGAGCAGGAGGCCGGCAGTGGCCGCCTGGAAGAACAACGTCAGTGTCTGCACAACGACCGCGATGCGGACGAACGCCGGGTAGAAGGTGCTGCGCGACTGGGAGATGGTCTGCGTGGCCACGGTGTTTTCCTCTGCTCGTCTGTGCGCCGTCGCGGATACGACGACGCAGCTGCCGAGAATGTGAGGCTGCACGATCCGTTGCCCTTTGCGGGGCTGGTAAACGATCATGATGGGCATCGGGTTCGAGTGAGGGAGACACTGTGACCGATGCCGTCGCACAGGAGCGCCCGTGGCTGACGAACGTCGCCTATCGGATGCTGGGCTCGCTGGTCGAGGCTGAGGACGCGGTGCAGGAAGCGCTCGCCCGCTGGTACGCGTTGACGCCGGGGCAGCGCGCGGACGTCGCCTCGCCCAGGGCCTGGCTGACCACGGTGACCGGCCGCATCTGCCTGGACGTGCTGGGCTCAGCCCGCGCGCGACGCGAGAGGTACGTGGGCGAGTGGGTTCCCGAACCGCTGCCCGACGCCTCGCAGTTGCAGGGCCGCAGAGCTGAAACGACCGACCCGGCAGACCAGATCGTGCTGGACGAATCGGTGGACATGGCCTTCCTGGTCGTACTGGAGACGTTGACCCCGGCCGAGCGCGTGGCCTTCGTGCTGCACGACGTCTTCCAGTACCCCTTCAACGACGTGGCCGCGATCGTGGAGCGCTCACCGGCCGCCTGTCGGCAACTGGCCTCCTCGGGACGCCGCCGCGTCCGCGCGGTGCGGTCCGCACCGGTACCCAGCGCTGAGCAAGCGCGGATCATCCGGGAATTCAAACAGGCATGGGAGCAGCAGGACATCCCCGCCCTGGTCGGCCTGTTGGACCCAGGCGCGGTGATGATCGCCGACGGCGGCGGCCTGGTCAGCGCGACACTGCGACCGGTGGAGGGCGCCGCGCAGATCGCCAGCTACATCGCGGACATCAGCGTCCGCGCGCCCGGCATGGAGCTGCGGGTCCTCTCGGTCAACGGCCGGCCGGGCCTGGCGGCGATGCGCGGGGAGCTGACCGTGAACGTGGCAGCGTTCGAGATCGCTGACGGCCGGATCACCCGCATCTGGGGCGTGCGCAACCCTGAGAAGCTGCGGGCCTGGAACGAGCGGCTTGGGACCGAGCAGGGGGAATGACTTAACCACGGCATCGCGGCGAACCTTGTCGGTGCGAGGGAACTCCCTCGTGCTCAGCAACCAAGGCACGGATCAGGCTCTGAATCGGCTCGCGTTCGCCCTCTCCGCGCCACTCCAGCCACATAGCGATGCTCTCGTTATCGTGAATGAGAAAGAACGAGAAGAGCCCCAGATCTCTCTGGGACCCTCTCACTCAGGTTCGGCGGCCACTTGTCCGAGATGGTGACCCAGTTCTCCTCCTCCAGCCCACGCATGATCCGATCGTTCATCTCCTGCTCCTGACCGTCGATGCATTTCGCGTAGATCTTGAGAAGGACGTCCACCGAGTGGCCCGCGCGAGCGGCGACCTCCGGGGCCGACACTCCTGAGTTGAGCCACTGGGAGACGCCGGCGTGACGAAGGTCGTACGGCCGGAAAGCCAGGACCGATGAGACCTGATGCGGCACGAGCGCCAGCTCGCGAGCCTGCTTCCACGCTCGCGAGTACGAAGAGGCAGCGATCACGTTTCCCCGCTCGCTGAAGAACAGCCGCCCGTCCTCCGCTGTGCCGAATTCCTTCGCGTGCTCGCGAAGCAGCCGCACCGGTGGAGGCGGGATCGGCACGATTCGCACTTCTCCTTCCGCTCGCTGTTTCAGCCCCCGCCGATCGTGAGCCTCGCCGGAGTCGGTCCATGCCTTCCCTGCGGTGGGCCGGGTCTCCGTCAGCTCGATGCGGCCCCAGCCTGAAGTCGGGAGCGTGCAGTTGGAGCGACGAAGCCCGAGCGCCTCACCTGGCCGCATGGCCGCGTAGTACAGGCACCCGAAGAACGCGCGCAGCCGGCGACCGCCAGCCCGGTCGTAGCCACCCACATACGTGAGCGCGGTGAGTAGCTCGCGCGCCTGCCGCGGGTTGACCACGACCCGGCGGTCGACCTCCTGCACTGGCCGCTTTCCCCGCTTGCGCCGCACCCGGCTCAGCGGATTGGACGGTAGGTGCTCAAGTTCGACGGCGTACTCAAGAACGTTGAAGACCACGGCACGCCGTCGGCGGTACGTCTGCGTCGCCGCAGGCTTGCCGTCCATCCGCCGGCTCAGGGTATCGATCACCTCATGCACACGGACGATCTCTTGCAACTCCCCTACGGGCAGAGATGCCTTCTCGATCCACCAAACTGCGGCAGCGATCTCCTCCGGTCGCTCCCGGTCCCTCCGAGGCACCGGCAGGACGTACGAACGCAGCGCCCGGCGCAGCACCTCCGACGTGGGACGCCCCCGCCCCGGCTTGACCAGGGCGGGAACGACCGTCGCCAGAGCATCGGTCACGCTGTCTCGCTGCTTGGCGGACGCCTCCGCCCACCGCGCATCCACATACTTGACCGCCAGGTCGAGGAACGACAGCGCCGCCTTTCCGCCTTGAAGAGCGTCAGGCAGGCCGGTCACAGTGTCGAACGGTTCGCCCTTGTCGGCCGCCCGAAGGAGCTTTGCCCGGAAGCGATCTGCCAGCGCCTTCGTCTTGTGTGACTCGTGGAACGGTTCACCGTCCACGGACCACCGGACGAGGTACGTTGGCTTCTTCGCGGAGCGGTTGATGCTCAGCTTCCAGACAGAGACCTTGTACGACTTCACGAGGCCACCCCCTCCGCCCGCTCCTCCAACCAGTCGTTGAGCACGTCACGCCGAACCCGCAGCTCACCGTTCGGCAGCCGTATGCAGGCCGGGGCGATACGGAGCTCTCGCCAGCGGTAGAAGGTGCGCCGGGAGATGCCGCCGAGCTCTTCGAGCACCTGCCGAACGGTGAGGAGTTCGGCCGAATTCGTACGGGCGTCACGCGCCATGGGAAGCACCGCCCTCACGTGCCGAAGCAGCCAGGAGCGCCGCTTCCGGCGAGTAGCCGCGCCCGGCGTAGCGCCACTCGTCGACCGTGACCGTTGGCCGCGAGCCGATGCCGAGGGCGGTTTGCTGCTCCTCTGCGCGATGATCTGCGCGAGCCTGCCGGAGTGCGGTCAGAGTGGTCGAGTAGCGACGCGACTTGCTGGAGAAGTGGCCGCCGTAGCCGAGCATGTGCGCCCAGCGCCGTAAGCCGAGCGGGGCGAAGTCGGGCAGGCCGCCGAGCCACCAGCACGTACTGATCATGCGGAGTACATGGGCACGTACGGGCAACAGGACCAGGTCCCGCGCCCCGTGAATACGGCCATCCACCGCGCCGGCGGTCTCGGCGCCCTTCGTTGCGTACTTGGCGATGTAACCGGCTACGGCCGCCGAGGTCAGCCGCTCCCCCGCTCCGAAAGCGGATATGGGGCGTACGTCGATCTGCTCCCCGAACCGCAGCTCACGGGGGCCGACGATGTCCCTCCCGGGAGCCAGGAGCCGCACTCTCTCGGCAGCACCGCGGACAGCTGCCGAGAGCAGGGCAGTCGTGGCCCAGCCCGGCGGAGTCGAGTTGGCCCCCTCCGCGCCGTCGAGGCGGATGACGGCATGGAAGTGGACCAGCCCGCGCCGCTGGTAATCGGCGACCTTGGCGTATGACACCCGAGCGCTCTCGCTGAACTTCCCGCGGGAGAGCCCAACCGTGCGGGCGATCTCACGGCGCAGTTCCAGGACGAAGCGGTGCCAGAGTCCGCCTGATTGTGCCTGCCAGAGCACGGCTCCGGCGTAGTCGTAGCAGCGCGGGCAGAGAGGTTCCCCGAGCTGCCGGTCGTCGTCCGCGTGGCGTGCGTGGCACCCGGCCGGCGATCCATGCAGACAGAGCTCCCCAGACTTGCGGGGTCGGCAGGCCCGTACGCGGCCGTCGCGCTCCCGGCGAGTGTGGACCGGGCCGAAGCCAGGAGCGGTGAGCGTCGCGAACACCCGGGGGTGGCCGCCGACTTCCTCCCCCACGCTCTTGCCTCCGACCAGTCCGGCACGGATCAGTTGGTACGTGTCCGCCTGATAGATGCGGGCGCAGGTCGGGCAGACCGTCGCCCGGCGGTTGCCGCATGCGGTGAGCAGTCGGCCGTCGTAGATGTCCGAGCCGTACGAGAGCAGGGCCTCGCCGGTCGACGAGTCAACGACCGTGGCGGTGCCGACGAGGTGAATCGGGTTGGTGCAGCCGCCGAGACGGATGATCTGGCGTCTCCAGGCCGCAAAGGCCGGTTCTCCGGCCCTGTCGATCAGCGCGGAGACGCCCTTCGGGAGAGTCACGGAAGGCGTCGTCACTGACGACCACCGCCGCCGAACGCCTGCCACATGACGGCACAGATCCCTTGAGGCCGAGTCTTCGCGCTGAAGCGAAGTGTCGGATCGGTGAGCCAGAGGGCGGCAGCGTACGCCGGGCAGAGCCAGCGTTCGAAGCCGTCGAGTCCGACGAGAACGACCTGTTCCCGTCCGACGCAGGTCGGCTGCTCCCTGTCCCACAGCTCGCATTCGAGCGGAGGGGATTTGCGCGGACGATGCGCGGTGGACAAAGTGAGGGTGCTCCTTTCACTGCTCACGTGGCGGATGGAGTGGGTTCCTGACGGGGTCGGGTTTGGCGACTTCGCGCCCCGTCGGGAGCCCGTTGTGCGGGTGTTGATCAGCTGAGGCCGTGCGTGGTGGGTCAGAAACGGAGCCCTCCGAGGAAGGCGCCCAGGCCGTCGAGAACCGTGGCTACGAGGGGCGCGGCCACCGTCCGGGCGAGCAGAAAGCCGAAGACCGAGCAAAGCAGCAGGTCGGCCCAGCGCAGATAGCGGATGCGCAGCAGGAACCAGATGAGCAGTCCGAGCAGCAGCACCGCCGAGATGGACACGAGCACGGTGGACCCCCTTCACTTCGCGTCCAGGAGTTCGGGAAGGTGCGGGGTGAGGTGCGCGTACTCGGCCGCGATGGCTTCCGCGTCCGCTTCGGTGATCAGGTGGGAGCGGGCGCGTTCCCAGCCGTCGCCGGAGGCCAGCACCGCGGTACCGGCTTGTTCCGGCGTGATCGCCTGCGCTGCTTTGAGCGCATCCGGGTTGAGGTCACCGAGGGCCATCTCCGCTGTGCCGGGGTCGGCGACGCGGTGACAGACTCGCCCGCCGAGCTGGGCACGTAGGGCCGTGACTCCGGGCCCCAGGTCGGATCCGACGCGTTGGCCGGCGACGACGAGGAAGACGCCGAGTGCCGCGCCGAGTTGGGCGAGCCGGATGAGCGCCGTACCGGCCGCGTGCGCTTCGTCTTTCTCGTTCCTGCTCGCGACGAGGAACAGTTCCGCGATCTCATCGACGATGACGACCACCGGGACTGGCCGAGCCTGCTCCGGGAGACCCCAGATGTTCCGTACCCGAGCCGCACGGCAGACGGTCATACGGTCGAGGGTGAGATCAACCAGCGCGGCCAGGAGCCTGACGGCTTGCTCGCGGTTGGTTGCGAGCGCCGATAACCGCGGTTCGTACAGCGACAGTTCCATGCCGCCCTTGCAGTCGACGCCGACCAGGGCGACGGGTTGCGGAGCCAGGCCCGCCACGAGCGCGTTTATCAGCGTGGACTTCCCGGACCGGGTCGCGCCAACGATCAGCCAGTGCGGTATGCGGCGCAGGTCGATCACCCACGCGGCGCCGGTCTCCAGTGCCCCGACCGCAACGCGGAGAAGGTGAACGGGCCCTCGCTGCTTCGGTATGCGCGGGTACGCAAGCGGGTCAGTGACCGACGCTGTGATCCTGACCGTCCCCGGCTTTTGAGGAGCGACCCGGACGGCATGCATCCCCCAGGCTTCAGCCATGGCAGGCGCCGCCTTGACGAAGTCGTCGGGCACTTGGCCCGGAAGAAGACGCACCAGCAGCCAGAAGCCGCTGGCAGTCGGCCGTATGGACCCGAACCGGGGCACCAGCGGCTGAGGAGGTGGAGCCCCCTTGCCGACGAGCCCGGACACGACTGTCAGAGCGGGACGGCGACTCACAGCCAGACCGCACCCGGCCATCAATGGTCGCCACGTACGGATGACGCGGCAGCATGCGACCGGGAGGCCGAATAAGAGCCACCAGGCCACGGGGTAGCGGCGGCGCAGGGCCGGCCCTGCGAGGAGCAGGCCCGACACCAACACTGCGGCCACCACCACGAACGAGCTCGGCCAGGCCGTCCCGGCCGAGGCGGTGGAGGCCAGGATCATCACTGCGCGGCCCCCTTCCCAGCCGGAGCCGGAGCGTTCAGGGGCCGGATCTCCGCCGCACGGAGGCGACGCCGTGCCGGCCGTCGTTCTCCCAAGGCGTGGCCACCAAGTCCCGTACGGCGACGGGCATGCCGAGCTGCACGCCGCTGGGCTCACCGGGGATGTTCACGGTCACAACGTCGGCGGACGCACCCGACATCAGGCACAGGCCGACCTGGTACACGGTCTTGCCCGTGTCGCGGTCAACGCGGAGCTGACCGGTCTCACGGTTCGCGATCCGCGGAGCCGGGGGAACGGCACAGATGATCCCCGTGAACTTCGCGGTGTCGATCGGAAGGCTTGCCACTTGTTTGGACTCCTCATCCATCGCACCCGAAGGCAGATCCTTCGGGTTGCTTGACGACCCGTACTACGGGCTCAGGATCCAGAGTGGCCACCCGTAGTACGGGTTGTCAACCGTCTTGGGATGAGGGACGCTGTCCACCGGAACGCACAAGCCGTCCACGACGGCGCACAGCTGATCGGGAACCACGGCCATGGAGGGCCTACATGCCGCCACAGAACACGCAGCCGAAGTACCGGCAGATCGCCGACTACCTGCGCGAAGGCATCCTGAACGGCACGTACCCCGCCGGCCAGCCGCTTCCCTCCGAGGAGACACTGGCCAAGCAGTTCGGTGTGACGCGCCCCACGGTCCGTCAGGGCCTTACCGAATTGCGGGCGTCCGGTCTCGTCGAGGTCATCATGGGACGGGGCACCTTCGCCCGATCACCCCAGAGCCGTCCCAGCCACACGCGTCCGCGCGGCATCCGGCGCACTCCAGACGGAGGCTACGTCGAGGCCGACGGCATCGGTTGGGCCAACGCGGAACCCCCAGTGGCCACCCGCACGGACGCCCCGCTCGCACTCGCCGACCTGTTGCGCATCCCGCCGGGCGAGCCGATGTTCACCTACGACGCGTTGCAGACCGCCGACAACGGACGTCTCCGCCAACTCCACCGCACGTACGTGCCGTTCTCCGTACTGATCGACACGAAGTACGAAGAGGAAGCACCCCCGCCGGCCCCGGAGCTCTACGCGGCACTCGCCGACCTGGGCCACGAACTTCACTTCACGGAGTACATCCGCACCCGCATGCCACTCCCGGACCAGGCCCAGGCCCTCCGACTCCCCGAAGGTGTGCCGCTGCTCCACATCATCCGCGTAACGCTCACCGCGGCAGAGAAGCCGCTCGCACTGGAGGAATTCCACCTTCCAGGGGACGACTTGGAGCTCTCCTTCAGGCTGTAGCAGACGCCCAGTTGGCTCAGACTTTCTCTACTGGTTCAAGGCCCGCGCACGGCGCGGGCGCGCGCCGCCTCTGCGGCGCGGCCTGCCTCCTGTCTCCGCCCCGGCTGGCCGCGCCCGGCGGCGCGCGGCGTGCATGCGGGCGGATGAGTGAAACCCCTCCGTGGCTGGGGCGGGCGGCTCCACGACTTTAGCCAGCCACTTTGGGGCGAGCCTCGAAGATCGTGGCCCCAACGTCGTGCTTTAACGGGCAGGTCCACAGACTGCCCGACGCGCCGGAAGCTTACGGGGCCATGATCACTCGCCCCAAAGCAGCTCCCGGCCAAAGTCGCTCCGCCGCCCTACTGTGAGCGAGTCTCCGAACGCCGATCCACGTGGCTCATGGCCTCCCCTTACGTGTCCTGGTCGACGTGCGTATAGCGGCACGTACAGGGCACCAGCTGGTCCTTGGACGGTACGCGACATGCTCATCGAGGTCGTGGTCGCACCCTCCGATGGTTGATTGTGCGTTGGCAACAAGCTCTCGCTGTGGATTCGTACCGTCAGGACATCGACGCCGTCTCGTCGCCTTTGCACGCTGGACGATCCGGAGCCTGACGGAAGATTTCAAGTCCAGTGAGACGGTCGTGACGCTATGAGGTTTGTGGTGCGGGTTCGCGGCGCTTGGCTGGGTCGTTGATCCAGGCGGTCTG